>JANLWK010000285.1:0-23327 GCA_031364505.1 Candidatus Eiseniibacteriota bacterium | reverse complement strand
TCGGCCATGTCGGCGTTCTTGTAGCGCCAGCGCTTCGCCTTGCACAGCCGAACGCCGTCGATGATCGAGGCGTGGTTCAGCTCGTCCGAGATCACCGCGTCCTGCTCGCCGAGCAGCGGCTCGAACACGCCACCGTTGGCGTCGAAGCACGCGGCGTAGAGAATGGTGTCCTCGGTGCCGAGGAACTCGGAGATCTTCTTCTCGAGCCGCTTGTGCAGATCCTGTGTGCCGCAGATGAAGCGCACCGAGCTGAGCCCGAATCCGCGCTCGTCCATCGCGCGATGCGCCGCGGCGATTACGTCCGGGTGGCTCGACAGCCCGAGGTAGTTGTTCGCGCAGAACACCAGCACCTCGCGCCCGTCGGCGAGCGTCACCGACGCCCCCTGCGGCGAGGCGAGCACGCGCTCGTCCTTCCACAGCCCCGCCTCGCGGATCGCGTCCAGCTCGCCCTGCAACTCCTGCTTCACGTGGTCGAACATGATGACTCCCCAGGCTCCAGGCTCCTAGCCTCCCAGCCTACTCCTGGCCCCACGGTACGAGGACGACCTTGCCGGCGTTGCCCGATCGCAGCAGGCCGATGGCGTCGTCGAAGCGCTCCATCGGCATGACGTGCGTGATCGCGGGGCGCACGTCGAGACGGCCCGAGCGGAGCAGGTTGTCCATCTGGTACCAGGTCTGGTACATGCGCCGCCCGATGATGCCGTGCAGCGTGATGCCCTTGAAGATGAACAGCTTTGTCCAGTCGAGCTCGAACGGCGCCTGCGGCAGCCCGAGCAGCGACAGCCTGCCCCCGTTGCGGAGTGCCGCGAGCCCGTCGCGCAGCGCCTGCGGGTTGCCCGACATCTCGAGCACGCCGTCCAAGCCACGGCCGTCGGTGAGCTGCATCACCCGTTCGACGAACGGCTCCTTCGACACGTCGATGACGCCGTCCGCGTTCATCTTCTTCGCGAGGTCGAGCCGGTAGGGAGCGACGTCCGAGGCGATCACCTGCACCGCGCCCGCGGCGCGGGCCACGGCGATGGCGAACAGGCCGATGGGGCCGCAGCCGGTGACGGCGATGCGCTGGCCGGCGAGATCGCCGGCGAATGCCGTGTGCACGGCGTTGCCGAGCGGCTCCATGATGCCCTGCACGTCGAGCGGAATGTTGGCGGGCGCGCGCCACGCGTTCGAGGCCGGAACCACGACGTACTCGGCGAACCCGCCGTTCACGTCGACGCCGAGGATGCGCGTGTTCGGGCACACGTGTCCGTTGCCGGTGCGGCAGGCGGTGCAGTGCTCGCAGATGATGTGGCTCTCGCAACTCACGCGCTCGCCCGCGCGGAACTCGGTGACGCCCGCGCCCAGCTCGACGATCTCGCCGACGAATTCGTGGCCGAGCGTCACCGGCGGCTTGATGCGGTCCTGGGACCAACGGTCCCACGTATAGATGTGGAGGTCGGTGCCACACACCCCGGCGCGCAGCACGCGGAGCAGCACCTGGCCCGCTTGCGCGGACGGGACGGGCACCTCGCGGATCTCGGCTCCGGGGGCCGCGGCGGCCTTGACCACCGCCTTCATCGTGCGCGCCCGTGTGGAAACGCGCGACTGGGGTGTTCCGGCCGTCGCCGTCGTGATCGTATTCATGGTGGTGTCGTCCCTGTTCGACGTGGATCCGACGCACGCGTGGATCCGTCCCGATGGACTTCGAGAACGCCGCCCCGACCATCCGCGGCCGTAGCGGTCACGGCCACAGGATGCCGCTTCCCACGGGGATTGTCACGGCCACGCGGCGCCGTCCGGAACGCATCCCGGCGTCGCCCTGGCTCAGCGCGCCGTGAACGACGGCATCGAGCGAAGGGCGGCGCCGGTGTGCGATTGCCGCGCCTTCGCCACGCGTTCCGGCGTGCCCTCGGCGACCAGGCGCCCGCCGGCGTCGCCGCCCTCGGGACCCAGGTCGAGCAGCCAGTCGGCCGACTTGATGACGTCCAGGTGGTGCTCGATGACGACCACGGTGTTGCCGCGCTCGACGAGCGCCTGCAGCACGTCGAGCAGCACGCGCACGTCCTCGAAGTGGAGCCCCGTCGTCGGCTCGTCGAGCACGTACAGCGTGCGCCCCGTCTCGACGCGCGACAGCTCGGTCGCGAGCTTCACGCGCTGGGCCTCGCCGCCCGACAGCGTCGTCGCCGCCTGGCCGAGATGCAGGTAGCCGAGGCCGACCGCGCGCAGCGTCTCGAGCTTGCGGCGGAGCGGCGGCACCGCGCCGAGGAATTCCACCGCCTCTTCGACGGTCATCTCGAGCACGTCGGCGATCGAGCGGCCCTTGTACAGGATCTCGAGGGTCTCGCGGTTGTAGCGGCGGCCGTGGCACAGGTCGCAGCGCACGTAGACGTCGGGCAGGAAGTGCATCTCGATCTTCTTGAGCCCGTCCCCCTCGCACTCCTCGCACCGCCCGCCCTTCACGTTGAACGAGAAACGCCCGGGCGCGTAGCCGCGCACGCGCGATTCCGGCAGCTTCGCGAACAGGTCGCGGATGAACGTGAAGGCGCCCGTGTAGGTGGCGGGATTCGACCGCGGCGTGCGGCCGATCGGGCTCTGGTCGATCGCCACGACCTTGTCGAGGTGCTGGGCGCCCCGGATGGCCTTGTGGGCGCCGGGAATCACGCCCTCGATGCCGAAGTGACGCTGCAGCTCCGCGAGCAGGATGTCGTTCACGAGCGTGCTCTTCCCCGAGCCCGACACGCCCGTGACGCAGGTCAGCGTACCGAGCGGGAAGCGCACGTCCAGGTCCTTCAGGTTGTGGGCGCGAGCGCCGACGACCTCGAGCGATTCACCGTTGCCGCGACGGCGATCGCGCGGCGTCTCGATGCGCCGCGTGCCGTTCAAGTACTGCCCGGTGAGCGACGCGGGCGTCGCGCGCACCTCGGCGGGGGTGCCGGCGGCCACCAGCCGGCCGCCGTGCCGGCCGGCGCCGGGGCCTAAGTCGACGAGGAAGTCCGCGCGGTTCATCGTGTCCTCGTCGTGCTCGACCACGACGAGCGTGTTGCCGAGATCGCGCAGCCGCTCGAGGGTGCGGAGCAGCCTCTGGTTGTCGCGGTGATGGAGCCCGATCGACGGCTCGTCGAGGATGTACAGCACGCCGGTGAGCTGCGAGCCGATCTGGGTCGCGAGGCGGATGCGCTGGGCCTCGCCGCCGGCGAGCGATCCGGCCGAGCGTTCGAGCGTGAGATAACCGAGCCCCACGTCGTCGAGGAAGCCGAGGCGGCTCGTGATCTCGCGCAGGATCGGCGCCGCGATGCGCGCGTCCGAACCCTCGAACGCGACGCCGGCGAAGTCGCGGCGGGCGGCCGACACCGATTTCTCGCACCACTCTGCGATGTTCCGGCCCTGGACGCGCACCGCGAGGCTCTCGGGGCGCAGCCGCCGGCCGCCGCAGTCGGGGCACGGAGTCGGGTTCATCAGCGCCGAGATGCCGCGACGCACCGCGTCACTCGTCGTCTGCCGAAAGCGGCGCTCGAGGCTCGGGATCACACCCTCGTACTTCGAGGTGTGGACGAACGACGACCCCTTCTGGGTCTTGAACTCGAAACGCACCGCCTCGTCACCGCTGCCCTGCAGCAGCAGGCCGCGCACGCGCGCCGGGAGCTTCTTCCACGGCACGTCGAGCGAGAAGTCGAACTTCTTCGCCAGCGCGCGCAGGGTCCCGCCGATCCACGTCCCCTCGGCGTCGCCCCAGGCCGCGATGGCGCCGTCGCGGATGGACAGGCTCGCGTCGGGCACGACGCGTGCGGGATCCACCCTGAGCTGGGTGCCGATGCCGTCACACGATTTGCACGCGCCGTACGGCGAGTTGAACGAGAAGCTGCGCGGCTGCAGCTCTTCGACGCTCGTGCCGCAGTTCGGGCACGCCGCGCCCTGGCTGAACGGCAGGTCGTCCTCGCCGTCGCGCGCCACGGTGACGAGCCCGTTGCCGAGCTTGAGCGCCGTCTCGACCGAGTCCGCGAGCCGCGAGCGCGCGTCCCCCGTCACGGTGAGGCGGTCCACCACGATGTCGATGTCGTGGCGCTTGTAGCGCGCGAGCTTGGGCGGGTCGTCCAGCTCGACCCACGCGCCGTCGATGCGCGCGCGCAGGTAGCCCTGCCGGTGCACCGATTCCAGCTCCTTCCGGTACTCGCCCTTGCGCCCGCGCACGAGCGGTGCCAGCAGCGCGATCTTCGCGCCACCCAGCCGGTCGAGCACCGCGTCGACGATCTCCTGGACACTCTGCCGCCGCATGCGCGTGCCGCAATTCGGGCAGTGTTGCTCGCCCACGCGCGAGAACAGCAGGCGCAGGTAGTCGTAGATCTCGGTCACGGTGGCGACCGTGGAGCGCGGGTTGGAGCCGGCGCCGCGCTGCTCGATCGCGATCGCCGGCGACAGTCCCTCGATCGCGTCGACTTCGGGCTTCTCCATCTGTCCGAGGAACTGGCGCGCGTACGCCGACAGCGACTCGACGTAGCGTCGCTGGCCCTCGGCGTACAGCGTGTCGAACGCCAGCGACGACTTGCCCGAGCCGGACACACCCGTCATGACGATCAGGCTCTGGCGCGGAAGGCGGAGGTTCAGGTTCTGGAGGTTGTGCTCGCGCGCGCCGCGGATGACGATGTCGCGCAGGCCACGTCCCGGTGGGGCCCCGGGGACGGAGGGCGCCGCCGGAGGCGCATCGGGCGGGGCGGCCCTGCGGGGTGTCGGTGCGTGGCGCATGAGACGACCGACTATAGCACCGGTGTCACGAGCGGGCTTGCCGCGGGCGGCGCGGGGCTCCGAACCCGCTTCTATTCCTTGCGGAGACGCCGCCGGCTGGCGCGGGCCTGGAACCACGAGCTGCTGTGACCCAGGCGACGGATGTGAATAGCAATCGTCTGAGCCGACGCGCTCAGTTCGCGCCCGAGCTGGCGCACACTGATGCCGCTCGGCAGCCGGCGAACGACCTGCTCGACGAGCTCCGGGCGCCTGAGCTTGAAGGTCGCATCGAACGTCTGCCGGCTGAAGCGACGTCGGCAGTGGCGACACCGGAAACGCTGGACACAGGTCTGGGTGACACCGCGCTTGAAGAAGCCGTCGCGTACCCAGCGCCAACCCTTGATGCCTGCGTGAAATGGGCAGGCGCGATTCGGACAGTGCGGGGGGACGAAAGCCTACGGGTCGTCGGTCATGCCCGAATGCCGCGCAAGTTGCTTGCCGCCGCGGCCACGCTTCGAAGCGCCGACTCGACCCGCCCCGGGGCAGGTTAGCGACATCGAACGAAACTGTCCCCGGGGACAGTGGCGCCTTGTGATGATGATCGCGTTCGTGCGGTCGACGGCGTGCTAGTCGCGATGCGCATTCGTACTTGTTCATGCGCGCAAAATCGAACTGTCCTTGAGGACAGTTTCGTTCGATCGCGCTACACAACACTGTCCTCGAGGACAGTTCGCGTACGGGAATGTGGCGCGAGCCGCAATCGCGCGGCGATGATCCCGCGCTTCCTGTTCGAACGGGTTCTGATGCGGGCGGTCTCTCGAGGGGCCACTGTCCCCGGGGACAGTTTTGTTCGGTATTGCTGCACTGCGACCCAACGCTCTAGCGGTTCTGCGCGCACCGCCGAGGTGTCCGCGCAGACACCTCGCGCGGCGTTGCACGCCCGCCCGCGCGCCTCGCGCCTATTCCCAGCGCAGCGCGTCGACCGGGTCGAGCTTCGAGGCTCGCATGGCGGGGTACAGCCCGAAGAACAGGCCGACGGCCGCCGAGAAGCCGAGGCCGATCACCACGGACGCGGGCGACACGAACGTCGGCAGGGGGCTCGCCGCTCGCACGACCCACGAAATGGCGGCGCCGAACAGCACGCCGATGACGCCGCCGATCGCGGTGAGCAGGATCGCCTCGAACAGGAACTGGGCGAGGATCGCGCGGCGCGGGGCGCCGAGCGCCTTGCGCACGCCGATCTCGCGGGTTCGCTCGGTGACGGCGACGAGCATGATGTTCATGATGCCGATCCCGCCGACGACGAGCGCGATGAAGGATACGAGCGTCATGACAATCGCGATGCCGCCGGTGATGCTGCGGTAGAGGTTCAAGAACGTCTCGTCCGTGAGCACCGCGAAGTCGTTCGTCTTGTTGCTCGGCAGGTGCCGGCGCACGCGCAGGATCTCGCTGATCTCGCGGATCGCCTCGTCGGTCTGGGCGGGTGACTTGGCGACCGCGTCCAGGAACACCTCGCCGCGCTTGGGGAACCACGGGGGCGCGTCGTTCGGTGCCGGGAAATACTTCTCGACCACCGTGTACGGCACGGTGGCGACCTCGTCGAAGTTGTTGCCGAGGAACTTGCCCTTCTTCCCGAACTCACCGATCACGGTGAACGGGATCGTGCCGATGTGGATCCGCTCGCCGAGCCCGCTCGCGTCCTTGAACAGCGCCTCGCGCGTGTCCTTGCCGAGCACGACCACGTTCGCCCGGCGATGGACCTCCTCCTGGGTGAAGAACCGGCCGTGCTCGGGATCGTAGCCGCGGACCGTCATGAAGTTCTGGTCGGTGCCAAACACGAACGTGATCTTCGAGTGGTGACCGCGATACTCGAGCCTCAGGTCTTCGAATGGCCACTTGAGCGGCGTCACCGCGCGCACAGCCGGGGCGCCGTCGAGGATCGCCTGGGCATCGTCCATGTTGAACGCGCGCCGCGCCTTCAGGCTCTCGGGCACACCGCCGCTGAACTGGATGCCGGGACGGATGCGGCGGATGTAGATGGTGTTGTTGCCGAGCGATTGAAGTGACTGCTGGAACGAGCGCTGGAATCCATTGATCAGCGCCATCATCCCGATCACCGTGCCGACGCCGATGACGATGCCGAGCAGCGCCAGGATGGAGCGCAGCCGGTTCGTCGTGAGCGCGCGCACCGCCATGGCGGCGGTGTCACGGACGAGGCGCGCGTTCATCGCGCTACTCGTACCGCAGCGCGTCGATGGGATCGAGGGCGGCCGCCCGTACCGCGGGGTACGTGCCGAACACCACGCCGATCACGGACGACATGAGGATGCCGGCGACGACGGCGGGCGTGCTCACGGCGGTCGGCAGCGGGCTCACCGCACCGACGAGCACCGCGAGGAGTACCCCGAACAGGACGCCCAAGAGCCCGCCCACCATCGACAGCGTCGTCGCCTCGACGAGGAACTGCAGCAGGATGTCGCGCTTGCGCGCGCCGAGCGCCTTGCGCACGCCGATCTCGCGGGTACGCTCGGTCACCGAGACGAGCATGATGTTCATGATGACGATGCCGCCGACGAGCAGCGAGATGAGCGCCACGCCGATCGTCACGACGAAGATGCCGCCGGTCAGGTGCTGGTAGAAATCCATCCACGTGTCGGCGGTCGTGATACCGAAGTTGTCCGGCTTGCCGGGGCCCAGCCGGCGCACACCGCGCAGCACGACGCGCGCCTCCTGCACCGCCAGCTCGAGCGAGGACTGGTCCACGCTCTTGACGGCGATCTGGAAGCCGCCCCGCTCCTGCTTGTACTTCTGGAACGTGCGGATGGGCAGCGTGACGAAGCGGTCCTGCGTCTGCCCGAGCAGCTTGCCCTTCGGTGACGTGACCCCGACCACCTCGTACGTCTCAGGGCCGACGCGCATCGTCCTGCCGATCGGGTCGAGGCCGCCGAACAGCTCCTCGGCCACCTCGGAGCCGACGACGCACACCATCTGCCGCCGCTGGTCATCCTGCTCGCCCAGGTGCCGGCCCTCGCCCACGGTGAGATCGTCGACGATCTCGTAGCCCGGTCCCCGGCCGCGCACCTCGACGGCCTTCAGCGTCTTGTCGCGGTAGCGCAGCGTTTCGTAGTCGCTCGCCTGGGCGACGACCATGCGGGCATGGCGCACGCCATCGTGCAGCGCGTCGGCGTCGTCGAGCGTGACCTCGGGCCAGTTGCGCCGGGCCTCCCACTCCTCCTGCGAGGTGATGAAGCCGAACTTGTCGACGTAGAACACGTTCGACCCGGCCTGCAGCAGCTTGTCCGAGACGTAGCGGTTCAGCCCCTGGACGAGCGACACGACGAAGATGACCGCCGTGACGCCGATGATCGTGCCGAGCAGCGTCAGGAAGGATCGCAGCTTGTTGGCCCGGAGCGCCGCCAGGGCGATCGCCGCGCTCTCGCGCAGGTTCATGCGGGCGTGCCCGACATCCGCACCGGCGCGGGCGGGCCGGGGCTCGGGGCGTCGCTCTCGATCTTGCCGTCGCGCATGCGCACGACGCGCCGCGCGTGGGCCGCGATGTCGGCCTCGTGCGTGACGAGGATCACGGTGTTGCCCTGCTTCCAGATGTCGGCGAACGCGGCCATGATCTCCTCGCCCGTCGCCGAGTCGAGATTGCCGGTCGGCTCGTCGGCCAGGATGATGCTCGGCTTGTTCACGAGCGCGCGCGCGATCGCCACACGCTGCCGCTGGCCGCCGGACAACTCGTTCGGACGGTGTTTCATGCGGTCCCCGAGTCCCACCAGCGTCAGCGCCTCGCGCGCGCGGGCACGGCGTTCCTCGTGCTTCATACCAGCGTAGACGAGCGGCAGCTCGACGTTGTGGAGCGCATCGGCACGCGGCAGCAGGTTGAACGTCTGGAACACGAAACCAATTTCGTGATTGCGGATCCGCGCCAGCTCGTCGTCGGACATCTTCGCGATTTCCTGCCCCTTGAGCTGGTAGCTGCCCTCGGTCGGTGTGTCGAGGCAGCCGACGATGTTCATCATCGTCGACTTGCCCGAACCCGACGGGCCCATGATCGCGACGTATTCACCCTGCGCGATGTCGAGATCGACTCCGTTCAGGGCGTGGACGAGCTCGGTGCCGACCTGGTAGACGCGATGCAGGTTACGGAGCGCGATCATGCGGTGGCCTTCACTTCTTGCCTTTCCCCGGCGACTCCTGCCGGACCTTGGCGTCGGGCTTGAGCTCGCGGAGCGCCTTGTAAGGGCCGGCGACCACGAGGTCACCGGGATGGACATCACCATAAATCTCGATCTCGGTCTCGCTCGCGATGCCGGTGCGCACGGGGACGAACTTCGCCACGCCCTCGACGACCTTGAACAAGCCGGTGATCTCGCGCGGCTTCTTGCCGATCGTGTCCTCGAACGCGGCCAGGGCGTCGCCGCCCTTCGGCTCACGCCCCTTCTTCTTCTCCCCCTTGCCGTGGGCCTCGAGCTCGCGGTCGGTGCGCACGACGACGGTCTGGATCGGCACACCGATCGCCTTCGCGTGCATCGCCGTCTCGATCTCGACGTCGGCGGTCATACCCGGCCGAACCTGGGGCACGTCGGTATCGAACACGACCTTCACCTCGAAGTTCGTCTGGCCCTCGACGCTCGAGGTGATCGAGCGCTTCGCCGTGTTCCCGATCTCGACGACCGAGCCGACGAAGGTCGTGTCGGGGATCGCGTCGACGCTGATCTTGGCCTTCTGGCCGAGCGTGAGGTCGACGACATCGGTCTCGTCCACGTCGGCGCGCACGAGCATGCGCGACAGGTCGGACACCGTCAGCAGCTGCGTGCCGGGGTTGTTCATCGTGCCCGTGATCGCGATCTCGCCGGCCTCGACGTTGAGCGCGCTCACCACGCCGTCGAACGGCGCGACGAAGCGGCACTTGCGCACGTTGTCGGCCGCCGCGTCGACGAGTGCCCGCGTTCGGGCCACCTCCTCGCGCGCGGCCGTCTGCGCCGCCCGCGCGGACTCATGCGTGTTCGTCGCCTGGTCCCACTCCGCGTTCGACAGCAGCTTCTGGTCGAACAGGCTCTTCTGCCGGGCGTAGTTCGCGTCGACCACCCGGAAGCTCCCCTCGGCCTCGCGCAGGCGCGCCTGCCCTGACGCCAGCGCCGCGCGCGCCTGGCCGAGCGACGAGCGGTACTGCGTGTCGTCGAGCTGGAGCATGAGCTGGCCCTTGCGCACGCGGTCGCCTTCCTTGACCGGAAGCGAGACGATCTTGCCCATCACGTCCGCGCTGATCTTCACCTGGGTCCGCGGCTCGATTTTGCCGGGCGCCCGGACGCGCGCCGTGATGTCCTCGGTCCGCACGCGGGCGAACTGGACGGGCACGACCTTGGCGCGCTTCCCGCGCAGGATGCCGACGGTCACGAGCGCCACCATCACCGCGGCGCCCAGGCCGATCCACAGCCATTTGTTCTTCATCGCGTCGCCTTCATCGCGGCGGGGCCCCCGGACTACTCGCCCTGCCCGATGGCGCGGCGGATGCCGGCCTCGGCGGTGCGAACCCGCGCGCGCGCGTTGACGTCCTGGTTCTGCGCGCGCTGGAGCTGCACCTGCGCGTCGATCAGGTCGAGAATCGTCGACGAGCCGACGTTGTACTTCTCCTGGGTCAGCTTGAGGTTCTCGCTCGCGGATTCAACGGCCCGCGTGGCGACCTTCCAGCTCTCGAGCGCCTCGCGATAGGACAGCAGCGACTGCCGCACATCGGCCTCGAGATTGCGCCGGAGCACGTCCCGCGTGTCACGCGCGCGGATCAGGCTGGCCTGGGTCGAGGCATTGCGGGCGTCGGTCGCGAAGCCGTCGAAGAAGTCCCAGTTGAGCGCGATCGACGCGCGGTACACCTTGTCGGTCTCCGAGTGGGAGCTGCTCGACGTGTCCGGCGGCGGCGGATCCAGCTCGGTCGTCGTGCTCGAGCTCTTGGGCTTGAACTGCGCCGCACCCGACACGGTGATGTACGGCAACCGCGCGAGGCGCGCCGACCAGCGCGCGGCACTCGCCGCCTTGAGGTCGGCCTCGGCGGCCTTGAGGTCCGGCCGGTTGCGCGCGGCCTGCGCCTGCAGATCGGCCTCGTCGTATTCGTTGGGCGTCACCGTGAGCGTCGTGTCGATGTCGCCCAGCTCGCCCTCGGCCACGCCGAGCGCGGTCGCGAGGGCGATGCGCTGCGTCGTGATCTGCTGCACCGAGGTCAGCGAGTCGAGCTCGCTCTGGGCGGTCGCCACCTGCGCCTTGAGCACGTCGCTCTTCGACACCGATCCGACCTCGAACAGCGCCCGCACGCGGCGCTCGTCGTCACGCGACAGCTTGAGCGCCTCGCCGTTCACCCGCGCGAGGTGGATCGCGCCGACCACGGTATAGAACTGGCGGCGCACCGACAGCGCCACGTCGTTGCGCGCGGAGGTCTGCTGCAACCGCGCCGCCTTGACGTTCTGCCGGGCGGACATCACGCCGGTCAGGTTCGACAGGTTGAGCACCGACCACGTGCCGGTGACCTGGGGCGTCGTCGAGTAGGCGTCCGAGTCGAACGTGCTCGAGGGCGTCTGAAAGCTGCCGAACGACTCGCTTCCGCTCTGGCTGCGCACCCAGCTTCCGCTCCGGCTCACGATCGCGGACAGCCGCGGCACGACGCCCGAGTACGCGGAGTAGAGCCCGCCTCGCGCATCGAGCACGCTGGCTGCCGCGTTCGCGGTCTGGCTGCTGTGCTGCAACGCGACCTGGACAGCGCGATCGGCCGTCAATGGCTCGGCGGCATGGGCATGGGACGCCGTGAGGAGTCCCGCGAGCAGCGCGAGACGCCCGCGGAACGCATGCGGCGACGTCATCGAAGATCCTCCTGGTTCAGGGGCCGGCGCAGTCGTAAGCCGGCACCGTTAGCTACGGTGAATGAGGGGAAAGGTTGCACGATCAGGACATGGGTGCGAACAGGGCGCCCAGCGACGCGAGGAACAGCACGAGGACGAGATACAGGCTGCCCAGGACCCAGGCCACGCTGCGGCGCGAGGCGCCCGACAGGGCCGCGGCCCCGATCACCATGACGACGACGTACCACACGGCGAGCGGTCCCAGGGCGTCGAGCACGGCGCCCAGCCAGACCAGCAGCCGCGACGGCGTCTCGGGTTCGGGCAGCAGCAGGCCGAAGCCGACGTGGATGCCGCGCAGCGTCTCGCGGTTCCACGCGAGCAGCGCCGTGAGCACCTGCGCCGGAATCGTCACGAGGCCCGACCACGCGGCCACCTCGAGCGACAGCCGGTAGCCGAGCGGACGGCCGAGAATGAACCCGACGCCGAACCACACGACGAGGCCGGTGAGCAGCACCATGATCGGCAGCACGAGGCACTGCTGCACGACGCCGACGAGTAGGCCCTGGGGGCTCCGGAAGAACTCCTCGATGTGCCGCGCCTGCTCGGCCGCCATCTGCCCGCTCGCGACCTGGTCGCGCCACGTCGCGGTGAGCATGGGCAGCAGCGCCCGGTGATGGAGCACCGCGGCGAAGGCGGCGCTCACGAGCGTCACGAGCAGGACCGGGAACCACCACTCCGATCGCTCTCGCAGGCCCGTCCAGGCCGCGGTCGGCCGGGTGAAGACGGCGAGCGTGCGCCGGAGCAGCGAGGGGGTGGTCCCGGCGGGGACCACCTGCGCAGAATCGTCGGAAATGACGGTCTCCATCCCCTCTCCACGCAGACTGGGCCAGCCTCCCGGTGAGCAACACCGCAGGGTACGGAGTCGCGCGCGGAGTGGTCAAACGGCCGGCCACGGGCGCGGAAAAGCCGATTCCGGGCGCGGGACCAGGGGGATACACGATCGCCGCGACCCGGCCACGCATCCTCATGGCCGAACCGCGGCGAAGGCGGCGGTGACTATCGAAGAGTGAACTTGACGGGGACCGCGACCCACACGGCGACGGGCTTGTTGTTCGAGAGCGCCGGCTTGAACACCCACTGCTTCACGGCCGTGATGGCCGACTGGTCGAGCATGGGGATCGACTTCTGGACGCGCACGTCCTTCACGTGCCCGTCCTTGCCGACGAGCGCCTGGACGAGCACCGTGCCGTCGACCTGCGCCTCGCGCGCGATGTCCGGGTACAGCGGCGACACCTTGGTGATCGCCTCGGGCAGCTCCTCGACGTACACGTACTCGCCGAACCGGGGCAACTCGTCCTCGGTCGGCGGCGCCACGACGATGCCGTCCCCCGACGCATCGACGCTTCCCGTGCTCGTGGAGATTTCTTCCTGCGAAGCGATCGTCTGCTCGGGCGGCGCCTCGGCATCGGGCACGGGCACGGCGACGCCGACCGTGGGCGGCGCCACCGGCGCGGTGATCTGGACTTGCGGCGGCGGCGCGTTCTGCGACAGCGGTGGCGGTGCCGCGAGCTCGCGGTACGGCACCACGATGACGCTCGTCTCCTTCGGCCGGTGCAGCAGGATCTGCACGCCTCCCAGGGACAGCAGGAAGATCCCGATCCACCCGATCGAGCCCACCACCGTGGCGCGAACGAGGTATCGCCGGGCGACTTCCTTCAGCTCGGGCGCCCCGTAGGGCATGAACTGGTAGAGATGGCCGGACGGTTGGACGGTCACAGCGTCTCCACTTCCGCGCGTTCTTCCGGCGTCAGGGTCGCGAGCGAGAATCGGGTGAGGTTCGCCAGGTCCAGCTCGTCGATGATGTGGACCATGTTGTCGAACTTCGCCTCGCGGTCGATCTTGATCAGCAGCACGATCTCGTCGTTGCCCTTGTAGGCTGAGAGCACCGCTGCCAGTCCCGGCACGGTGCTGCGGGCCCACGGATCCTCGCCGCGACGCCAGTAGGCACGCTCGTCGGGCAGCACGCGCACGGTCACGACTTTCGAGGCGGCGATCTTGACCTCGACCTTCTGGTCCGGCGGCAGGTTGATCTCGAGCGCCTGCGGCGTCCGGAACACCGTGGTGACCATGAAGAAGATGAGCAGCAGGAACGCCACGTCGACCATCGGCGTCATGTCGATGCGGATGCCGAGCCGGCGCTTCGGCCGCCCGAATCCCTTGCCTTTTTTCTTGGATTTACGTTCAGGAGTATCGACCGCACCCACAGGAACTCACCTCGCTTGGAGCAAGTGCCCTACTTGGCCTTGCCGAAGAGCCCGCCCTTGGTGCCGAGCTCGGTCTGGACGTTGAACCGCGGCGCCTTCGCCTGCTGCAGCGCCGGCATCAGGTCCGCCATCACGCCGTACTGGGCGTCCTTGTCCATCTTGACGATCATGCGCGCCGCCGGGTTCGCCGATCGCGCGGTCGACAGCACCGTCGGCATCTCGGCCGGGATCTGGTCGGGCATGATGCTGCGCTCGATCTCCTTGCCGCCCTGCCGCCACGACACCTTGACCTTCTGCGAGTGCGTCACCGAGATCGTGATCACGTCCGACTCCGGCGACTTCATCTCGGAGTTGGACTCGGGCAGCGTGATCTTGTCGGTCTCGGGCGGCTTCATCTGCGTCGTCAGCATGAAGAAGATAAGGAGCAGGAAGGCCACGTCGACCATCGGCGTCATGTCGATCGCGATGCCGATGCGGCGTTTCTTCTTGAGCATCGAAGGGTCCCCGGGCTCCTAGGTGGTCGCCGTGGACGACAACAGCTGGATCGCCTCGTACGACGCCTCGTCCATCATGTAGTTGAAGTTGTCGACGCGCGTCACGAACACGTTGTAGGCCACGATGCCCGCGATGGCGACGAACAGGCCGCCGGCGGTGTTGATGAGCGCCTCGGAGATACCGACCGCGAGCTTCGTCGCGTCGACGGCGCCGGTGTGGCCCAGCGCCGCGAACGATCGGATCATGCCGAGCACCGTGCCGAGCAGCCCGACCATCGTCGCGATCGACGCGATCGTGGACAGCGCGATGAGATTCCGCTCGAGCAGCGGCACCTCGAGGCCGTTCGCCTCCTGGATCGCCGCCTGCGTTTCGGCCACGATCTTCTCCTTCGGATGACCCTCGGCACGCACCTGCTGGTACCGCTCGAGGCCGGCGCGGATCACGTTCGCGGCCGAACCGCGCTGTTGGGCGCACGCCTTGATGGCGCCCTCGATGTCGCCGTTGTGGAGGCGCTTGCGCACGTTGGTCAAGAACTCCGGCAGCGAACCGCGCCCCTGGGCCTTCCGCAGGCTCCAGGTGCGCTCGATGATGAACGTCGTCTGCAGGATGATCAGCAGAATCAGTGCGGCGACGAGCGGGCCTCCGGCCTTCATCTGCTCACCCACCGGGCCCAGCCGAGGCAGCTCCCACCACAGCACGATCGAGATCACGACCGCGAGCACGAATCCCAACGGAACGATGAAACGACCCATCTTCGAATGCTCCTCCTTGGACCCGCGCGAGGGCGGGGCATGTGCTCTAAACGGGCTTCGACTCCGCGAAGCTGGCGACCGCCTGCTCCTCGTTCGGGTACACGTCGAACACGAGCGACAGCTTCGTGATGACGAAAATGTTCTCGATCTTCTTGTCCACCGAGCACAGCTTCATCTGCCCGCCCCGCCGGACGTAGTTGGAGTGCGCCGAGATCAGGACGCCCAGAGCCGTTGAATTCAGGTGCTGGGTCTCGGCCAGATTCACGACCAGAGCCTTGTTGCCGCCTTCGGCCAGGTTCTTGATGGTCTGTTCCAGCTCCTCGGTTTCGTCCCCGCCCGTCAGGTACCCCTTGGGGGCGAGGATGGTGATCGGTCCGACCTGGCGCTGCTTCATCCAGTCCTCCCTGCTCCGAGGTTCAGGAGCAGCCTAGGGTTTTCTTCCCGCGCAGCGCGTCTGCCTGCGCGGGATCGATCTCGAGTGCCTTCCGGTACGCATCGCACGCCTTCGCCTTGTCGCCGGAGTTCTGCTGCGCCTGGCCGAGCCACACCCAACTCTGGACGTCCTGGGGCGTGATCGTCACGCTCCGGGACAGCTTGCGGACGGCTTCGCCATACGACTTCTTCAGCAGATCGTAGTACCCCAACTGGCGCAGCGCGATCGCGGTGTTCTTGTTCGTTCCCGCGCTGTCCAGCTCGATCGCCCGGTTCAGCGACGCCGATGCCGCCTCGGTGGAGTCCACCTGGGCGTACATGATGCCGAGCCAGAACTGGCGGTCCGCCTTTGCAGGCGCCAGCTGCGCCGCGGTGCGGAGCGCTCCCAGCGCCTCGGGATACTGCTTCAACTCCTTATATGACAGGCCCGTATAGTAGTAAGCCTCGTCGTTCGCCGGGTCAAGGGCGATTCGCCGCTGGAACATCTGGACAGCCGCCGGATAGTCCTTGGCGCGGAAGCGGAGCTTGCCCATCTCGCTGATCGCGAACTGGGCGGACTTGGTCGTCGAATCCGCGGTGATCATCGCCGTGTAGAGCGATTCCGCGTGCACCGGGTCGTTCTTGAACACGTACACCTGGGCGATGCGCAGGCGGTCCTCATCCTCCGGCTGGCCCTTCGCGTAGTCGGCCAGCGCCTCGTCCCACGCCTTGCGCTCGACGTTCAGCCGGGCGCGCATCGTGTACATGTCCTTGCTCGTGTCGCCGAGCTTCTCGGCCTTGTTCATGTCCTCGTAGGCCTCGTCGCGGCGACCGACCTGGGCCAGCGTGCGCCCGAGGACGCTCCAGCCCTTCGGGTCGTCCGGCATCAGCTCCACGTACTTCTGGAGCGGATCGACCGCCTCCGCAAAACGCTTGCGGTCCGCGGCACCGGAGCGGTACAGGAGGTCTCCGAGCGACAGCTGGCCCGGCGCGAACTCCGGATCCTTCGCCACCACCTGCCGGTAGACATCCAGCGCCTCGTTGTACCGCTGGGCGTAGAACATCGAGCGGCCGAGCCCGTGCAGCAGCTCGACGTCGCTCGAGTCCTTGGCCACCGCGACCTGGTACTCGGGCACCGCCAGCTCGAACGTGCCGCGCTTGACGTAGAAGTCGCCGAGAGCGCGATGCGACACCGCGTCGTCGGGTGCCTCTTCGCGCGCCTGCGTGAAGTAGATGCCCGCGTCGCGCAGCGAGTCGCGCGCGAGCTCTGCGTTGCCGAGCGCCACGAGGAACCGCGGCCGCCACTTGCCCCACTTGAGCCCGGGCGTGAGCGCCGCGACGGCCTGCTCGTGGTGCTTCGTCTGGACGAGACAGTCGCCCCACGCGAGCTGCGCCTCCGGGAACTTACGGTCCAGCTCGGTCGCCTTCTGCAGGAGGGGCAACGCCTCCTCGCACTTGCCCTGGCGGCGCAGCACCTCGCCGTGGCCGTACCAGCCCATGGCCAGCCCGGCGTCCATCTTCTGCGCCTGCTCGAACGCGTCGAGGGCCTTCGCGTACTGCCGGCGACGGAGCCATACCTCGCCCACACCGGCGCGGCCGGCCGCATAGCCCTGCGAAGCGGCCTTCTCGAACAGCGTCACGGCCTGGTCGTAATTGCCGGCCGCGAGCGCGTTGCGCGCGTCGCGCAGGTCGTCGGCGCGCAGCGGATCGGCGGCGAACGGGGCGAGCGAAACCGCGAACAGCAGGGCGGCGACGCGAAGTCGGGTGCGAGTGCTCGGTGTGTTCATGGGGTCGAAGTCGAATCTCCCTGTGAGTGAGTGCCCAGCATCGGGGAGCTGCGAACGAACCGGACGGGCACCGACGCCGGCACGAGGCCGCTCGATCGGATCAGCTTCTGCCCGTCCATGCTCGTGACAAACGTGATGAACCCGTTCGCGAGCGCCGGACCCCGCGAACGCGCGTAGAGGTTGTAGAACCGGGTGACCGGATACCGCCCATCGTGCACCATTTCGAGGTCCGGGCTGTAGTACGCGAGTCCTCGGACCGGCGCCATGCGGAGCGCCTTGCCCCCGAGCGCGGTGGCGCCGAGTGTCGCGACGGCGATGCCGCCCGGGCGATTCATGACCGCCCGCACGGCTTCGCTGTCGTTCGACACGGTCCGGGACCCGGACCCGATCGCTTCACCCTGCATCACCTCTTCCGAGAAGAACTCCATCAAGTCCGACCCCGCCGGAGGCACGAGGCTCTCGATCGGCTCGTTGCGTCCGCCGAGCACCGACCAGTTTCGCAGCGTGCCGCCATAGATCGCCCGCGCGTCCTCGCGCGTTAGATTCGTGACCGGGTTGGCCGGGTTCACGACCAGCACCGCGGCGTCCCGTGCGAACCGGTATCCATCGACCTCGAGCCTCCCCTGTACCGCTGCGCGCCGTTCCTCCGGCACCAGTTCGCGGCTGATCACCGCCAGGTCCGCGCGCGCCCCGAACAGCGCCGCGACGGCCTCGCGCGAGGTCCCCTCGCGCAGATCGATGTGCGCCTCCGGGTAGAGCGCCTCGAATGCCCGGCGGCAGCTCTCGATCCCGGGCCACGCGTCCGGCGAACATACGGCGACGATGTGACCGCTGGTGAAATCCTCGGCGGCGTCTTTTGAAGAGGGGGAGCAGCCCGGCAGGAACAGGACCGCGCACGGCGCCAGCAGCCACCAGGATCGCATGTCAGCCTTTCCCGGCGCCCGGACCGCGAAGTCCATCGAGTGTAGAAACCGGCTTGGAACGCTGTCAATCATGGATGCGGCTCCCTTGTCAGGCTCGCGTCCAATGCGGCGCGGGACACTAGGTATACGCCCCGAGCCTGTCAAGAATTCCCCGCTGTTTCCGCCCGTCCCCCCCAGGCCCCCACGCCCACCGTCGGCCCTCGCCGCCCGTGCGGGCACCGCGCCCCCCGTGCGGACGGTCACGCCTTCGCATAGACTGCGCCCCCGTGACGCCCTCCCCACGCCCGCGCGACGCAGCCCACGCCTCCACGTCCGCCCGCCGCGCGCCGACCCCGGAACCGGCCGCGCGATCGCGCGCCGCGGCGTCCGGCATCCTGCCGTCGGCGGCCTCGCTGTTCGACCTCCGCGGGCCGTACTTCCTGCCGCTGCTGCTGCTGCTCTCCGCGCGGGTGGCGCTCTGGATCTCGACGCGCGTCCCGGCCGAGGACGCGTTCATCACGTTCCGTTACGCGCGCAGCCTCGCGACCGGACAGGGCCTCGTCTACAACCCCGGCGAGCACGTCATGGGCTTCACCTCGCCGTTGTGGACCGTGTGGACCGCACTCGGCGTGTTCGTCACGCGCGACGCGGTCGTGTGGGCGCGCGCGTGGGGCGTGATCGCCGACGCCGTCACGCTGCTCGTCGCGGGCGGCATGCTCGAACGCGAGTTCGGACGCCGCGCCGCGTGGTCGTTCACGCTGTTCTTCGCGGCGTGGCCGTACTTCTCTGCGGTCGGCGTGTCGGGCATGGAGATGAGCCTGTGCATGGCGCTGCTCGTGCTGTCGGCGGCGCTCGTGCAGGCGAAGCATCCGGCCGCCGGGCCGGCGCTCGCCGCCCTCGCGCTGACGCGCCCCGAGGGCGCGGTCGCGGCCGTCGTCCTGTCGCTCGGCGCGTCGTGGCGCGACCGCCTGATCGCGCTCGCGATCGTCGGCGCGGCGGCCGGCGCGCTCACGCTCCAGTTCGGCAGCCCGATCCCGAACAGCCTGCTCGCCAAGGCCAAGGTGTACGGCACGCCGGGGCCGTGGGCGGGCCGTCACTGGTGGGAGTGGCTCTCCCCGGTGATCCTCGGACGCTGGCCGAGCATCGGCGACACGTCGCTCATGATCCCGCTCACGATCGTGGCGTCGGCCGCGTTCGCGAGCGGGCTCGCCGTGCTGTGGCGCGAGCGCCGCTCGAGCGTCGCGCGGGCCGCCGCGGCGGCGATCCTCGTGTGGGCTGGCTACGCGTTCGTCGGCGCGGCCTACTTCTGGTGGTACTTCTCACTGCCGCTGCTCGGCCTCACGCTCGCGTGCGCCGTCGGCCTGCCCCGCATCGTGCGCGGCCCGTGGATTCCCGTGTCGCTCGCCGCACTCGTGCTGAGCGTGTGGACGCTCGCCTGGCAGCTCTACGTCGGGCGGGCGAGCAACGAGAGCCGCTCGTTCGGCACCATCGCCGCGCGCCTCGCCGACCGCGCCCTGCCCGGCCAGAGCGTGCTGCTCGAGCCGATCGGCATGATCGGCTACACCGCGCCGCTCCGCGTCCTCGACGAAACCGGGCTCGTCACCCCGGCGATCGCCAAGCGGCGCCTGCAGGGACCCGGCTGGTACACCGACGTCGTCGCGGAATACCGGCCCGACTGGATCGTCATCCGCTCCGGCGTGCTCAAGAACTCGGAGGCGTTCGCCGGCGTGGGGCGCCCGTTTCGCAACAGCGCGGAACGCGACTCGCTGGTGGCCCACTACCCGGTCGCGGCCGAATCGCGCGACCGCGACACGAAGGACGCGCTGCTGCTGCTCCAGCGCGCGCCCGACGCGGCGGCATCCCCGCCGCTCCCGCCCGGCCGCTAGGGCGTCAGGCGGTAGAGCATGCGCGGGAAGGCGATCGTCTCGCGCACGTGCTCGATGCCGGCGAGCCACGCGAGCGTGCGCTCGACGCCGATGCCGAAGCCGGCGTGCGGCACGCTGCCGTAGCGGCGCAGGTCCTTGTACCACTCGAACGCCGGCTGCGGCAGCCCGTGCTCGTCGATGCGCCGCGTCAGCAGTTCGAGCGACGACATGCGCTGGCCGCCCCCGATGATCTCGCCATAGCCCTCGGGCGCCAGGCAGTCGCATGACAGGCTGAGCCGCGGGTCGGACGGGTCCGGCTCCATGTAGAACGCCTTCACCGCGGCCGGGTAGTTCGTCACGAACACCGGCGTCTCGAACTGGTTCGCCAGCAGCGTCTCGTCGGGCGCGCCGAAGTCGCCGCCCCACTCGAACGGCTGACCCGCCGCGTGCAGCCTCGCCACGGCGTCGTTGTAGTGGATGCGCGGGAACGGGCCCTGGATGCGCTCGAGCTTCGTCACGTCACGCTCGACCACTTTCAGCTCTTCGCGCCGCTCGGCGAGCACGCGGCCGATCGTCGCGAGCAGCAGCCGCTCTTCGAGTGCCACCACGTCCTCGAGCGTGGCGAACGCCCACTCGGGCTCCATCATCCAGAACTCGATCAGGTGCCGGCGCGTCTTGCTCTTCTCGGCGCGGAACGCCGGGCCGAAGCAGTAGACGCGCCCGAGCGCCATCGCCGCGGCTTCCATGTAGAGCTGCCCGCTCTGCGACAGGTACGCCTTGTCGTCGAAGTACGCGGTCTCGAACAGTGTCGTCGTGCCCTCGCACGCCGCCGGCGTGAAAATCGGTGCGTCGACCAGCGTGAACCCTTCCCCGTCCATGAAGTCACGGAACGCCGCGATCACCTCGGCGCGGATGCGCATGATCGCCTGCTGCCGCGGCGCCCGCAGCCACAGGTGGCGATGGTCCATGAGGAAATCGGTGCCGTGTTCCTTCGGCGTGATCGGGTAACCCTCGGCGAGCGACAGGACCTCGACGTCCTGGAGCCCCATCTCGACCTCTCCCGGCGCGCGCGGCTCGGCGCGCAAGGTGCCGCGCACGATCACGGCCGACTCCTGGGTCAGGTCCCCAAGCCGCTCCCACGTCTCTGCGGACACGTCCTTCACCCCGGCGACGCACTGCATGAGGCCCGACCCGTCGCGGAGCACGAGGAACTGCACCTTGCCGCTCGAGCGGCGGTGGGAAATCCATCCGCGCACTTCGACACTCCCGCCCACGTGATCACGGGCGTCGGCGATGCGGATCCAGGCGGCGGTCGACGAAACAGTCACGGGATCACCCTTTCCGGAGGGGCTGCCCGGGCTTCCGGAACACGCTCCAGGGGCCCGGAAACGGCTGCGAGGATGGCTTCAGGGGAAGGTCGCGGCGGCCGATAACTCAGCGAGCGACAACGCGTCGCAACTTAGGATCGGCCTCCGGGACTGTCAAGCACCGCACGGATGCATCGACTCGACACGATTCGCCTGATCCCCATTGCTCCCAAGCGAGCTCCCCAGAGGGCTCCGATGGACGCCGCCGCGGCCATCGAGCACCTGGCGCCGCCGTGCGTCGCGGGCCGGCTCTCCCGCGCCGTCATCCGGCCGTGGCGCATCGCATTCCCCGCGCTGCTCGCCGTGGGAATCGTCGCGTCGATCGGGCCCTTCGAGGCTCGAGCGGAGGAGCCGCAGGCCGCCGCGCCCGCGGCCACCACGGGAACGGCGAACCCGGCGGCCGAATCCGGCGCTTCGTCGGTCTCCGAAGCCGCGCCTCCCGCGGCCACCGGGGAACCCGAGGCCGCCCCGGGGTCCAGGGACTCCAAGGAAGCTCCGGCGGTCACGAGCAACGCGCACGCGACCCGGCGGCCTGCGGCGGCGCCGGCCGCCGCGCCCGCCGTCACCGAGCCCGCCGCCGTGGTGATGACCGAACCGCCCGCGGACTTCGGCGACCTGTCGCGCTGGCTCGACTGGAAGCGGGATTCGCGGCGCGCCGCCCTGCCGATCGAGGCGCGCGTCTACTACCACCGTGCGCTGACCGCTCACCAGTCCGGCGACGCGGACGAGGCGCTCCGGCTCGCGCACGGCGCGGTGGAACTCGACCCGACGTTCCTCGCGGCGCGCTGGACCGTCATCCGCTGGGAGACGACCCACGATTTCGCCCAGGCACTCGCCCAGGCGTCGGGGCTCATCAACGTCGTGCGGAGCGATTTCGCGACCCAATGGAGCCTCGCCGCCAACGCGGTCTACCTCGTGCTGCTCGCCTGGGCGCTGGGGCTGCTCGCGACCGCGATCCTCGTGCTGATCCAGCACCAGGCGATGCTGCGCCACCCGATCGAGGAGCGGTTGCGCCGCTGGGTGTCGCCGTGGACGAGCCGGATCTGGACGTGGGGGCTGCTCGCGGCACCGTTCGCGCTGGGGTTCGGCGTGGCGCTGCCCGTCATCGTGTATCTCGCCATGCTGTTCCGCGCGCTCAAGGCCCGCGAGCGCGCGATCGCAATCTTGTTGTTCGCGACCGTCGCCGCGGCTCCGCTCACCGTCCCCGCGCTCGACCGCCTGGCGCGCCCGTTGCGCACCGCGGAGTCTCCGCTGTTGACGCTGCTTCCGCTCGAGGTCGATCCCGCCGCACCCGCGGCGGTGGCCGAGCTCGACGCGCTCGCCGCCCGCCTTCCCGACGATCCGTTCGTCCGCTTCGGCGCAGGGTGGCGCGCGCACCACGCCGGTGACTGGACGGCCGCCGAGGCCGACTACCGTGCCGTGCTCGTGCACTGGCCCGGCGACGACCGCGTGCTCGACGACCTCGGCGCCACGCTGGCGATGCAGGGCCGGTGGGACGACGCCATCGCCACGTTCAAGCAGGCGGTCGAGAGCAATCCCCGGAACGCGACCGCGTGGTTCAACCTGTCGCAGGCCTATACGCGCGGCTATGACTTCGACGGCGCCAACCGGGCCCTGTCGCGAGCCTCGGCGCTCGATTTCGATCGCGTGCGCGAGTTCAAGAACCAGCCCGCCAGCGGCGGCGCGCTCGACCCCGTCGCGGAATGGCTGGCGCCGCGCCGCGCCTGGGGCTCGCTCGCCGAGCCGCGGCTGCCCGTCGTGGGCGGCTCGCTATCGCCGCTCATGCACGGCTCGCTGCCGCTCGCGGGCGGCTCGTTGCCGCCGTTCGCGGCGGGCCGGCTCGAGACGTCGGGACTCGGGTTCAGCATCGCCGCGGCCGTCGCCGCCGCAGTCGGTCTGCTTCTCGGCTGGTTCCTCGGTCGCGGGCTGCCTGTCCACCGCTGCGGCAACTGC
>JANLWK010000270.1:0-16208 GCA_031364505.1 Candidatus Eiseniibacteriota bacterium | reverse complement strand
CTCATGGATCCTCAACGCGTCTCCCACTACGAGCTGGGCCGCCGGCTGGGACGCGGCGGCATGGGCGAAGTCTACGAGGCCTTCGACGTCAAGGCCCGCCGCAAGGTCGCGCTCAAGTTCATCGCCCCCGAGCTCGCGGCCGACCCCGACAGCTTCCGCCGCTTCGAGTCCGAGGCCGTGAACGCGGCCCAGATGCACCATCCGCACATCGCGATGCTGTTCGAGTTCGAGCCCGAGGGCGACAGGCCGTTCATCGCGATGGAGCTGGTGCCGGGCGCGTCGCTCCGCGAGCGCATCGCCGAGGGTCCGCTCCCGGTCGACCGGGCGATCGAGATCGGGCGCGACGTCGCCTCGGCGCTCGGCTACGCGCACCGGCGCAACGTCATCCACCGCGACATCAAGCCCGAGAACCTGATGTTCGACGAGGACGGCCGGGTGAAGGTCATGGACTTCGGCCTCGCCCGCGCACTGCTCGCCTCGCGCCTCACTGTCACGGGCTCGACGCTCGGTACGGCCTCGTACATGTCGCCCGAGAGTCTCGGCGGTGTCTCGGGGCCGCCGGGCGACGTGTTCGCGCTGGGGCTCGTGTTCGCCGAGATGCTCACGGGCCAGCCGGTCTACCCGGGCGACAACCCGCTGTCGGTGATGTTCATGATCGCGAACCAGGAGCCGCCGCCGCTGCGCGACCAGCGGCCCGAGGTGAGCGAGGAGATCGAGTCGATCGCGCGCCGCATGCTCGTGAAGGATCCGGCCGGGCGCATCGAAGCCGTCGCGGCGGCCCAGGAACTGGCGCGGCTGAGCGGCCGGCCGCTCTCGACGCAGGAGTTGCCGGGCCCGCCACCCGCGTCCCCCGGGCCCCATGAATCGACGGGCGCCGCCGCGCCCGCGACGCCGAACGGGCGGAAGGGTCGCCCCGGCGCCATCGCGAGCATCGTGCTGGCCCTCGTCGCGATCGCCGCCGTGGGCGTGTGGCGCATGTCCGCGGGCCGCGTGTCGCCCGAGGCGCACCAGCGTGCCGTGCTCCTGTCGAACCGGGGCTACGAGGCGCTCGGCAGCGGCGAACTGGCGACCGCCCGCGGCCTGCTCGCGGCCGCACTCCGCGAGGACCCCGGCTACGCCGAGGCGTCGCTGAACCTGGGCACGCTCTACGCCTCCGCGCACGAGGGCGATTCGGCGACGATGACGTACACGCGGCTGTTGCGCACGCATGCGAAGGACGCGCGCGTGGCATTCATGGCCCACTACGGTCTCGGCAACCTGAACCTCGACTCCGAGGCGTTCGACCAGGCGGTCGTGCACTTCGAGGTGGCCTTCCGGCTCGACTCGACGCGCAAGGAGGCGTTCAACGGACTCGGCCTCGCGCTCGTACGGAGCGGCCGCGCTGGCGAGGGCCTCGCCGTCCTCACACGTGGACTGGCGCGGTTCCCCGTCGAGGCCGCCCTGCACAAGAATGCCGCTCTCGCGCACTGGACGCTCGGCGAAGTGGAGAGAGCCCGAGACGAGGCCGGCCGGGCGCTCGAGCTCTCGCCCGGCTACCCGGCTGCCTTCGCGGTCCGCACGCGGGCGCGCGCGAGGCTCGGCGAAATCGGCGGCTCGCTTGCCGACTGGCGCGCCTACGTGGCATCGAATCCCGCGGCGGCGGAGAAGGCGGCGGTCGAGGCGGATCTCGTCGCGGCGGGCGTTCCGGCTGCGGCGTTGGCGGCGGCCTCCTCGGCCCAGCCGTAGTCGCGTCCGCCGCGGGTTAGGCCTTGAGGCCTGCCTGCGGCGTGCGCCATACTTTCGTCCCGACGCGCGGCGGCCGCCGCCGCCTTCCCGCTCGCCGGCGTCGCGAGCGCCCTCGGAGCCGCGTTCCATGAGTTGGACCTTCACGGGTAGCCGCCGCCGCATTCCGCGCTGGACGTGCCTGCTCGCTTGCGCGCTGGCGCTCGGGCTGCCGTCGCGCGCGCCCGCCGGGCGTGCGGAGCGCCCTTCGGACACCTCGGCCTGGAACCTCGACGACGCGCCGCGGATGCGGCCGCACGGTGAGGCGCGCGCGCTCGCGGCCGCCCAGACGTCGGCTCAAGGGGACTCGTTCCTGCTCGCCGAGTATGGCTGGGACGACCTGTCTGGCGCGTGCGATGCGCGTGGCTGGACGGCGGAAGACCTCACCGGGTTGATCTACGCGCACGTCGCCAGCCGGTTCGTGGTCGACACGGGCACGGTGCACATGGGTACGCGCGCGTTCTGGTTCGGCGCCGATTCCACCTCGTCGCCCGACGTCGCGAATTGGGTCTACAACTACGGCTACGGCAACGGCTGGAGCCAGAGGCTCACTTCCCCGTTGTTCCCGCGCACGGGACACCCGGCCACCGTGCTCGCCTACGACGCGCGCATCGGATTCCATCCGTATCCACCCGTCTACTCGGAAGGCGATCGCGGCAACGAGTTCTTCGGCGTCCAGGCGCTGCGCAGCGACGGCAAGTGGGACTTCCTCGTGGTTCGCTACATGCCTGTCGACCGCGCGGCATTCGTCGACACCGCCATTTTCGGAGGAGGAACCTTCAGCGCCGAGGTGCACCTCGCGGCGGACGGCAACCAGAACTTTCCGTACGCCGACCCGGCGCGCGTGCGGTTCGTCGTGCAGACCAACCAGCTCTACTCGAACGAAGACGGTGGTGGACCGATACCCGGTATCGGCGCCGCCTGGGTCGACAACATCGCGCTGCGCGACAGCGCGTCGGGACAAGCGCTACTGGCCACGGTCGACTTCGAGGACGGGTCGACGGGCGCCTGGACCGTGTCCGCGATGAACGGCATGTACCGCTCGCCCGTGAGACTCGCGAACGTGATCCGCGATGTTCCGCTGCCGGACACGCGACCCGAACTCCGAAGCGGGTTCGATTTCACCGACCCGAGCTGCGTATGGTCCTTCCTGTCGCCCGGAGACTCGGTGGGGACCGGGATGTTCGCCCGGCTGACCTCGCCGTGGTTCGCGGTTCCCTCGTGGTCGGATTCCGGGCTGATCATCAGTATCGGCGGCAAGTATTCCTACATTCCCGCGTTCCGGCTCATCCGTCTCAAGGTGCGCGGGAAGATGGCCGGCGACACGCGGCCGCGCATCGATGGCCGGCAGGGACCGGCCTTCTTCGACTTCGGTTCGACGGACGACGAAGTGGCCTACATCGATCCGTTCTGGGAATGGCGGTTCCCGACCGCCTTCAGCTACAACACCGGCGCGCCGGTCGAAACACGCATGGATTCGCTCCAGATCGTGATCATGATCGCCGACAGCCGCGACCTGTTCCTCGGCCAGACGTACGGCTCGCCCCACACGCGGTTTCCGTACATCGATCAGGTGCGCGTGAAGCTGCTCCACCAGGACGCCGATCGCGATGGTGTGCGCGACGACGCCGACGCGTGTCCGACGACATCCGCGGAGGGCGAGGACGCCGACGGCGACGGCTGTCTCGACGCGACGGCGTCGATGCGCCATACGGAATCGTGGTCGCTCGTCGATCGGCCCGTTCACGTCCGGCTGTCGCAGGCCGGAGACCCGCGGATCACGGACGGCACCGATCTCGCGGCCGTGCGGGGCGGCCTGGCCGCCTGGCAGGGCATCGCCGGGTCGAGCGTTACGATCGTCGAGGACGCGACGACGAGCCAGACGAACGCGGCCGCGCTCGACGGGATCAACCTCGTCACGTTCCAGGACGACTACGCGTTCCCGCCCAACGTGCTCGCGATCACGCCGACGACGTCGTTCACCCGCCAGCGCGCGCTCGCCGACCGCGTCCACCGTCCGGGCGAGCTCGTCGATTCCGACATCATCTTCAATCCGGCGAGCCGTTTCTCCATGCCCGGTAACCCCGTCACCGGCGGGTTCGACCTGCAGAGCATCGTCACCCACGAGGCGGGGCATCTGCTGGGCTTGAGCCACAGCGGCGTGCTGGACGCCACCATGTTCCCCGTGCTGCAGCCGGGCGACGAGGCGGCCTCGCTCGAGGACGACGACCGCGCCGCGTTGTGTGCCGCCTATCCGTCGCCGGCGCTCGGCACCGGCTTCGGGGCGATCGCCGGCACGGTGACGCGCGGATCCAACGGCGTGCCGGTGCCGGGTGCGCTGGTCCAGGCGGTGCGCGTCGACGCCGGCGGCGCGCCGCTCGACACGACGGCGTCCGATTTCAGTCGCGAGGACGGCCGTTACGCGCTGCGGCGGCTGCCGGCGGGGCTGTACTCGGTGCGGCTCGATCCGCTCGACGGAACGATTCCCGGCTTGCTTCCCGGCGCCATCAACGAGCGGGTCGGGGGCGCCGAGACGGACTTTCTGCCCGAGTGGGCGAGCGGTCCCCTGGAGGGCGCCTCGGAAGGGGCCGATCATCAGGAGATCTTCGTCGTCACCGCCGGAGCGACGCTGTCGCCGACGGCGATCGTTTCGGAGATCGATCTGACGCCGCCGTCGATCACCGGCGTTTCGCCGTCCCCCGACACGACGGAGATCCGGATCGACACCGCGCTCCTCGTCACGTTCTCGGAGCCCGTCGCCGACACGAGTCTCCGCACCGCGATTCGGTTGCACGTCCACGGCCAGACCACACGTCTCGGCGGCACCGCGCAGCTCATCGGCGGCGGCCGCAGCCTCGTCTTCACGCCGACGGAGCCGCTCGAGTTCAGCAGGGCGTACGATCTCCAGATCACCACGGCGCTCACGGACCGCGCCGGCAATCACCTCGGGGCCGATTGGACCAGCGCCTTTGCGACCGAGGCGCGTCCGTCCGTCGCGATCGCCGACATCCAGCCGCGCCTGGCCACGACCGGTACGCTGATCACCGTGTTGGGAGCGGGGTTCGACCCGACGCCCGGCGCGGTGCACAAGGTGCTGTTCACCGTGTCGTCCGGAGTCCCGGATTCGATCGACGCGTCGAGCGTCACGCCCTCGGCCCTCGTCGTCGACGTGCCGGGCAACGCGATCACGGGACCCGTGAAGGTGGTCGCGGCCGGCCCCTCGGTGAGCAATCTCTTCACGCTCACGGTGCTGCCGCCGGCGCCCCAGGTCGCTCCCGCGGCGAGCGGCGGCGAAATCGGCCTGCCGTTCCGCCCGGCGGACGTCGCGCTGTCGCCCGAGGGCGCGACGGCGTTCGTCACCGGCGAGACCGGCCTCGCGATCGTCAACCTGAGCCCGACGCGCCCGGAGTTCCGCGTGCCGGTGGTGACGGCACTGCCGGGCGCGCGCCGCGTCGCGATCGCCCCGGACGGCCGCCGCGCCTATGTCACCGATCCGGACTCGGGATGGGTGGCGATCGTCGACACCGACACCACCAGCGGCACGATGGGCATCGTGGTCCATACGGTGGCGCTCGAGGGCGCGCCGGACGGCGTGGCGGTCTCGCCGACGGGGCGCCGTGTCTACGTCACGGACCGCGATCTCGACCGGATCTCCGAGATCGACGTCGATCCGACGAGTGTGACGCTGAACCAGTTCGTCCGAACGCATGTCGTCCCGGGTGCCCGCTTCACGGGCGGGGCGCTCGTGAGCCCGCTCGGCGATCGCGTCTACGCCTCGACCCGGACCCACGGCCTCGTCGCCGTGTCGCTCGACGCGGACTCGGCATTCGCGGTACTCGATCCGTCCCCGACCGGGGCCGGCATCGCGGTGACGCCGTCGGGCGGCGAAGTGATCGCCGTCCCGGCCGGCGATCTCGGTTCAGTCCCCGCGACGTACGCGGTGCCCGCCGGCGGCGCCCACGGCGCGCTGTCGGTCGGCGGGACGCCCACCGACGTCGTCGCGAGTCCGCGCGGCCAGTCGGCCTATTTCACGAATGCGCTGTACAACCGCCTGCAGGTCGTCGATGTCTCACGAGCCGCCGGGATACCGGGTCCCACGTACCACACCGTCGTGGCCGAGACGCCATCGGGGGCCGGGCCCGTGGCGGTGGCGAGCAGCGCCGACGGGGCGTTGCTCGCGGTCGCGAACGGCAGCGGCTCCAGCCTGTCGGTGTATCGGACCGGCGGGGCCCCGACCCTCGTCGCCGTGACGCCGCCGCTCGCGTCTCCGGGGGATGCCGTCACCATCGCGACCGGGGGCGGCATCGCCGCCGGGACGACGGCCGAACTCGGCGGCACGCCGATCGCGATCGTCGATTTCGACCAGCCCGACCCGATGGCGGCCGCGGTCCGCGTTCCCGCGCTGTCGCAGCAGGAGACGTCGGTCGCGCTCGTCATCCCCCCGGGCGCGCGGACGCTCAACCTTCCGCTCACCGTCGTGGATGCGCTGCGGGCGCCGATCGCGCGCGACCTGGGCGTGAACCTCGCGAGCGCGCGCACCTGGTGCCCGCCGGACTCCGTGCACCGCCCCCTGCGATGGCTGCGAGCGCGGCAGGACGGGCGCCTGCTCGCGATCGGCTATGGTGCGGCAGGATCCTGCGGACCCGGCGTGGATCTGGCCGCGATCTCGGATCGCGACACGGCGATCGGCACGCGGCTCGGGACGGCCGCGCTCACGGGCACCGATCTCGCCGACGGCGCCTTCTCGATCGATGGCCGCCGCCTGTGGCTCGTCGTGCGGACCGGTGCGACGACCGCCGACGTGCGGGCGGTGGACATCGACGCCTCGAGCGCGACGTACCTCCAGACGCTGACCGGCCCGTGGACCGCGTGGTTCCAGGGCACGCGTGCCGCGGGAAGCGTCGCCGTCGATCCCGGCGGGCGTTGGCTCTACGTGTCCGCGCCCTCGCTCGCGCGGCTCTACCGTCTGAGTGCCACGGGCGCCATGCTGGATTCGATTCCCGTCGGGCTGTACGGCGTCCCGCCGATCCTGTTGCCGTCGCCCGACGGGCGCTATCTCGTCGTGGGAATGCCCTTGGGCGTGCGGATCCTTCGCGTGACGGCCTCGGGATTCGTGACCGTGGCGCTACCCGAGAACGCGACGTTCTCCGCGCCGCAGACGCTCTCGTTCTCGGCCGACGGGCGAACCCTGTTCGCTCGCCTCCTCGACGGGCGCGTCCTGGCGTGGAACACGGACGAGACGCAGGGCGTCTTCGCGGGCCAGATCGGACTCAGCGTGCCGCCCGCCGGGGGCCTCGGCGACTTCGTTCCGGCGCCGAGCGGGAGCGGAGTGCTCGCGCCCTGCGTGACGTGCGATTCGCTCGTCCTGATCGAGCGGGCGACGGCCGGGCTCGCGTATACGTATCTGCCCGGCGTTTCTCGGAGGCTCATGGCCGCCCGCGGCCTCGGTGGCCGGCAGGCATGGGTCGGGGCGAGTGGCAGCGCTCCCGGCACGGCGGATCCGGTCGCCGGTGTCGCGGTCCAGCCGCCGGCCCGCGTGTCGGTGGTGAGCGGCGGCTCTCAGGACGGCGCCGCGGGCCAGCCCCTCGCGCTTCCGATCCACGTGCGGCTCTCGGATCATGACGGGAACCCCGTCGCGGGAGGCGCCGTCATGTATGCGAGCGACGGTGCGGCGAACGGAACGCTGGACCGCGGGCACGCCGTCGTGGTGCATCAGACGGACGCGCTCGGTGAGACACGCGCATCGTGGACGATGCCGCCCGTGGAGGGCGACGTCCGCCTGATCGTGCGCGCCTCCGGAGGCACGGACGACTCGGTCGTCGTCACGGCGCGGTCGCTGGCCGACGCGGCGAGCGCCGCGCCGGAACTGCTCGCCATCGGCCCGCGCGAGGGCACCGGTGGCCTCAACCCCGGGACCGCCCTGTACCTTCGCTTCAGCCAGAGCATGGACTCGAGCAGCGTGGCGAGCCACGTTCACCTGCTGCCCGCGCTCGGAAACGTCTACACCGGCCTGAAGCCCCTCGCGGTCCGGCTCCAGGAGCGCGGTCGACTCGCCATCCTCCAGCCACCCCTGCCGCTGCCGTTCGCGGCTCGCTGCACGCTGCAGGTCGAGTCCGGCATCCACGACGCGGAGGGCCAGGCGCTCGTCACGAACGCCGACGTGCACTTCTCGATCATGCCGGAGCCGAACCTTTCGATACGGTCGATCCTGCCTCCGGCCGGTCCCCCGGGCACCGACGTCGTCGTCTCGGGACTCGGCTTCAGCGCGATCCCAGCGCAGAACACCGTGCTCTTCAACGGCGTGCTCGCGCCCGTCATCAGCGCCACACCCACCGCCCTGGGACTGCGCGTCCCCGCACAGGCGGTCACGGGTGACGTCACCGTGCGGGTCGGCGTGGCTTCGAGCAACGCCGTGGTATTCACAGTCCAGAACCCGGACGGGCGCCCGGGCTTCCTCGCCGATCAGATTGCGCTGCGCCGCGGTATTCGTGCGCTCGCGATCACGTCGGACGGGCGTCGCGCCTACGTGACCAACCCCGCGGCCAACAGCGTCACCGCGCTCGATCTGCGCGAGACGCGAACGCTCGCGATCATCCCCGTCGGCAGCCGCCCGCAGGCCATCGTGATCGTGCCCGACGGTCGCCGAGCATACGTCGCGAATTCGGGCAGCAACGACGTGAGCGTCATCGGCATCGATCCCGATTCCGCGGACTACCACCGCGTCACCGCCGCGATTCCGACGGGCGATCGCCCCGCGGTGTTCGCGATCTCCCCGGTCACGCAGAAGCTGCTCGTCGTCAACTCGGGCGACTCGACGCTCAGCATCATCGACATCAACCCCGCCAACGCGACGTGGCATCAGATCGTGACGACCCTGCGCGTCGGGACGGGGGGCACGTCGATCGTCGTCAGTCCCGACGGCACCGTCGCCTTCATTCTCACGGCCGCGGGGATCGTCGTCGTCGATCTGACCACGGAGGCCGTCGTGCGCACGCTGCGGGTCGACACCGGCGGCACGGCGATCGTCGTGAGCCCCGACGGCACGCTGCTGTTCGTGCTCACCCCGGGCACCGACGTCGAGGTCATCGACATCGCGCCGACGAGTCCCACGTATCTGCAGGTGGTTCAAACGCTTCGTGTCGGTAGCGGCGGCACGAGCATCGCCATCTCGCCCGACGGCACCCTGCTCTACGTGGGCTACCGGGACCAGCATCGCATCGTCGTCTTCGAGATCGGGCGTGGAAGCAGCGGACCCGAGGGGGCCTCGGGCACGCCGGGGGCATCGGTCACGCTGACGGCTCGCGATTCGACCGAGACGGGCGCCGCGCCGGCCGGCATCGCCATTGACGCGCTCGACGCATTCGCGTTCGTCGCCAATGAAGGGGACGGCACGCTGTCGGCGCTCTCCATCTCGCCGCTGGCGGCGGAGTGCGACGTGGCTCTGGATCGATTCCGCCTGGCGGCGTTCACGCCGTGGACCGACGTCACCCTCGAGCCGGCGCCGCCCGACGGGCCGGCCGCGATCGTGGCGGCGAGTGTCCGGGTGGAGGCGCGCGTGGGCCCCGACTCGTCGGCGTCGGTCGACGTCGTCGACCACGACCACGACGGGCGGGACGAATTGCGCGTGCGCCTGGATCGCGAAGCGCTGCTCGCCGCGCTCCCCGCGGGTGCGGCCGTGCCGGTGCGCGTGACGGCGCGGCTTGGGAGCCGCGGCTGCTCCGGGACCGACACCGTGCGGGTGCGACGCGGCACCGTGATCGCCCCCGCGGCCGGCGCCGTCGTCGCCGGGGGCGGCAGCGTTCCCGTGCTGTGGGACGCGTCCGCCGATCCCGGTGCGACAAGCGTCGCCCTGTTCGCATCACTCGACCATGGGCGCACGTGGTCGCTGGCGGCCCAGGGACTACCGAACAGTGGCAGCGCCACGTGGCAGGCGCCCGCGGTCACGGCCATGGCGCGGATCGCCGTCCTGCAGATCGACGCCTCCTGGCCCGACACCACGGTGTCCGGTGTCGTCGGGACGAGTGACGAATTCTCGGTCGTCGGTGCGCTGTCGGTGGCGGCGCCGGAGGCGCGGTTCGATCTGTCCCCGGCGCCCAATCCCGCTCGCGAGCGGCTGACCGTGCGCTACCGCCTGCCCGCGCGCGCCGACGTCCGGCTCGAGGTGTTCGACGTCGCCGGTCGGCGCGTCGCCGTGCTCGCGCGCGGGACGCAGCAGGCGGGGGCGCACGAGATCCGCTGGGACGGCGGGGCGCGCGGCACGGCGGCCGGTGTCTACTTCGTGCGGCTGCAGGCCGCGGGGTCGGTGCGCGTCCGTCGGGTCGTCCTGCTGTCGGACTAGCGCAGTCGGGGCCCGCCCGGGGCGCGTCTACGGGCGCCGGATCCCTGTCTCGACGTGCACGGAATGCGCCGCGTTCGTCGCCGATTTGTCAGCGAAGATCGCGGGTTTTACGAAGCCCATACGCGCCGCCCGGAACGCGAGGCCCGTGCCGAGGCAGCCGAATCCGTAGCGCACCGAGCGCGCGAAGTTGATCGACGACGCCTCGGCGAAGTACGACGTCGGGCAGGAGATCTCGGCGATCGATTCCCCGAGCCACAGGATCTGCGCGAGCATCTGGTTGTCGAAGACGAAGTCATCGGAGTTGCGATCGAACGGCACGCGCTCGAGCAGCCCGCGCGAGAACGCGCGGTAGCCGGTGTGGAACTCCGACAGCTTGGAGCCGAGCAGGACGTTCTCGGCCAGCGTCAGGAACCGGTTCGAGACGTAGCGCCACCACGGCATGCCGCCCCGCCGCGCGTGGCCGCCCAGGATCCGCGAGCCGAGCACGCAGGGGTAGAGGCCGTTGCCGATCAGGCTCGCCATCGCCGGGATCAGCTTGGGCGTGTACTGGTAGTCGGGGTGCACCATGATGACGATGTCGGCGCCCTCTTCGAGGGCGAGCCGGTAGGACGTCTTCTGGTTCGCGCCGTAGCCGCGGTTGCTCGGATGGATCTCGACGCGCGTGCGCGGCAGGGTGCGCGCGATCGCCACGGTGTCGTCGCGGCTCGCGTCGTCGACGACGATCACCTGGTCCACCACGCCCTGCGCCATCACCTCGTCGTAGGTGCGCCGGAGCGTCTTCGAGGCGTTGTACGCGGGCATGATGACGACGACCTTCTGATCGCGGAACATCGGCGCATCGTAGTCGGCCGGGCGGCTTCCGTGAAGCCGGGCACGCCCGACGCGCCGGGCGTCTCGACCGCCGAACCCGGATGGGGTATGAACCGCCGATGCTGATGCCCGTGCTCGCCGCATTCGTCGTCCTGCTCATCGCCGGGCGTATCGGCGCGGCCGCGTTCTCGGGCCTGCGCCAGCCGCCGGTCCTGGGCGAGCTGTTCGCCGGCGTGATCATCGGCAACCTGGGGCTCATCGGGTTCCACGGCCTCGAGGGGCTGCGGGATCTCCCCGGGCTCGACCTGATGGCCGAGATCGGCGTGCTGTTCCTGCTGTTCGCGGTCGGGCTCGAATCCGACCTGGGCACGATGCTGCGCGTCGGGCGTTCGGCGCTTGCGGTCGCCGTCCTCGGCGTCGTCGCGCCCCTGCTGCTCGGCATGTGGACGGCGCGCGCGTTCCTGCCGGGCGGCGACCACCTCGTGACCTGGTTCGTGGGCGCCACGCTGTGCGCGACGAGCGTGGGCATCACGGCGCGCGTGCTGTCGGACATCGGGCGGACCGCGAGCATCGAGGGTCGCATCATCCTCGGCGCGGCCGTGATCGACGACGTGCTGGGGCTGCTCGTGCTCGCCGTGATCACGGGCGTGATCCAGGCCGCCGACGCGGGCGTGGCGTTCTCGACGGCCGCGATCGGCGGCGTGGTGCTCAAGGCGCTCGGATTCCTCGTGCTGGCGCTCGTGGCGGGGCGCGTCGTGTCGCGCGGCGCGACGTCGCTCGCGGCGCGCCTGTCCGGGGACCATGTGCTTCCGCTCGCGCTGGCGTTCTGCTTCGGGCTCGCCTGGCTCGCCGGCCGCGCCGGGCTCGCCCCGATCGTCGGCGCGTTCGCGGCCGGGCTCGTGCTCGACGACGTGCGGCTGCGTCCCGGCCGCGAGGGCGCGCCGCCCCGCGACCTGCGCGACTCGCTCCGGCCGATCGAGTCGTTCCTCGTGCCGTTGTTCTTCGTGCTGATGGGCATGCGGGTCGACCTCGCCTCGTTCGCCCACCCGGGCGTGGCGGGTTTCGCGGCCGTGCTGACGCTCGCGGCGGTGGCGGGGAAGCAGATCTGCGGCCTCGGCGTGTTCGAGCGGGGCGCCGACCGCCTCGCGGTCGGGCTGGGGATGATCCCGCGCGGAGAGGTCGGGCTCATCTTCGCCGGGGTCGGAACCCGGCTCACGATCGGAGGCGAGCGCGTGGTCGGCGATGCGGTATTCTCCGCGGTCGTGGTCATGGTGGCACTCACGACACTCGCCACGCCGCCCCTGCTCGCGTGGCGGTTGCGCGGGAGCGCGACCCCGGATCCGGAGACCGCATGATTCTCAAGCGCTTCTATGAAGACTCACTCGCGCAGGCGAGCTTCCTCATCGGGTGCGCCCGCACTCGCGAGGCGCTGGTGATCGACCCCACTCGCGACGCGGAGCGGTACCTGCGCGAGGCGCGGGCCGCGCGGCTCGAAATCACGGGTGTCACCGAGACGCACATCCACGCCGATTTCGCGTCGGGCAGCCGCGAGCTCGCGGCGCGCGCGGGTGCCCGTCTCTACCTGTCGGGCGAGGGCGGCCCCGACTGGGCCTACGACTTCGCCGGCGAGCCGAACGTGACCACGGTCCACGACGGCGACGCGATTCGTGCGGGCGCGGTGCGGCTCGACGTGCGGCACACGCCGGGGCACACGCCCGAGCACGTGAGTTTCGTGCTCACCGACGAGGCCGCGACCGACCAGCCGCAGGCGGTGTTCACGGGCGACTTCGTGTTCGCGGGCGACGTCGGCCGCCCCGACCTGCTCGAGCGCGCGGCACGGGTGGCCGGCACCATGGAGCAGAGCGCGCGGACGCTGTTCCGCTCGCTGCAGGCGTTCAAGACGCTGCCCGGCCACCTGATGCTGTGGCCGGGGCATGGGGCGGGCTCGGCCTGCGGCAAGAGCCTGGGCGGCGTGCCGGTTACGACGCTCGCCTACGAGATGCTGTCCAACTGGGGACTGCGCGCGACCGACGAGGACGCGTTCGTCACCGAGGTGCTCGCGGGCCAGCCCGACCCGCCCACCTACTTCCGTGAGATGAAGCGCATCAACAAGGCGGGACCCGCGGCCCTCGACGGATTCCGCGTGCCGCCGCGGCTCGATCCCGAATCGGCGCTCGCGGCGATCGAGGGCGGCGCGTTGTTCGTCGACCTGCGCACGGCGGCGGAGTTCGCGCGCGCGTTCATCCCGGGCGTGCTGAACATCCCCGCGGGCGGCCCGTTCACGACGTGGGCCGGCTGGCTGCTGCCCTACGATCGCCCTGTCTATCTGCTGTCGGGCAACGAGGCCGACGTCGCCGCGGGCGCGCGCGAGCTGGCGCTCATCGGCATCGACGACGTGCGCGGCTGGGCGATGACGGCGACCGCGATCAATGGCTGGGCGCACCGGCATGGCGCGCCCGAGACGCTGCCCCGGCTCGGGTTCTCGGACGCGGTCGAGCGGATGCGGCGCGGCGAGATGGCGCTGCTCGACGTGCGGAATCGCGCGGAATACCTCGCCGGCCACGTGCCCGGCGCGACGAACATCCCGCTCGGCCACCTGATGGCACACGCCTCCGAGCTGCGGCAGACGCTACCGGTCGGCGTCCACTGCGCGGGTGGTGACCGCTCGCCGATCGCGGCGAGCGTGCTGCGCCGGCTGGGCTTCGTCGCCCTCGCCGACGTCGCCGGAGGATTCGCGGAGTACCGCGCGTCCGGGTTGCCGATCGAGACCGGGGAGCCGGCCGAAGTGCCCGCGCGCTGACACTCGTTCACGGCCCGCACGCAGTCGAGATTCTGAAGGGGCCGAACAGGCCGAATGGAGGTGTTCGATGAACCGACGTCACGGATTCGCCGCACTCGCGGCCGCCGCACTGGTGGTGCTCGCCCTCGCCGCGGCGCAGCGCGCGTCGAACGCGGCGGATGCCGCGAAGGCCCGGCCGGTGCCGGTCAAGCTCGCGCCGCCGAGCGGCGCCCACTGGAGCGAGACGACCCGCGAGGCGGCCGCGACCGACGCGAACAAACGCGTGCTGGCGGCCGGCAAGCCCGTGACGGTCACGGGCGAGATCGTCGACGTGTCTTGCTACCTGCAACTCGGCAAGCGCGGCGAGGCTCACGTGGCGTGCGGCAGCAAGTGCATCGCCCACGGCGAGCCGATCGGCCTCGTGGATGCGAAGGGCACGCTCTACCTGTTGTTCGCCGAGGAGCACCATCCGCGCCGCGACGGCATGGTCGACATCCGCAAGGTGTTCGCACCGCTGCTCGCCAAGGACGTCAGCGTGACCGGCATGCTGAGCAACATGCGGGGCGTGCGAGGCCTGTACGTCCAGGCGGCCGAGATCGGCGGGCAGGCGGTGCCGATGGACGAGAAGAAGGAGTAGGGCCCAGCGTTGCCACTCGGCAAGATCACACCCGAGGAGTTCCAGCGCATCGTCGCGCCACGCCTCGGCGCCGCGCGCGACGAGGTGCTGGTCGGCCCGGGCGAGGGCCGCGACGCCGCCATCGTCCGGATCGGCGCGGGGCGGGTGATGGCGGTGACGACCGACCCGGTGTCGCTGATCCCGGCGCTCGGGCCCGAGGAATCGGCGAGGCTCTCATGCCACTTGCTCGCCTCGGACCTGTGGACCACGGGCCTCCCGCCCGCCTACGCCTCGGTGAGCTTCGCGCTGCCGCCGTCGCTTCCCACGGACACGTTCGAGCGCTACTGGTCGGCGATGAGTGACGAGTTCGCGAAGCTCGGCATCGCCGTCGTCACCGGTCACACGGGGCACTACGACGGCTGCTCGCTCACGATCGTCGGCGCCGCGACCGTGATCGGCATCGGCGACGAGGGCCGCACGGTCGGGCCGGCGTTCGTGAAGCCCGGTGACCGGGTGCTGATGACCAAGGACTGCGCGGTCGAGGCGTTGGCGGTCGCGGCGCGGCTGTTCCCGGCGAAGCTCGCGACGGCGCTCGACGAGGACCAGATGGCGCGCCTCGCGGCGCATCCCCCGGTCGCGAGCGTCGTCATCGAGTGCCGGGCAGCGGTGCGCGTGGGCGTGCGCGATCGCGGCGTCTCGGCGCTCCATGACGCCACCGAGGGAGGAGTGCTCGGGGCGCTCGTCGAGCTGGCACGGGCCTGCGGCGCGGATCTGCGCATCTCGCGCGCGGCGATGCTGCTGTCGCCCGAGTCGCGCGCCGCATGCGAGTTGATGGGGCTCGACCCGCTGTGGACGCTGTCCGAGGGGACGCTGCTCCTCACCGTGCGGGCGCTGTGGGCGCCCGAGGTGATCGCGGCGCTGGCCGAGGAGGGCATCACGGCCGCCGACATCGGCGAGGTCGTGCGCGGCCACGGCATCGTGTGGCTCACGGGTATCGACGGCGGCGTCGAGAAGATCGACGCGCCCCGGCGGGACGGCTACTGGGAGGCGTACGCGCGCGCGGTGCGCGAGGGCTGGTCGTGAGCCCCGCTCCGGACGCACGGCTGTCGTGGGGGAGCGACTTCGGCCATGCCGTCCGCGTGTTGTGGCGGCCGCTGATTCCGGGCGCGATCATCGTCGCCGGCGCCTACGCGCTGTGGCTCACGTCCGTGCGCGCCGAACAACGGACGCGCGACGCCGTCGTCCAGAGCGAAGCCGGCCGCGTCCGCGAGGAGCTGGTGCACGCGCTCGACACGCGCGCCGCGCTGCTCCGCCGCTTCGTCGCGGAGCATCCCGGACTGGCGGGCGGCGACACGACCGGCCTCGAGCAAGCGTTCGGCGAATCCGGCGCACCGTTCCGCGCGATCCTCGTCCTCGACTCGGCGCTCGCCGTGCGCCGCATGCTGCCGGCCTCGGCGCGCGTGACCTCGGCCGCGGCCCTCGCGGACGACGAGTCGCGCGCGACGGCGCTGCGCGTCGTGACCGAGCCGCCGCCGAAAGACGCCGCCCTCGTCACCACGGCGCCGCTCGCGTCCGGCGAGCGCCAGGTGCTGGTCTGCGCACCCGTCACGCTGAACTCGCGTCGCGATGGCTTCGTGGTCGGTGTCGGGCGCGAGCGCGACGTGCTCGACGCGGCACTCGCGCGCAGCGTGCGGCGCATGGCGAGTGCCGAGTCGAGGACGAGGAGTGCGCGGAACGGTGCGCCGGATTCGTCGAATGCCCGCTCGACGCCGGTCGTGTCCCCGCCCGCCAGTCCGGGATGCGCCGTGACGAAACGGCGGAGTAGCGTGGCGCGTGTATCGAGCGCGTGCACCAGCTCCTCGCGAACGCGGCCGGCTTCGCTCTGGACCACGGCGTCGCGCGTG
>JANLWK010000238.1:0-37360 GCA_031364505.1 Candidatus Eiseniibacteriota bacterium | reverse complement strand
GAACTGGATTCAGTTCCAGTTCATGTAACACTTGAAGTGCGGTTATTCGGCTCGAGCCCGTGCGGACGGTGCGATACGTCCGCACGGGCGGTTGCGGTGGACGGTCAGTGGTTCATGGCCGCCGGCTTGGCGTACACATCGGCGCTCATCACTTCGATCCCCTCGAACGGCTGGTCGCCGTCGTCCCAGGCATCTTGTCCGGGCGGGATCGTGTACGAGTCGCCCGCGGAGATCGTCTTCTCGGTGCCGTCGTTCATCCGCACCTTGATGCGCCCGGAGATCGCGTACCCGACATGCGAGTTCTGGCACTGGTCGGTCTTGACCACCGGCTTGATGCACTCGGACCACCGCCAGCCGGGCTCGAAGGTCATCCTGCCGACCGTGAAGCCCTCGAGCTGGATGACCTCGACCCGAGTCTTGCTCGGCGTACGAACCTCGTCGGGTGAGCCGTGGGACTTCACTTCGAACCGGGTGACGGCAACGGGATTCGCCATGGTTCCCCTCCTCCGAGATGGAGTCTGCGGGCAGCGGCAACCCGGATGGCCGCCGCTGTGCCGCTCGCGATGCTACCACCATACGACCCCGCGGAGCGGCTGTGACGTCGCGCGTTGGGGTTCGGTTCGACCGCGAACCGGCGAGGATGGCGAGCTCGCGACCGCGCAACACGGGGCGCTCCAGCGGGCACGTGGCGACCTGGCGGCGGCCGAGGGCCGAACGGACGAGGCCATTCGAACGCTGAGGGCCGCGTTGCGCTTTTGGAGCGAGCTGGATGCGGGCGAGTCCCCGTGTCACGGCACGGCGGCGTGTCCCGTGGTATCCGTGGCGCTCCACGCATCGAAGACCGTGCGAGCGACCCGCGCGATCAGGCGTTCGGCCCGGCGGATGCCGCGGGGCTCGCCGATGAGGACCGCGATGGCCACGTCGTCACCGTTCGGAAGTCGAATGACTCCGACGTCGTTGATCGCCACGGTAACGCCGCTCGCCGTGCCGCCCGTGCCGGTCTTCCGCGCGACAGGCGTGCCCTTCGGCAACATCGCGGGCAAGCGATTCGGTGCCGTCCTGCAGCGCGCGAGGATCGACTTCAGCGTATCGGTCATCGCGGCGGACAGGAGAACGCCGTCCCATAGTCGTTCGAGCAGGTCGACGCAACCCTCGGCCGTGCCCGTGTCGCGCGGATCGAGCAGCATCGCCTGCGCCGCACTGTCGTGGACGGCGCCCGGCACGCCAGCGCGCAGCTCGCGGATTTCTTCCGCGGATCCGGCCGTGTCGGCCCCGGGAGCCAATCCGTACCAGTCGTTGCCCAGGCCTCGCTCGGTGCGGTCGACGCGCAGGTCGCGAATCCCGTGTCGCTCCAACCACTTGGTGACGGCGGGCGGACCTCCGACGAGGCGCATGAGGGCGTCCGCCGCGGTGTTGTCGCTTCGCGTGGTCATGAGAAGGAGGAGTCTATGGAGGCTGACCGGGCCTCCTCCACGCGGGTAGCGATCGCCGAGCTCTCCTCGCGGATGCATGTCCTGAGCGAGCAGAGTGACCGGCGTGCTCAACGACCATCGCGCCTGGTCCACTCCGTCGAGTACGACCAAGGCCACGGGCAGCTTGACCACGCTCAGCAGCGGGATCGCGGTGCCTGCGTTGAAACGCGCGACGGCGCCGGTGCGCAGGTGCTTCGCCATGATGGCGCAGCGCCCCGTCGCCCCGCGGGCGATGGCCCCCAACCGCGCCTCGAGGGCGGTGTCGGCGTACGCGGGCTCGCGGCCGATCGTTCGTGTCGCGACCGCCGGTGTGTCAGGGGTGCTGACCGAGCGGGGCCGGCCCGTTGCCCGGAACGCGAGCCACGCCGCGTGCAACACGACGGCCGCCACCACAAGTGCCGCGATGCGCTTCATGATGGACCGTCCGTCAGGTGAGACGATTCGTCATTCCGCGCGTCCCAGCGTCGCCAGGGAGTCCCACTCGCTGGCCGGCAGCCGCATCCGCTGGTGCATGCGATCCAGTGCGGCGCGCCATTCCGCGGCGGGCATGGCTTCAGGGTGAGGAATCGCGTGGCAACCGCCACAGCGACGCGCGAGCAGGCCGTTCGTCGTCCCCTGCTCACGCGTCGAGGGAGCGCCCGCGATGTACCGGCCCATGGCGCAGCCGGTCAGTGCGAGCACCACGGCAAGGATGATGAACATCATCCGGCCGAAGCTCACAGGTCGACTCCGACGATCATCCGGATCTCGGAACGCGGAAAGTCGTCCAGATTGAGCCCGCTGTGGGTGTCAGGACTTCCCGTGATCTGAGGATGCCAGCCGAGCGTCACCTGGATCTTCGACGTCTGGTAGTTGACGGTGGGCCCGAGCAGAAGGCTGGACGGGTGCTCGCCCCCTTCGGAAAGGCCTCGTTCGTACGTCGACTCCAGCCCCACCGCGAAGGCATTCCCGATCTCGCGGCTGAGCCCGGCCGTGACGAGCAGGTTCTTCTCCCACGTCCCGCGCTCCTCCCCCGCGTTGATTCGTTCGAACTCGCCGATCACGTTCAGGGCGCCCACGAGACGATAGACGCGCCGCGCCAGCAGCAGCTTCGGCTCCAACTCGACCTCGTTGCCGTTGGCGCGGATCTCGAAATACGCCGCCGGATCCACGGCGAGCCGCCCGGGCGGAGCGAGCTGGTAGATGAGCTCGACCGACGGGCCATCGAACGACATCGGCGCGTCGAAGCCGGCCGGCTGCACGAAATTGAGGTAGAAGGCGCCGGTGAGCCGATCGCTGGCGGCGTACTCGAATTCGACGCGGTTCTTCCACGACGTCCCGGTCGAGTCCCCCTGCCCCGCCTTCGCGATGACCCAGTTCTCGAGCTCGAGATTGCCGGCCGGGGCGAGATACGGCGTGTAGTTCTGGACGAAGTAGCGGCGGTCGGCGTGGACATCGACGGACACGGATAAGCAGCAGACGAGCAGGGTGATCGCGGGACACAGGCGGCGCATTCAAGGTTCTCCAATGAGCGTGGTTGCCACTTGCATCCGGTGCATACAGCGCAACGGTGACGGCGCAACGTACAGGCCGAAAAAGAGTCCCGTCAATCGCATCGGGCGTCGCGCGTGCCGGACGGCACACGCCGCCGCGAGCGCTCAAAGCGCGCGCTTCGAGAACGACCGTAGCGCGAGCAGCAGCGCGGCGACGCCCCAGAGGGCGGCCCAGATCACCATGGCGGGGCTCGGAACGGACATGGGCGAGAACGGCGTCACGTGGGTCTGTGCCAGCAGCGCGGGCTGCATGTTGTAGGCGGCGAGCTGCCACAGACTTTCCGTCGGCATGATGAGGCTCGCGACGGTGCCGATGTTCCGGGCGGCGACGTTGCCCGTCCATCCGCCAATCTGCTCGATCCAGCTCCCGATGAACGCGAGCCCGTAGAGCGCGAACGCCACGACGCCGTTCGACACGGTCGTGAAACGCGTGCCGCCGAAGATCGACAGCGTCACGAGCAGCACGGCCTGCAGCATCATGAGCGGCACTCCGACCGTGACGCCGGGCGGCGTGTGGCCGCCGATGAGCCGCGCGATCGCGAGCACGCCGGTCGCCAGCACGGCGACGTATCCGAGCAGGACCAGCACGTACGCGAGCCACTTGCCGAGCACGATGTCGCGGCGGTGGATCGGCTTCGACGCGACCGTCTGGATGACGCCCGACGAGATCTCGCCCGAGATCGTGTCGAGCGGCAACAGGACCGCGGAGATCAGTCCGAGAAAGTTCACCGCGTACAGGCCCGCGAGCGTGAACATGGTCAGGGCGATCTGGCGGTGGACGTGCGCCATCGGGCCGACTTCGTGGTGGACGTTCTTCGCGATGAAGTAGAAGCCGATCGCGTACAGCACCAGGAACGCGGCGCCGCCGATCGACGTCGCGAGCAGGATGCGCTTGCGCATCGCCTCGTGGAGCGTCAGGTGCGCCGTCGTCAGCAGTCCGCTCGTCATCCCGGCCTCTGGTCGTCGCCCATCACGTCGAGGAATTGCTGCTCGAGCGAGCGGCGACCGGCGGTGAGGTGGTACAGCCGCGCGCTCCGCGCGACGAGCCGGCGCGCGATCTCCGGCAGCGCCTCCGCGTCGTCGACGGTCATCCGCACGAGCGGGCCGTCGCGGCGCACATCGCGGCCCAGCGTGGCCAGCTCGGCGAACACGCCGTCCTCGAGACCGTCGGCGCGCAGCTCGACTTCGACGGTGGTATCGGTCGCGGCGAGGCGGTGCTCGTGGATCACGCGGCCCTGCTTCAGGAACACGACGCGGTCGCACGTCGCCTCGACTTCACCGAGCAGATGCGAGTTCAGGAACACCGCCACGCCGTTCGCGCGCAGCTCTCGGATCAGGTCGCGCACGAGCAACCGGCCGAGCGGGTCGAGTCCGGACGTCGGCTCGTCGAGAAACACGATGTCCGGTTCGTTGATCAGCGCCGCCGCCAGTCCGGCGCGCTGCAGCATGCCCTTGCTGTACTCGCGCAACCGGCGGTGCGCGGCGTCGAGCAGGTCGACACGGCCGAGCAGCGTCTCGGTGCGCGCCGCGAGCCTGGGCCCGGACAGCCCGTGCAGCCGGCCGTGGAAGTGCAGCAGCTCGCGCGCGCTCAGCCAGTCCTGGAAGCGGAAGTGCTCGGGCAGGAAGCCCATCTTCGCGCGCGCCGCGCGGTCGCCGATCGGCGCGCCGAGCACGCGGCCGGTGCCGCCGGTCGGCGCGATCAGGCCGAGCAGCATCTTGAGCGACGTCGTCTTGCCGGCGCCGTTCGGTCCCAGGAAGCCGAAGACCTCTCCCCGCTCGACCGTCAGGGAGAGGTCCGCGACCGCGAGCTTGTCGCCGAATCGCTTGCGTAATCCGTGTGTCTCGATGGCGAGCCCGGGCATTCGCCGAGACTAGTGCACGGACTCGGCCATCGCCACGAGCTCCGTGTCCGGCAGATCCCCCGACAGCGCGTACACGCGCCCGTCGCGGCTCCACAGCACCGCGCGGTGCGTGCGCTTCTTGCCGTCGGGCGCGTCATCGGACGACTCGAGGAACAACCCCTTCGCGCCGTTCACGGTGATCTGCTGGAAGTGCGTCGCGTCCGACGAGACCGGCACGAGCAGCGTCGTGCGCCAGTCGATCGAGTGCGCCATGCGGCTCGCCTCGGACGGCTTGAGACCGAGGATGCGCAGCCCGATCTCGCCGAAGCGCGCGAGGTCGGCGCCCGGCGGCAGGCCCACCTCCGGGCTGTCGGACTGGATCAGCGCCACGCGCAGCTTGCGCTCGTTGACGTACCGCTGCGCCATCATGCGCGGCACGTAGATGCTGACCTGCTGGCCGTCGAGCCCGGGCGGGATCGCCAGGTCGCGAATGTCGAACGCGTCCATGAGGTCGCGCAGCGGCTTCGTGTCGACAGTGACGCGTTCGCGCAGCTCGCCGCGCACGAACACGCTGTCGAGCTGGAGACCGCGCGGCAGCGTCGCCGGGCGCACCGGCGTAAAGCCCGCCGCGGCCGTCGCCGCCTCGATGGACGTGAATGCCTGCGGCGGGCCGGGGTCGTTCAGTTTGTCCACGTGGCCGCCGAGCATCGACTGCGGATCGAACTTCTGCGTCTTGAGCTGCTCGATGCGTGCCGGATCGACGGTCAGCACCGCGAAGTCGCGGACGCGGAACAGGTCGAGCATGTTCTGCGCCGTGGCGCGCACGGCCGGCAGCATGAACAGCGCGGCGAACGCGGCGAGCGCGAGCGCACCGGCGAACACGGGCTGCCAGCGGCGTGCGCGCGGCGCGACGTCCGCGGCTTCGAGCGTGCGCAGCCGCGCGTGCAGCGAGCGCGCGAACCCCGAGTCGGGATCGCGGCGCGATTCGGTGAGGAAACGGTCGTCCATCGTCAGGCTCCTTCTTCCCAGTCGGCACGCAGCGCCTGGACCGTGCGGTGCAGGATCGTGCCGACGTTCGATTCGCTCAGTCCCGTCGCTTTCGCGATGGCGCGGTTCGTCAGGTCCGCGCCGTACTTCATGGCGATCAGCTCACGCTCGCGTTCCGGCATCGACTCGAGCAGCCGGCTCAACCGCTCGAAATCCGAGCGCCGTTCATCCAGTTCGTCCGGCGTTGCTCCCCCGGCCAGCGTCATCGCCTCGTGCAGCGCGACGTGCGGCTTTCGCGACCGGTAATGATCCACGGCGACGTTGCGCGCGATCGTCAGCAGCCACGTCCCGAATCCGGCGAGGTCGCGGCGATACCGACGCCGCGCGACCCACGCCTTCTCGAACGTGAGCGACGTCAGGTCCTCGGCGACCGCGCCGTCGCCGACGCGGAAGCGAAAGAAGTTGTAGACGCGCGGCAGTTGCTGCGCGTACAGCGCGTCCCAGTCCTCGTCACGCGCCGGATTCAGCACGCGCAACGTGCCGAGCACCGCCTCGATCATCGCCATGTTCCCCATGATACGGATGAGCGGCGCGGGTATCACACGGCGCCTGAAGACGACCGCAGAACTCATTGTGGCGCAATGCCCGCGCCCGCGTCGACGGCGCTCCGCGCCCACCGTCGCGCCCGCCGGCTGCCACTTCCGAATTCGTCCGACTTCCGGGGCCCGGGCGGGGTAATGTGCCCCCATGGTGCGTCCTGAAGAACGGCGTCGCCGTTCAAGCTACACCGAACCAGCGGGTGCAAGTCCCGCGCGGACAGGAACCGGACCGTCCGCTAGCAGGCCCCCGGCGCGGCGAGAGATCGTCGTGGCCGAAGCGGGGCGTCGAAAGCCTCTACGGAGGGAGCAAGAGTGCGGGCCGCAACATCAAGTGAAGCCTGCCGCCTCGACAGATGAACAATGCGGGAGCCGAGCCGCGCATGCCACGGCGAAGGCCACGATCGCGGAGCGGAAGTCCGGGGCAACAACGACCGCGAGACCCGCCGGGGTATGGGGCGCAGCACGTGCTCAAGGCTCGGTGTGGAACAGGAGAGACCCGTCTGCACGGCCTGCGTCAGGGCGAAGCGGCGCGTATAAGCCGACGGCGAAAGCGCGACGTGTGCAGCGGGAGTCCGAGGGGATCGTAGTACCGGCGAGGGCGACGACGAACAACGTTGCCGGAGGGAAGGGTCCCTGGGATGAGGGTGCCGTAGGCGGAGGTAAGCGCGAGGGCATGGCCGGCAAGACCGGACCCAACTACCCCGATCGTCGAAAGCCGATCGAGAAAGTGCGAGAACTCCAACGACGGCTGTGGTCGGTGGCCAAGCGGCAACCGGGCAGGCGCTTTCATGCGCTGTACGACCGCGTGTGCAGGAGTGACGTCCTGCGCGAAGCATGGAAGCGAGTGAGGCGGAACCGCGGTGCGGCGGGTATCGATGGCGAGACGCTCGCAAGCATCGAGCAGTACGGAGTCGAGCGGATGCTGAACGAGCTCGAGACCGTGCTGCGCGCAGGCAGGTACCGGCCCGCAGCGGTGCGGCGTCGGTACATCCCGAAGGCCGATGGGAAGCAGCGGCCACTGGGCATCCCGACGGTGCGCGATCGCGTGGTACAGGCGGCGGCGCGACTGGTGATGGAGCCGATCTTCGAGGCGGACTTCAAGTCGTGCTCGTACGGCTTCCGGCCGAAGCGCAGCGCGACCGACGCGCTGGAAGCTCTGAGACTCAGGGGCAGCCAGCGTGGGAACCACGTGCTCGATGCCGACATCCGTGACTACTTCGGCAGCATCGACCACGGGAAGCTGATGAAGCTCGTGGCGAAGCGAGTTACGGATCGACGGATGCTCAAGCTGCTGCGGCAGTGGCTCAGGGTCGGGGTGATGGAAGATGGCGAGGTGCGCACGGCGCTCGCGGGAACTCCGCAGGGCGGCGTGATCTCACCGCTGCTGTCGAACATCTACCTTCACGCCCTCGACGCGACGTGGGAGCGCCGGTACGCCCATCTGGGGATGCTGGTGCGCTACGCGGACGACTTCGTGGTCATGTGCGACACGCAGGCGTGCTGCAGCGAGGCGGAACAGCGCGTGCGGGAAGTCCTCACGCGACTGGGACTGGAGCTGCACCCGGAAAAGACGAGGCGGATCGACCTGAGCCGAGGACGGCAGGGGTTCGACTTCCTCGGCTGCCACCTGCACAAGCGCATGAGCGGGATCATCTGGGAGAAGGAGCGCCGTCGCGTCTACTTCCTCCAGCGCTGGCCCTCGGCGCGAAGCATGCGGAGTGTGCGGCAGCGCGTGAAGGAGCGCACCGGACGCCACCGGAACGGAGTGAAGGATGTGCGGGTCTTGATCCGCGAACTGAATCCGATCCTGCGCGGCTGGGGTAACTACTTCCGCACCGGAAACGCTGCACGAAAGTTCAACCGGATGGACGAGTACGTATGGAGGCGCCTGCTCCGCTTCATGGTGAAGCGTAAGGGGCGAGACCTTCGTGCGGGCGAGTCCACTCGATGGACGCGTGACTTCTTCTGGCAGCACGGACTGCATCGCCTGCGCGGGACGGTACGCTACCCCGGTCATCCGCGTAACGCCTGGACCGAAACCTCATCCGTAAGCCGTGTGCGGGAAATCCGCACGCACGGTTTGAAAGGGGGTTCTACCCCGCACCGCGTTGTCTACGGTGTAACGTAGGATCTACCAATGACGCTCGACCCGGACATCTGCTGGCGCGCCACCGCGAGCCGAGACCGTCGCTTCGACGGGCGGTTCTTCATCGCCGTCGCGACGACCCATATCTATTGCCGTCCCGGCTGCCCGGCGCGCATGCCCGCGCGTCACAACGTCTCGTTCTATTCCAGCGCGGCCGCCGCGGAATCCGCCGGATACCGGCCGTGCCGCCGGTGCCGACCGGACACGGCACCCGGGTCCGCCGCGTGGATCGGCGCGCCGGCGCACGTCGGGCGCGCGATGCGGATGATCGAGGCGGGAGCGCTCGGCGCGAACGGCGACGACGCCGAGCACGGCGTCGAGGCACTCGCCGCGCGTCTCGGCATCGGCGGCCGGCGATTGCGCCAATTGTTCGAGCGGCACGTCGGAGCGTCGCCGCTCGAAGTCGCGCGCACGCATCGCGCACACCTCGCGCGGCGGCTACTCGAGCACACGGCGATGCCGCTCGAGCACATCGCGCAGGCGGCCGGCTACGCGAGTGCACGGCGCCTGCACGCCGCGGTGTCGGCCACGTTCAAGAGCTCCCCGGGCGAGTTGCGGCGCGGGCGGCGTCCGCGTGGTGCGCGTGCCACGGCGATCGAGCTACGGCTGCCGGCGCGCGCGCCGTTCAACGCGGCGCCGCTGCTCGCGTTCCTCGGCGCGCGGCGCGTGCCGGGGCTGGAACACGTGGAAGGCGGCGCGTACCGGCGCGCATTCGTGATCGGCGACGACACGGGCGTGCTCGAGGCGTTGCCGGACGCGACCGGCGTGACACTGTCACTGTCGTCGGCGTCCGCGAGGGCGCTCGTGCCTGTCGCGGCGCGGATCGCGCGGATGTTCGACCTGGACGCCGACACCGTCGCGATCGCGGCGCACCTGAGGCGCGATCCCACACTGCGCGCGCGCGTCCCGGTGACGGGCGTCCGCGTGCCGTGCGCGTGGGACCCGTTCGAGCACGCGGTGCGGGCACTGCTCGGCCAGCAGGTCACGGTGGCCGGCGCGTGCACACTCGCCGGGCGCCTCGTCGCGCGCTGCGGAACGCCGCTGCCCGACGCACTCGCGACCCCGGCGCTCACGCACGTGTTCCCGTCACCGGCGCGGCTCGCGGCCGCGAACCTCGACGGGCTCGGCGTCACGGGCGCGCGCATCGCCGCCATCCGCGGGCTCGCGGCCGCGGTCGCGGGCGGCGCCCTGGACCTCGGCGCGCATGCGTCGCTCGACGACGCCGTCGCGGCACTCACGGCGCTGCCCGGCATCGGCGACTGGACGGCTCAATACATCGCGTTGCGCGGGCTCGGCGAACCGGACGCGTTTCCCGCCGGCGACCTCGGCGTGCGCAAGGCACTCGGAGCCGGCGGGCGGCTCGCGTCCGAGCGCGAGGCGACGAAACGCGCCGAAGCCTGGCGCCCGTGGCGCGGCTATGCGGTCATCGCCCTGTGGCTCGATCTGGCGCACGATTTCACCACCGGGCGCACGCTCGCGGAAAGGACATCCGAATGAAGTGCCTCGACACGACGATCGTTCCGTCGCCGATCGGCGACATCCTGCTGCACGCCGACGCCTCGGAGCTGGTCGGCCTCCATTTCGTGGACGGCCGCAACGACCTGGCGTCGATCCGCGCGATGCTGGCGCGTGGCCTCGGCGCGTTCGACGAGCGTGCCCACCCCGACCCGGCCGGGGCCGCGACGCGGCTCGCGCGCTATTTCGCGGGCGAGCTCGGCGCACTCGACGAGCAACCGGCGCACCCGCACGGCACGGCGTTCCAGCGCCGCGTGTGGGACGCGCTGAGGGGAATCCCCGCGGGCGCCACGCGCGGCTATGGCGAGCTGGCCGGCCTGCTCGGCGTTCCGACCGCGAGCCGCGCCGTGGGCGCCGCGAACGGCAGCAACCCCGTGTCGTTGTTCGTGCCGTGCCACCGCGTCATCGCGGCCGACGGCACGCTTCACGGTTACGGTGGCGGGCTGCACCGCAAGCGCTGGCTGCTGGTGCACGAGGGCGTGAAACTGCGCGAAGGCAGCCCGGAGCGGCAGCTCCAGCTCGTATAGAAGCGGCAGCTCCAGCTCGAGTGACGGACTGCTACCGAGCGATCCGGCGCACCGACACGGGCGACGTGTAGCGGATCGGCCCGAGCGTCGTGTCGATCGTCGGCACGAGCTCGAGGCGCACGTCCTTCGCGACGGCGCCATAGCCCGCGATCGCGAGCGCGAGGTCGAACACGTCACGGGCGCCGCCCGTCGCGAGCCGCATGAGGTCGAACCGCACGGCCACCGGCACGTCCGCCGTGCGGCCCGGCTCGATGGCCACGGCCCGGCTCATCGTGCCGCCGACCGTTTCGCGCTCGTCGAGGAACAGCTTCCAGTCGACGTTCACGAGCCGCGCAGTCACGCGATTGTCGACGGGATTCGTGGCGCGCACGTGGACATCGCATTCGAACGGAACGTCGCGCATGCTGATTGCAGCGCCGATGCGGGCCGCGTCGGCGACGCCGAGGTTCGTGAACCGCGTGCCGGCGCCGATCGGCACGCCGGCCAGGCGCACCTCACCGATATGGTCGAACTCGAACGCGACGAATCGCAGGGCCGACATCTGTTGGAGTGTGGCGCAACCGGGCAGCACGAGCGTACAGGCCAGCAACACGGCGACCGACGGTAACGAGCGGGTCATGGCGCTCCTTCGCGTGGAGGGGTCGCGGCGGTGAGCCGCGATCCTACCCGACGTGCGCGGGCCTGACGACCGTGTCCATGACCCGGCCACGCCGTTCACGTCCGGGTGCACCTCGCTTGAGGCCGGCGTGTGTCGAGGCGTAAAATCGTCCGGATGACGGGATCGATGACGGGATCAGAGGGAGGCTGATGCTCCACGAGTTCATTTCAAAACACCGGGAAGAGCTCATCGCTCGAACGCGGGCGAAGGTCGCGATCCGGCCTGCTCCGCGGCCCAGCAGCGACGAACTCACGAACGGCGTGCCACTCTTTCTGACCCAGCTGGGCGACATCCTGAGGCGAGAGACCGCTCAGTCCCCGCCCACCAATGGAGTGGCGATGGGGCGGAGTGCCACCCAGCACGGGGGTGACCTGCTCCGAAAAGGGTTTTCGATCGCCCAGGTCGTGCACGACTACGGCGACATCTGCCAGGCGGTCACCGAGCTTGCGTTGGATCTGAACGTCCCGGTCACGACCGAGGATTTCCATACGCTGAATCGGTGCCTCGACAACGCGATTGCGAGTGCGGTCACCGAATACGCGCGCCAGCGTGACGCGGACACGTCTGGAGCCGATGTCAGGCGTCAAGGGTACTTCGCTCACGAGCTTCGCAACCACCTGAACACCGCGACGCTGGCATTTCAGGTGGTGAAGGGTGGACGGGTCGGCGTGACTGGAAGCACGATCCAGGTGCTCGAGCGCAGCCTTCGGGGCTTGCGTGAACTCGTCGATCGCTCCGTGTCGGAGGTGCGGCTGGCCTCGGGCACTCATCACCGAGAGCGCCTCCGGGTGGCGGACGTCATCGAAGAGATGGAGATCGACGGCTCCATTGAAGCGACGAGCCGCGGTCTTCAGTTCAGCGTGGGGCCCGCAGATCGCCAGTTGTTCGTGGACGTCGACCGACACCTGTTCGCCTCTGCGATTTCCAACGTGTTGCAGAACGCATTCAAGTTCACCCGGCCCTCCAGCCATGTGTGGCTCAGAACCGCCTCGACGCCGACTCATGTCTCGATCGAAGTTGAGGACGAGTGCGGCGGTCTCCAGACGGGCGCAGCCGACGTGATTTTCCGGCCCTTCGAACAGCGCGGCGCAGACCGCGCCGGCCTGGGGTTGGGTCTGGCGATCAGCCGCCAGGCCATCGAGGCCGATGGCGGCACGATTTCACTGCGCGACATCGCCGGCAAGGGTTGTGTCTTCATCGTGGAGATGCCACTCGTCGTCCGCGACGCGGTCCAGGCTTGATCCGCACGTTCCATGAGGTGGATTGAGCCCTGATCGCGCCCCCCCCCGCACGGCCGTTTACCTCGCGTCGCCCGCCGCGCGGAGGACGAGGCGCTGTCCAACCGCCAGCCGGCCGATGCGCGTGACCGTGCCGTAGACTCCCGCGGTGTTCTGGTGCTCGCGGACGACCGCCTTCAGCACCTCGGGATCCGGAGCGGCCGAGTCCGGATCGAAGTTCACCATCGAACAGCGAACGTCACGCATCGTGACGGCGACGGCGGGCGCGTCCTCCCCCTCGCCGAACGTGATCACGCCGCCCACCCATTCGTCTTCCTGGAACGGAGCCGATCGCGACGGGCGCACCAGGACGTTCGGGCGAAAGCGTCGCACGTCCTCGCTCCGCCCGGACAGGCGCGCGATCTCGCGCACCGTATCGGTCGCGATCACGGAGATGGTCGCTTCGTCGAAGATGCCCTGCCTCAACTGCATCATCTGGACGGGCGCGCCATGCCGGCGTGCGACCTCCGCAGCCAGGTCCTCGCCGAAGACGGGCATCGCGTCGCCGCCCGGCGTGCGAACGTGCGTCGGCGCCGCCGCCGGGTCGTCGTGGTCACGCCCGTGCGGAGTGAATAGGAGCAGCTCCGGCAGCTCGCTCGCGCTCAGCCATGGGAAATCGCCGCGATCATCCAACCGGCGGAATGCCAGGCGCCGGTCCCCTTCGAGGCCGTGCCAGCCGAGACGGGCGGCCTCGAGGCGTTCGCCGGCCATGGACTTCACCGGGTAGTGGAAGATCGCCTCGACGTGGCCGACTTCCGTGGCCGTCCTCATCGCTTCGTTTCGCCGCGATCATCGGGAACGAACGGCGGAGCGTCGGGATCGAACGGTTTCGCAGGATCCACGCGCTTCCCATCCACGGACTTCTTCTGATCGTGGACGTCGTCGACCGACTTGATCTTCCAGCCGCCGGCGGTCTTCGCCCAGATCTCGCGCTGGAGCACGCTGGTGTCGACCTTGCGACGCTTCCCCGCCAGTTCCTGGTAGCGCGATCCTTCCTGGAAGACGTCGGCGATGGCGATGAGCTTGTTGTAGGACACGTTCAGCGCGCGAATCGTGAACCGGAAGTTGAACGGCGGTTTGTTGCGCGCGAGGAAGTCCCTCGAATACTGCGCCATCAACTTGCTGTCACCCACCCGGCCGTCCGGAAACACGGCGTGGAAGTCGGACGTCTTGAGCGCGAGGATCGCCTGGAGGTCCTTCTTCTCGTGAGCGGCGGCGAGCTTTCGATACTGAGCGTCCAGCGCTCTCCGGACGTCCGCGTCGTCTTGGGCATGGAGCACAGGCGCCAGGCACACGAGCCCGGCGAGAACGAGCGCGGCGGACATTGCCCTCATCACGTGCACCTCCTATGCGTCGGTGCGCGCCGGGATGCGATCCCATCGGTGCGCGCGCAGGCGGCCGATCGTGGCGGCGTCGAGAGCGCGACCGTCGCCCACCGCCAGGTTCGCGTCGACGTGCGCGCGCTTGCGCATGCCGGGGATCACGGTGGCCACGTCCGGATGGGCCAGGATGAATCGCAGCGCCAGCTCGGGCATCGTCATTCCCGCGGGCACGTCGTTCGCCAGGCGCTCGGCGTGCTCGACGCTCGCGGCCAGCTTGTCGCCCGCGAAATAGATTCTGCGGAAGTCCCCGTCGGGCCACGTGGTGTCGCGCGTGAGCGTGCCGGTCAGCGTGCCTTCGTCGAACGGCACGCGCGCGATGACGGCGATTCCGAGCTCGCGGCATGCGGGGAACAGCGCGTCCTCGGGGGCCTGGTCGAAGATGTTGTAGACCACCTGCACCGCGTCGATCAGGCCGGTGCGCAGCGCGAGCAGCCCGTTCTCGGGCTCCCATCGATTGACGCTGATGCCGATCGTCCGGACGAGCTTCTCGGCCTTCAGCGCTTCGATGGCACGCTGCCAGCGCGAGTCGCCGGTCCACGCGTCGTTCCACGTGTGGAACTGCAGCAGGTCGATCGTGCCGACGCCAATGTTCTCGAGACTCTTCTCCGTGTATTCGCGGATGTGGTCCGGCGGGAACGCATCGTCGAGGGCCAGGTCGGCGCTGGCCGGCCACGTCATGTTCTTGGGAGGAATCTTCGTGGCGCAGTACAGGCGCGCGGCTGGCCGTGTACGCAGGAGCCGGCCGAGGAGCCGTTCGCTGTGCCCCTTCCCGTACACCCACGCGGTGTCGAAGAAGTTGCATCCGAGGTCAACGGCGCGCTCGAGCGACGCCAGGGATTCCTCGTCGTCCGAGCCCGACCATGCGGCCATCCCCCACATGCCGTAGCCGACCTCGCCGACGCTCCACCCCGTGCTGCCGAATGTACGGTGGTTCATGCGCCGGCGCTCAGCGATCGATCCATCGCTGCGAGTTGTCGGAGTACCGAGCCCCTTGCAGCGTGATCGCGGCGGTGGCGTCTTCGATCTCGCGGAGATCGTCGGGCGTCAGCGCGATGTCGGCCGCGTGGAGGTTCTCGTCCAGCCGGTGCAGCTTCGTGGTGCCGGGGATCGGCGCGATCCACGGCTTCCGCGCCAGCACCCAGGCGAGCGCGATCTGGGCCGGTGTGGTGTGCTTCTTCTCCGCGATCCCACGCACGAGATCGACCACGGCCTCGTTCGACTTGCGGTTCTCGGGCGTAAAGCGCGGGACGGTGTTGCGGAAATCCGAACTGTCGAACGTCGTGGTCGCGTCGATCTTGCCGGTGAGGAAGCCCTTGCCGAGCGGGCTGAAGGGGACGAAGCCGATGCCGAGCTCCTCGAGGGTCGGCAGGATCTCGTCCTCGGGTTCTCTCCACCACAGCGAGTACTCGCTCTGGAGCGCCGTGACCGGCTGCACCGCGTGCGCGCGCCGAATCGTGCGCACGCCCGCCTCCGAGAGACCGAAGTGCTTCACCTTGCCTTCGCGGATCAGATCCTTCACCGCGCCCGCGACGTCCTCGATCGGGACCGCGGGATCGACGCGGTGCTGGTAGAGCAAGTCGATGTGGTCCGTCCGGAGCCGCTTCAGGCTGCCCTCGATAGCGAGCCGGATGTGATCGGGATGGCTGTTCAGGCCGGGGTCCTGCTTCCCCGTCGCCGCGTCGATGTTCCAGCCAAACTTCGTGGCGATCACGACGTCGCCGCGGACGGGCGCGAGTGCCTCGCCCACCAGGTCCTCGTTCGTGAACGGGCCGTAGACCTCGGCGGTGTCGAAGAACGTGACGCCACGTGCCACCGCACCACGAATGAGCGTGATCATGTCCTGCCGATCGGAAGCCGGCCCATATCCGAAGCTCATCCCCATGCAGCCGAGCCCGATCGCCGACACGTCCAGACCGCTGCGCCCCAGTGTGCGTTTCTTCATCACGCCTCCGCGAATGCCATCCGCCGCATCAGTGCCTCATGCCTCGCCGGATGATAGCATCGTGCCCATGCCCGACCACTCCAGAAGAGTCTACGAGTCGATCCTCGAGCTGCTCTCCAGCGTGGAGAATCCCACGCCGCTCGTCCGGATCAACCGCATCAGCCCGTACGAGCACACGACCGTCTACGCGAAGCTCGAGTGGTACAACCCCTACGGCTCGGTCAAGGATCGAATCGCGGCGAATCTGCTTCGCGATGCGGTCGAGTCGGGGATTCCTCTCGAGCACCTTGTCGAGCCGACGTCGGGGAATACCGGGATGGCGCTGAGCCTGCTCGCCAACGCCGCGAGACTTCCGTTCACCGCGACCCTCTCGCTCGCCATTCCCGAGGAGAAGCGCTCCGCGCTGCGCCTGTTCGGAGCGGAGCTCGTCGAACTGAGTGACGATCTCTGCCCCATGCCCGGCGCTCCCGAAGGCGCGATGGAAACCGCGAACGAGCTGGCCCGGAGGCCGGGCTGGCATCAGCTCAACCAGTACAAGAACCCCGCGAATCCCGCCGCGCACTTCGCCACCACCGGGCCCGAAGTCTGGCGCCAGACCGACGGCCGGATCACGCATTTCATCGCGGGCCTCGGCACGTGCGGAACGATCACCGGCAGCGGACGATTCCTGAAGTCGCAGAACCCGAACGTGAAGGTGCTCGGCGTGCATCCCGCGGAAGGCCACGACATCCCCGGCGTTCGCAGCCGCCGGGCCCTTGCGTTGACGGACTTCTTCGTGCCGAACGAGTACGACGGCATCGAGGAGATCGGCAACGACGAGGCGTACCGGATGTGCAAGCGCCTCAACCAGGAGGAGAGCATCATCGCCGGCCCGAGCTCCGGCATGGCACTCGCCGGCGCATTCAAGCGGGTGCCCGATGAGCCGGGCGCCGTGTGCGTCGTGATGTTCCCCGACAACGCGTTCAAGTACGCGTCGTCGTTCCGAAAGCACCTGCCCGAGTTGTTCCCGGCGTCGAGTGCCGCCCCGGCGACGGGGCCTACGGCGTCGGACGAGATCGCGCCCGCCGAAGCGGCGCAGCGGGTCCGCGACGGCGCCATGTTGCTCGACGTGCGAACGCCGAAGGAATTCGTCGCCGGTCACCTCGCGGAGGCGGTGAACCTGCCGTTGCAGGCCCTCGAGGCGGGCTCCGCCGAAGGGCTCCCACCGGATCGCCAGCGACCCATCGTCACCCTCTGCGCCACCGGCCGGCGTTCGATCGCGGCGCTCCCGTTATTGCGAGCGCTCGGCTACACGAACGTGATCAGCAGCCGCGGTGGGATGCGAGACTGGTCGACGTAGCCGAGTGTCGAACGAAACGCCATCGCACGATCCACGCGAGCGACCTCGCCGCACGGTTCTGCTGACCGGCGCCACCGGCTATGTCGGCGGCCGGCTTCTCGTCGCGCTCGAGGAGCGTGGGGAGTGGATCCGGTGCCTGGCGCGGAGGCCCGAGGCCCTGGCCCCGCGCGTCCGACCACCCACGACCGTGGTGCCCGGTGACGTCTCCGATCCCCACTCGCTCCGTTCGGCGCTGGATGGGGCGGACAGCGCGTTCTATCTCGTGCACGCCATGGACAGGCATGCGGAATTCGCCCGGCGCGATCGCGAGGCCGCCGCCCACTTCGGCTCCGCGGCGCGAGCGGCGGGCGTCCGCCGCATCATTTATCTCGGCGGCCTGGGACGAGGCCCTGGTCTCTCACTGCATCTCGCCAGCCGGCAGGAAGTGGGGCACGTGCTCGCGGAGGCCGGCGTCCCGACGATCGAGCTGCGAGCGTCGGTCATCATCGGCTCGGGCAGCCTGTCGTTCGAGATGGTCCGCGCGCTGGTCGAGCGCCTCCCGGTGATGGTCACCCCGCGCTGGGTGAACACGCGCGCCCAGCCCATCGCGATCGAGGACGTGATCGCCTACCTGCTGGCCGCTCTCGACGCGCCGGACGGCACGGCCGGCGTCATCGAGATCGGCGGCGCCGAAGTGGTGTCGTACCGCGACATCATGCGCGAATACGCGCGCCAGCGCGGCCTGCGGCGCTGGCTGATTCCGGTCCCCGTCCTCACACCGACCCTCTCGAGTCGATGGCTGCGCCTGATCACCCCGCTCCACGCCGCGGTGGGGCGTGCCCTGATCGATGGCGTGCGCAACGAGACCGTGGTCACGGACGATCGAGCGCTCCGGCTGTTCGACGTGCGGCCCGTCGGGCTCACCGAGGCGATCGCGCGGGCGTTGCGGAAGGAAGACCGCGCGTTCGCCGAGACCCGCTGGTGCGATGCGCTCGGTGCACGCGCCGCCCGTGACACCGCTCCGTCCGGCACGCGCATCGTGGACTCGCGCGTGATCGAGGTCTCGTGCACGCCGGAGCGGGCCTTTCGGCCGATCCTCAGGATCGGTGGCGGCGCGGGCTGGTACTTTGGCAACCACGCTTGGAGAGTTCGCGGCGCGCTCGACCTGCTGGTCGGAGGACCCGGTCTGCGGCGCGGGCGCCGTGACCCGGAGTCTCTGCGGATCGGTGATGCGCTCGACTTCTGGCGCGTGGAGGCGTTCGAACCGCCGAGAGTGTTGCGACTCGCCGCCGAGATGCGATTGCCGGGGCGCGCGTGGCTCCAGTTCGAGGTGGAGCCGACCGCCGCGGGCGCCCGCATCCGCCAGACCGCAATCTTCGATCCGCTGGGGCTGGCCGGGCTCCTCTACTGGTACGCGCTCTATCCGATTCACCGGCTCATTTTCGCCGGCATGCTGCGCGGCATCGCGGCGGCGGCCGTTCGTGGATCCGCGACGGATCCGCTCGGGCGCTAGTGTTCCACTAGGATGCCCATCAGTGCCCCATGCGTGAATCTCACGGCGCGAATGTACCTCAGAGGACGAGGCGATCCGGTGCTATCGTGGAGAGCGGTCCCAGGGGGCAGGTCGCCGTCGGCGGCCTGGGGGCCATCTACGTCACGGATGGCCAGAACGGCCGGGTCTCCAAGTTCGGCATCGACGCGACGCCGGCGCGGACGCGATCGTGGGGACAGCGGAAGCTGCTCTATCGGTAGACACGGCTCGAGCGACGAGCGGCGAGAACGGTCACTTCTTCTCGGCGTCGCGGCGGACGAAGTCCCCCTTCTTGGCGCCCTCTCCACCCTGGACGACTTCGCAGATGGAGAACTTCTCCTGAGCGCTCACCACCTTGATGTGGCCGATTTCCGAAGTCTCGGCGCCAATCACCTCGTTCGTCTCCGGGTCCACGACGTCATCGCCCCTCGACAACAGGGTCAAGGTCATCTCCGGCTGAAGCCCCACGTTCGTGCCCCCGATGATCGTGACCTTGGTCCCGGTCACGGCGGCAACGCTGCCCTGCCACGGCGCGCCCTCCAGCTTGGTGGCCACGTAGAACGCCACCTTGTTGGCGCACGCCTGCATCGCGTCGGACAGTGGCGCGTCCTTCTTCGTCTTGACGCCGATCGCGCCGCCGGCGATCCCTGACCCGCCGCCGGTCACGCCCGCCCCGCCGCCGCCGAAGCTGGACCCGCTGCTCTTGGCTGTCCCATCTACGGTCTGGTCCGCGATGATCTCGCTGGTCTCGGTGCGAATGACGCGCACATTCAGGCGGCAGAACGCCACCTTGCTCGTGAGGCCGAATCCGACTCCGCCGAGCCCGGAGGATCCCATGGCCCCGCCGGCCGCAGAGATGGACTTCGCGTCCTTATCGGGATTGAGCTCGATGATGGTGGCCTTCACCGTGTACTCGGTCCCCTTGATCTTGCCGATCCTGGCGGCGGTCTTCTCGTCCACTCGCCCGCTCGCGCCCAGGTTCTGCTCGGCGATGAGGTCCTTGGTCGCCGTGGTGCGTTCCACCATCTTGAACTTTCCCGTGCTCATCAAGGCCTGCCGCACGAGGTCTTCGATGTGATTCTGGGGCAGCGTGCCCTGAGCACCCTTGCCCGACAGGTCCACGACCATGCGGGCGAACTCGTCCTTGTACTGCGGTGGATAGGCGGTCTTCTCCTCCGACGCCACCACGCCGAGCCGGGGCTTGTAGCCGGTGAAGTCGGTGTAGTGGACGGTCAGCCACTCCTTGTCCCTCATCTGCCGCACATCGCCGAGGTCTTTCGTCTCGCCCTTCTTGCTCTCGGTATAGGCCTTCCAGCCGCCTTCGGAGAACGCGGATCCCGCGACCACGGTGAGCGCGGCGGCGAGCACACACGACATCGCAAAACGATTCGTCATCGCGGCACCCTCTCGTGGTGATCGCGCCGGCCCGTGAGGCGCTTGCCCCCGCGGCCCGCGCGCGTCCCGTTCATTTCAATTTCTCGCGTCGCACGAGGTCGCCCTTCTTGGCTCCTTCGCCGCCCTTCACGATCTCGGCGGTCGCGAACTGTTCCTGCGCCGATGTGATCCGGAGCTGGCCGATCTCCGATGTCTCGGACCCGATCACCTCTTGAGTCTCGGGGTCGACGACCTCGGCCCCCTTCGAGAGCAGCGTGAGCACGATGCCCTCGCGAAGACCCTCGCGAGTCCCGGCCGCGATGGTCACCGTGCGCTCCGCCACGTCGGCCACACGGCCCATCCAGACGGTTTCATCCAGCGAGGTGGCGACGAAGTAGGCGGCCTTGCTGGCACACGTCTTCATCGCGTTGGTGATGGGGGCCTCTTTCTTGGACTTGCCGCGGAACGCGCCACCGAGCGTTGGGAGGCCGAACCCGGTGATGCCGGTCAGGCTGGCGGTGGTGCAGGTGCCGTCCACGATCTGGTCGGAGACGATCTCCCCGGTTTCCACGCGAATGACGCGCAGATTCAGCCGACAGAACGCGATCCTCGTCTTGACGCCGAGGTCGCCGAACGCGGCGACCGAGGCCGTGGATCCGCCGATGGCCTTGAGCTCCTTGGCTTCCTTCTCGGGATTCAGCTCCACGAGGGTCGCCTTCACGATGTATTCGGCACCGATCATCCGCCCCGTCCGCACGGCGGTCGCCTGATCCACCCGACCAGCCAGCGCGGTCGCGACCGAGTCCTCCGCGCCGGTCGGCGTGACGGTAGCGGAGTCCACCGCATCGGTCGCCACGGCGGTGACGGAGTCCGCCGCGTCGGCCACGACGACCGTGGCGGAGTCGACGCTGGTGCTGTCCCCGAGGGCCTGCTCGTCTTCGATGTCGGCCGCGGCGCTCGTGCGTTCGAGCAGGTCGAAGCGATGAGTGTTCGTCAACGCTTCGCGCACGAGATCTTCGATGTAGTTCTGAGGATTCGCGACGGTCTTCGGCCGATTGGCCATGGCCACGATCATCCTGCTGAAAGCGTGCTTGTACTTCGGCGAATACGCCGTCTTCTCCTCGGACACCACCACGCCGAGGCGGGATCTGTACCCCGCGTACTCGCCGTACTGGAGCTGGAGCCAATCCCCGTCCTTCAGCGCCTTGGGGTCCCCCAGATCGCGGGTCTCGGCGTCCTTGTCCTTGGCCGCGAGGCGTGGTCGCCAGGACTCATCGCCGCTCGCGATGCTCGCGAGCAGCGTGAACGCGAGCAGCAGGACGAAAACGCAGCGGGATGGGACGGGTGTCTTCATGGCGGCCCCCAGATCGAACGCCGGGTGCACCAGCGGCAGCGCCGTGATCCGACCCGTCCGCGGCGGGGTCAATCCAATTCGCAGCGGCTAACGCATCCAGTGGAGCCACACTGATATACGACTGAACCGGCGGCGTTCTCCTATCCGTCGCGAGTCGGGCCGAGGTACTGCGCGTCGCTGACATGCTCCAGCCAATCCACGGTCCGGCCGTCGAGTTGCTCGTGAATGGCGACGTGTGTCATCGCGGTCGTGCGTGACGCGCCGTGCCAGTGTTTCTCGCCGGGCGCGAACCGGATCACGTCGCCGGGCCGGATCTCCTCGATCGGCCCGTCCCAGTGCTGCGCTCGCCCGCAACCGGCCGTGACGATCAGCGTCTGACCGAGTGGATGGGTGTGCCACGCGGTCCGGGCGCCGGGCTCGAACGTGACGCTGGCGGCGTGTGTGCGGGCCGGCTCCTGGGCCTGGAGCAACGGATCGATGCGGACCGTTCCCGAGAAGTACTCGGCCGGCCCCTTGCCGGACGGCTGCGAACCGTTTCGCTTGATGTCCATGACGGTTCTTTCTAGCCGATGTCGACGATGCCGTCGAGGCCGAGTGCTTCCGGACGGCCGCGGCCCGCCGGCGGATACCGCGCGCAGTCGGCGCGCAGAGCGGCTAGCGAAGGTCCTGGATCGGGGCGGGCGGGACGATGTCGGCCGTGGCGCCGCCACTGCGCGTGCTGAGTGCCACCTGCGTGCCCGTGATCAGCCGGATCGTGTAGATGCTGGTGGCCGATGCCGTGCCGGCGCCGAGTGCGTTGGCGTAGGCGAGCAATTTCCCCGAGGTGTCCCAACGGGCGTACGCGGCGGCGCCGCTGGCCGTGATCGCGATCTGCGCGCCGCCGCCGTACACGTTCGGATCCATGAGCGAGAACGACGGGGCCGACGTGCGGAACACGATGTCCCGCCACGTGGACATGAACTTCTGGATCTCGGTGGCGCTGGCGTACGGGGCGTAGCCGTCGAAGTGCAGGTCGCAGAATACCGAGCTCGTGTACTCGGCGTAGTTGATGGCCTGCCACGTGTCCTGGTTGTCGACCTGGTGGTGCCAGCTATAGGCGGTCGGAACCGTCGGGTTCGGCACGCAGTTCGCGGCACACCGGGCCTGGAGTCCGTCCGCGCGGGCCTTGTAGAACGGGTTGCCGGTCGTCTTGTAGAGGTAGTACGCCGCGCGCATGATGTTGGCGACGACGTGCGCCTCGTGCTTGTACATGCCCGATGGATCCATCCACGCCTTGACCGAGTCCCCGCCCGCGCGCTGGATCCACTTCGCCTGCCAGTGCTTGGTCAGGTAGTTGGTCCAGAACTGGGCCCGGGCCGCGTATGCCGTGTCGACCGCGGCGTTGAGCGTGAACGCGTAGGCGACCATGGCGATATTGCCGTGCGTCATCGCGTCGTCGAGCTGGTGGTGGTCGCTGCCGTAGAAGCCGCCCGTGTTCGTGCAGCTGTAGCTGCCGACGTTGATGGCGCGCCATCGCCAGTCCAGGTAGCCGTCGGTAGTCCCGCCCACGCATGCGTCGTCGGCGTCCGCGAGCTTCGAACGCATGACATCGGTGACGAGCAGCACCTTGTCGAGGTACTGGCGGTCGCCCGTCGCGCGCAGGCCCATCAGCATGAAGGACAGGTAGTCGCCCACGGAGCGGCCGTAGGTGTAGGTGTCGTCGTACCCCGCGCGCGTGATGACGGTGTTCCAGGCGCCCGCCGAGTGCGTCCAGCTCCGGTCGTACCAGAGCTGCTCCGTCGCCGTCAGCTTCGAGCGGGAGAAGGCGGGGTCGACGCGGAGCGTCAGATCGGTGTCCGCGCCGGCGAACGCGCGGGCGGACCATACCGATGCCCCGGCCACCACGCAGGCGGCGAGGAACGAAAGCATCGGAAGGGATCGTGGTCGGATCAAGGGATGCGCTCTCGCAGTGGATGTGCCGACCGGGGCTCGAGGGGGCTCCCGGAGTGATCGGCCAGTTCGATTGGATGCTGAAGCGCAATGTTGGACCATCGGCCCCCCCGAAGTCCCGCTGGACTTGACGAGGGCGGCGAGTCTTGACGTGCCTTGAACATGTGCCCATGCCCGGCGGAGGGTCGCCCCGAGCGTGCGTCGCCCCCTCAAAACGGTATGAGCAGCGGTGCCGTGGTCGAATCCGCCGATGTTTCGTACGGCGCGGTCGTGTCGTGATTGGACCACCACGCATCCGCGCGTTCCGCGTTCCACCCCTCCGCGAGCGGAACCGCGCACAGCAGGCGCCCGACCTCGCGCGCGCTGGCCGGCCTGCGCTCCGGGGACTTCTCGAGGCAACGCAGGATCGCGGCATCGAGCTCGGGTGGCACCCCAGGGGCATGACGCGACGGCGGATCGGGCTCCGCATTCACGTGTTTCGACAGGACCTCGATCACGCCGGAACCCTCGAACACCGGCCGGCCGGTGACGAGCCAGTAGGCGACACAGCCCACACCGTAGAGATCGCTGCGGCCGTCGAGTTCCTTGCCGAGCGCGGCCTCGGGAGCCATGAAGGCCGGCGTTCCGAGCGTGTGCTCCGGCAACGTCAGGCGCAGGTCCCGTGGCGAGGCGGTCTGGTGGTGCGCGACGAGCCCGAAGTCCAGCACCTTGATGAAGTCGCGCCGCGTCCCGGCGCGGCAGACGTAGATGTTCGCCGGTTTCACGTCCCGATGGATCAGTCCCTTTGAATGGGCTTCCTGCAGTGATTCGCACACCTGGGTCATGAGGTACACCACGCGGGCCGCCGGCAACCGCCCGAAGCGGCGGACGAGCACGTCGAGGTCGAGTCCCTCGAGCAACTCCATCACGTAGAAGAAGGTTCCATCGTCCGCGACGCCGAAATCGTAGAGATCGATGGTGTGCGCGGAGGTCAGCGAGGCGGTCGCCTGGGCTTCCAGCTCGAAGCGCCGAATCGTGCGAACGGACTCCTCCGTGCTCATGCCGATGATCGATTCGGGCCGGATGAACTTGATGGCGGCCTCGCGCGCCAGGAGCTGGTGCGACGCCTTCCACACCTCCCCCATGCCGCCCAGGCCGAGGCGCTCGATCAGGCGGTAGCTCCCGAGCTCGCGGGCGCGGGAGACGTCCGTGCCCAGCGTGACCATGATGCGGGCGCCCACGTAGGCCATCACGACGCAGATGAGATTCGGGAAGATATTCGCGAAGAAGAACGATACCGGCGTGAAGATGTGCAGCAGTCCGGCGTGGTGCAGCGAGAATCCGAGGACCACCGCCGGTGCGGCCGCCGATGCGAGCAGCGCGAGCAGCGCACGACCGGGCGGTGAGGGAACGACGATCGCGTAGACGATCATCCAGACCGCTACCCACGACGGACTCAGCACGAAGAAGATCATCGGCGAGCTGGCATACCGTTCGGCGCCCAGGTACATCGCGAGCGCGATGCCGTAGCTGCCCAGAACTTGGAAGACGAGCCCGAGGCTCAGCTTGACGCGCCACGTCACGCGAGGGCTCGATGCGAGGGCGGCGACCGAGACGCCGATGAGGATCGATGCGAGGCTCGGGATCCAGTCGGACGGCGACTGGAATTCCCCCGCGAACTGTCCCGTGAGGATATTGGGCCCGAAGTCCGACAGGAAGAACGCGAGCGAATAGAGCAGCGCGATGGTGCGCAGGCGCCGCGGGAGCTGCTGCTGCAGATGAGGGGGCAGCGTCCACGTCGACTGCGACTTCGCGCGTGGGGCCGTTGGTCCGCGTGGGCAGAAGAGGTCGCCACCCGGAGAACACGGGTTCGATGGCATGGGCCCAATGTACCGCAAAGGGGCCCGCGTTGGCCCTCGGCCGGTCACGACGCGGGACTCGACTTGTTGGTATCCTCCCGGGCGCCGCGCACCACACCCTCGGCTCGCCCACCGCCCACCAGGAGGTTCGTTTCATGAAGGTTCATTCGATTGCCGCTGCCGCGCTCACGCTGGTCGCCTTCGCCCCGGCCGCGCGGGCGGAGCTCGAGCTGCCGCGCATCAGCCCCGACGCCAACGTCACCCAGACGCTCGGGCTGACGAAGCTCTCGCTCAAGTACAGCCGGCCCGGCGTCAAGGGCCGCGCGATCTGGGGCGCGCTGGTTCCGCATGGCAAGGAGTGGCGGACGGGCGCGAACAACGCGACGACGTTCACGACGAGCGATCCCATCACGTTCGGCGGGAAGTCGCTTCCGGCCGGCACGTATGGGCTGGCGACGGTTCCCGGCGCCGACGAGTGGACCGTGATCATCAATTCCCAGAGCGATGTCTGGGGCACCGACTACGACGCGAGCAAGGACATCCTGCGCGTCACGGCCAAGCCCGAGGCTGCGCCGCACCAGGAATGGCTGTCGATCGGCTTCGAGGACTTCGCGCCGGCCGCGAGCACGTCGATCTCGAACCAGGCGAATCTCGTGATTCGCTGGGAGAAGCTGCGCGTCGCCGTGCCCATCGAGACCGAGGTCACGAACAAGGCGCTCGCGAACTGCCGCGCCGCGGTCGGGGAAGCCAAGGCGGACGACTGGCGGACGCGGTTCAACGCGGCCCGCTACGCCTTCCAGAACGACGTGGCGCTCGACGAGGGCAAGACGTGGCTCGACCAGTCGCTGAACATCGAGAAGAACTACTCCAACCTCACGCTGCTGGCGCGCTGGCAGATGAAGGCGGGCAACAAGAAGGACGCGCTCGCGTCCGCCCGGCAGGCGATCGCGGCCGGCAAGGCGAGCGCGGAAAAGGTGGACACGAGCGAGACGGAGAAGCTCGTCGACGAGTGGTCGGGCAAGGGGAACGAGAAGAAGTCCTAGCTCGACCCAGCCGCCGTCATCCACGAGGCCCGCGACGCCTGGCGTCGCGGGCTTCTTCGTTTCAGGCGATCGCGGCCCCGCCCGCGCCGGCGTGTCGTTGCGAATCGAGACCCGGGACGTCGGAGCTCGGGGGTTTCGGCCAGATCGCGCTCAGTGCCAGCGCGAGTCCCATGACCAGCGCGCACCCGATCAGGTTGTACCAGAGGAACCCGATCGCGGTGAACTTGAAGCAGGCGATGACGGCCGCCTCGGCGAGCAACCCCGCGATGAACACCGCCGTGCCCCCGACGCGCTTCAGCCAGAACGCCGTCAGGAAGATGCCGAGGATCGTGCCGTAGAACAGCGAGCCCAGAATGTTCACCGCCTCGATGAGTGTTCCGAGATTGCCGGCGGCCCCGGCGAACAGCACCGCGAAGCCGGCCCAGCACACGGTGAGCGTTCGGGAGATCGCGAGGTCCGCCCGGTCCGACCACGCGCGCGTCGACACGCGCTTGAGGACGTCCACGACCGTGGTCGAGGTGAGGGCGTTGATCTCGGCCGAGATCGAATTCATCGAGGCGGCGAAGATGGCCGCGAAGACGAGCCCGATCAGCCCTATCGGCAGGTGCGCGAGCACGAAACGCAGGAACACGTAGTTCGTGTCGTTGGTCACGGCGCCGGGGTCCACGCGCCGCATCAACGCGATCGTCTCGGTGCGGACCTGGGTCAGCGCGGCCTGTGCGTTCCGCGCGGCCACCCCGCCCGCATTCGCCGCCGCGCCGTGGCCGTGGAGCATCGCCATCACGCCGTCCTCACGCTCGCGATGGGCCCGCTCGTGCCGCAGCGTCAGCGCGCGATACTCGGCCGCACTCGGGCCGGTCTCGAGCTTCGCGGTCTCGGCGGGATTGAAGAACAGCGGCGGCGCCACGAAGAGATAGAACACGAACACCATGACGCCGAGGAACAGGATGCCGAACTGCATCGGGATCTTGGCGAGACCATTGAACAGGAGGCCGAGTCGGCTCTCGCGGACCGAGCGCCCCGTCAGGTAGCGACCGACCTGCGACTGATCCGTGCCGAAGTAGGACAGCTGGAGGAAGAAGCCGCCGATCAGGCCCGACCACAGCGTGTAGCGGTTGTTCGGGTCGAAACGAAGGTCGATCGCGTTCATGCGGCCGAGGACGTCCGCCGCGTGAATCGCGTCGCGGATTCCGACGCCGGCGGGGAACGAGGACACGACGATGACGAACGCCACGAGCATGGTCGCCATGATGATGGCGAACTGAACGACGTGCGTGTGCGAGATCGCCTTGCTCCCGCCCGTCGCGGTGGCGAGCACTACCAAGCCGCCGATCAAGGCGCACGTCCAGCGCAGGTCCCACCCCAGGATCACCGAGAGCACGAGCGACGGCGCGTAGATGGTGAGCCCGGCCGCGAGGCCGCGCTGGACCAGGAACAGCAGCGCCGCCAGCGTTCGCGTCTTGCCGTCGAAACGACGTTCGAGGAACTCATATGCCGTGAACACGCGGAGCCGCTGGTAGATCGGGACCGCGGTGACGCACAGGACGATCATCGCGAACGGCAGGCCGAAGTAGAACTGGACGAAGCGCAGGCCGTCGGCGTATCCCTGCCCGGGCGTCGACATGAACGTGATCGCGCTCGCCTGCGTGGCCATCACCGACAACGCCACCGCGTGCCACGGCATGGCGCGCCCCGCCAGCAGGTAGTCGGTCATGGTGCGCTCGCCGCGACTCCGCCAGAGTCCGTAGAGGACGAAGGCCGCGAGCGTCGCGGCCATGATCCACCAGTCGACGGGGCTCATCGACGCGGCGTGACCGGCGCCGCTCACGGCGCGGCCGCGGGACTCACGAGGTTGGCGAACAGGCGGTAGGCCCCCGGGATGCCGGCGGGAAGCTGGCGGAAGAACACGAGTCCGGTGTACACGAACACCCCGCGACCGTGCCGCGCGGCGATCAGACCTCCCGCGAGATCGGGCTCGCCGGGATCGTGCGACGTCAGGATCGCGTCGTAACGGGAGTCCACCGGGCCGGCGAAGTAGATGCCGCGCTCCTGGACCCAGCCGTCGAAATCACGCGGCTCGATCCGGTTCGGCGTGGTGACCAGCGGATCCTCCGGCTTCGCGATCGTCATCGGAGCCGTCTCGACCGTGACGCGGTCCCTCGAGATCGTGAACGGCCACGGCCCGAGTCCCTCCCCCAGCCCGGGCTCGGACGTGTTGTACTGGACGACGACGCGGCCCCCGCGCGACACGTAGTCGAGCAGCCGCGGCTCGAGTGCCCTCAGGCGCGGGCGCGTGTTGTAGGCGCGGATCCCCGTGACGATGGCGTCGAACCGCGACAGGTCCGCCCGTTCGACGTCCAGGTCCGTGAGCAGCGTGACGCGGGCGCCCATGGCGCGCAGCGCCTGCGGGACGGCGTCGCCCGACCCTTCGATGTAGCCCACCTCGCGCGCCGTGCACACCACGTCGTCGCGAACCAGCCGCGCCACGGCATCGGGGAACAGCACCTGGATGGGGATGTGCTCGTAGTCGATCGTGACCCGTCGCGCCGACCACGAGCGCCCCTGGACCACGAGCTCGGCGCGCATGGCGTCGCTGCTCGAGGTGGCGCCCGGCGACACGTCGAACGATACCGTCGTGTCCTGCCCTGCCCGGCCCAGACGGATGGCGTGCGCGGACGGCGCCGACGTCCACCCCGCCGGCAACATCAGCCGCAGCGATCCCTCGACCGCGCGATCGGCGCCCTCGACGGTGACGCGCACCGCCCGGCGCTCGTTGCCCGGCCGGGGAAACACGTAGACATCTTCCTCGAAGCGAAGCGACGCCGGCGGCACGATCACCAGGTCGCGGTAACGCTCGCCCTCGACGCGATCGATCCAGCGATGGGCAACCGGGACGTCGTATACGAGGCGCTCCCCGGCGATGCGAACCGCGAATCGCGCGGCCAGGGCCGGTTCGTTCTCCGGCAGCCCGGTTCGATCACGCGGCTCGATCCGGAACGAGCCGGCGTTCGGCGCGTCCACCAGCCAGTACGGTTGAGACGGACGGCGGGTCGCGGCGACATCGACCGCGATCGTATCCGTCACGGGCGTGTTGTCGCCGAGCGAGCGATCGCGAAGCGGCGACGCGGACCCCGCGATGATCTCCACGGACTCGAGCACGAGGGGCGCGGGCGACCGGCTCAGCGCAGCCGTCGCGACGCGGATCGTCGTGCCGGGCGACACGGTGGGCACTGGGGCGATCGCCTCGAGCCACAGGCCCGCGCACGCGCGCATCAGCTCCGCGATGGCGTCCCGTTTGCCGCGAACGAGGGAATCGTCCCGCAGCGCGGCACACGCGCGATGCGCGCGCCCGAGCGCCGGCAGCATGAGGTAGGGCCGTTCGGGATCCCATGCCTTCCGAGCCTCCGCCAGCGCGCGCACCACCCCCTCGCTCCCCGCGATGCGTTTCCACGTGAGATCGACGCCCTCGAACAGGTCCTTCGTCGCGGGTTCGCCGAGCTTCACTTCGAAGCTGCTCACGGCGGGTCCGCGACGCTCCGGCGCGCCGAATCCCTGGCTCTTGTGCATGCTCCGGCTCTCGCCCGCCATCTCGGTGTACGACCGGCCGATCAGCGGAGCGTACGCGCCGAGATCGAGGGAGATGCGTCCCGGCGTGGTGTCGGGACGCGCGGACGCCGGCCCGGAGACATTCCACACCAGCCGCCGTGCGCGCCACGGCTGCACCCGATCGAGTTGCTCGGGGAAGCGCCCGGGATCGGCCGCCGCTACGAACGCCTCCTCGGCGAGGACGGCCGAGGCCGTGTGATGTCCGTGACCGCCCTGTTTCGGCGAAAACCGCGCGACGACGAGGTCCGGCCTGAGGGAGCGGATCGTCCACACGACGTCCGCGAGCACGCGCTCCTTCTCCCAGATCGCGAGCGCCTCGTCGGTGGTCTTCGAGAATCCGAAGTCGAGCGCCGACGTGAAGCGCTGCTCGGCGCCGTCGATCCTGCGCGCCGACAGCAACTCCTGCGTCCGGATCACGCCGAGCTGAACGCCCGTTTCGGCGCCGATGAGATTCTGGCCGCCGTCGCCGCGCGTCATCGAGAGATACACGGTGCGCACCCTGCGATCGTTCGCGAGCCAGGCCAGCAGCGCGGTGTTCTCGTCATCCGGGTGGGCGGCGATCATGAGCGCCGTGCCCACGACCTCCAGCCGGTCGAGCGCGAGGCGGATCTGCCCCGCATTCATGGGCGGCCGCGGCCGCGGGTCGGCGGTGGCACCGGCGGCGGCGAACAGGCCCACGGTGCACATCAGCGTGATGGCGAACGGCCGCGGCCGAGGGCGAGACATGTCGATCATGGAAGCTCCGCCGAGGGGGTTCGGGCGAACGGCCGAGCGGGAAGGCGAACGATGCGTGAATGCGACGCGGGTCGCCATGCTAGCACGGTGGACGCGGGAGTACCTCCGAGTTCGGGTATGCTGCAACCCATGCTCCTGCCATTCGCGCTGACCGTGACGGCCGCGACCGGCGCATGATCGCGACGCGTTTCGAATGAGGCCCGGACGTCGTCCCTTCCGCCTCCTCGAGATCGCGACCGTCGGCTTTCCGTTCTGCGCATACAAGCTGCTCACGGGCCAGGTCCTGATGACCCTGCCGTACGGGGTGTTGCCCGGCGGGCTGCTCGTGACGCTGGGAGTCGTCGACTTCGGGTTGAACGCGATCGGATTCTGTCTCGCCGCGCTGGGCCGTCCGAGTGCGCTACCGGTCTGCACGGCTCAATGGCTCGTCTCGCGCGGGCGGCCCGGCCGCGAGTCCTGGCGAAAACTGGGCCTGTCCATCGACACGATGCTGTCGTTCTCCCTCGTGGCGGCGATGATCGGGCTCGGTGGACTGCCGCGTCTGTCGCACGCGGGGCTCGGCGTGTGGATCGCCAGCGTCGTCTTCAACGTGCTCGGCGCGGGACTGGGCCGGCTCGCGGACTCCATGCAGGGACTGGGGTCCGACGACGCCTGACGGAACCGGCGGCGGCGTGGGCGCCTGTCCCGTGCACTCGGGGACCGGGGCCACGCGACGTGGAGTCCTGCCGCTTTCCTATCCCCACACCGGCCGGATCACCTCGGCGTATCGCGGGTGCGCGCGGATCGCCTCCCAGAATGGCGTAACGCGGGACCACAGGACGAGCGGGTCGTGCATGGCGACCGCCTGCTTCGTACGCTCGATCGCGGCGTCGGGGAGCCCCGCGGCGGCGGCGGCCATGGCCAGCCAGGCGGGCGAGCAGAACTCGTGGCGCGATCGTCCTTCCATCTCGTCACGCACCGCGCGCGCGTGATCCACGCGCCCTGCCTGGCCGTAGATCCACGCCAGCAGTCCGAGCACCCAGATGTGCCGCCCCGATTCCGCGAGGATCGTGGGCGCCAGGCCGATCGCGCGGTCGATTTGTCCGCTCCAGGCGAAGGAGCGAATCAGGTTCCACTGCGAGAAGAACGACTCGGCGTCGAGGGCCATGGCACGCTCGGCCTCGGTGATCGATTCCTCCGACCAGCCGCCGAGGCCGAGCTGGTACGAGTGCATGGCCACCACCCACGAATTGAGTGGATCGTCGCCCACCGCGCGTTGGGCTTCGGTCCGCGCTTCCGTCGCGGACAGCGCGCCGCGCATGTATCCCCACAGCGCGCGCTGGGCCCGCGCCCGTGCGTGGCGGGGATCGAGGCTCAGCGCTCGCGTCCAGTGCCGCTCGGCGAGCTCGAAGTTCCAATCGAACTGTTCCGCCACGCACGCCAGCGTCGACCACGGCTCCGCCTGCCCGGGATCGATCGCGATCGCCTGCTCGGCGAGGCCGCGGGCCTTGAGCGTCGCGTTCTCGGGCGGCGCGACGCCGAACGTGCTCATCAGGCGGTACGAATCCGACAGGAGCCCCAGCGCCTCGGCATACCGCGGGTCGAGTGCGACCGCCTGCTCGAAGCACTCGATCGCCCGTGGCAGGTAGCGGCCGCGCTTCGAATGCAGGGCGCGCCCGCGCATCATGAGCTCGTAGGCTTCGAGGTTTCGTGTCCCCGCCCGGCTCCGTCCGCGCTCGGCGTCGCTGTCCATCGACACCCGAAGCCGCGTCGCGATGGCGCCCGCTATTGCATCCTGCAACTCGAAGACGTCGGTCAGCTCACGGTCGTAGCGCTCGGACCACAGCTGGTAGCCGTCGGCCGCGTTCACGAGCTGGACCGTGATGCGCAGCCGGGTCCCCGCCCGGCGCACGCTGCCCTCGAGCACGGTGGCGACATCGAGCTTCTCGCCTACGGTGCGCAGGTCCTCGCGGCGGCCCTTGAACGCGAAGCAGGACGTGCGCGCGGCGACCCGTAACCCGTCGAGGTGCGACAGGGCATTCATGATCTCGTCGGTGATGCCGTCGGCGAAGTACTCGTCGTCGGCGCCGCTCAGGTTCTCGAACGGCAGCACCGCGACCGACTTCTCGCGCGCCGCGTCGCCGCGCGCCGGAGCGCTCGAGATGTCCGACAGCTCGAGCCGGACGTCGCGCATGTCACGGGGCCGTTCGGCGGCCTCCTTGCGCAGGCAGCGCCGCAGGACGTCCCGCACGCGCGCCGGCGTGCCCGCGGGCAGCAGCGCCAGGTCGGGATCGCGCTCGAGGATCCGCGCGAGCAGGTCGGTTACCGTGGCGCCCTCGAACGCGGCGCGGCCGGTGAAGCATTCGAACAGCACGCAGCCGAACGACCACACGTCGCTGCGCCGGTCGACGGCTCGGCCCCGCGCCTGCTCGGGGCTCATGTAGGCCGCGGTGCCGAGGATGGCGCCGGCCATGGTGCCGGCCGGCAGGGCCGTGAGCGTCGGCGATTGCGTCAGGCCGGAGTCCGGCGTCTCGACGGCGTCCACCTTGGCGAGCCCGAAGTCGAGCACTTTGGCGACGCCGGCCGGCGTGATCATCACGTTGCCGGGCTTGAGATCCCGGTGCACGATGCCGCGTTCGTGCGCGGCTTCGATGGCCGAGGCGACCTGGACGCCGATCGCCAGCGCCTCGCGCGGTTCGAGCGGCCCGCGCGCGAGCCGGGCGGACAACGGCTCCCCTTCGACCAGCTCGAGCACGAGGTGCGGCACGCCGTCCCGCTCCTCGAGCCCGTGGATCATCGCGATGTTCGGGTGCGACAGCGAGGCGAGCGTCTTGGCCTCGAGCTGAAACCGCTTGAGACGCTCCGGATCTCGCGCGAAGTCCACGGGCAGCACCTTGATCGCCACGTCACGCCCGAGCTTCGTATCGCGCGCGCGATACACCTCCCCCATGCCCCCGGCGCCGAGCGGGGCGACGATCTCGTAGGCACCGATGCGGGTGGCGGGAGTGAGCGGCATGGACTGAATGTACCGCAGGCGGACATCGAACGCCGCTCACCTCGCGTCCCGGCGGAGGATCATGCTGGCGCTTCGTGCGCCGGGTGCTGCGACGAGCGCTATCGCGTGTGGACGAGCATGAGCTGCCGGCTCCGGCTTCCCGCCGTCAGCCGTGCGAGATAGACGCCGGGAGCGAGCGCGTGAGCGTCCCACGCCAGCTCGTGCGGCCCGCGGGCTGGACGAAGCGGACCGCGTCGGCGACGCGCCGCCCCGTGACGTCGTACACATCGATCGACGCGGCGCCGCCCTCGGGCAGATCGATGCGAAACCGCACCAGGTCGCGTGCCGGGTTCCGGCCGGCGAGACTGAAGCCGATGGCCGCGCGTGCCTCGCCGCGCGGGACGGCGAGAGCGTCCGCCAGTCGGAACAGCCCGTCCCGTCGCGCGACGAAGATGTCGCCACGACACACGGCAAGGGCGTACACGAACTTGAACGCGAAGCGATCGAACTCGTCCCACGTCTCTCCGTCGTCCGCGCTCGCTGCCATCACGACGTCATTGAGGCGGTCGAAGGCCGCCAGCAGCGTGCGTCCGTGCGCGGCGAACGGGGCGTGGAGGAGGGCGCCCAGGCCCGGTCCGGTCGTGACCCAGGGCCCATGGCCCGTGGGACTCCGAAACACCCCGACGGTCGATCCGACGACGAAGGTGGCGCCGTTCCAGACGGTGGTCTTTGCCTGGTTGCCGGCACCGATGCCGACGTTGTTGAGGAAGGACTCGCTCCACTCGGCGTCGGCCGGGCCGCGGTCGAACACGGTCCCGTTACCCCCCGCCGCGGCGACGAGCCGCGTACCGCCCACGGCCAGCGCTCTCACGTCCGACGCCTTGTTGGGCTCGAAGGCCTCTCCGAAGTGATGCCACGTGCCTCCGGGCCGGAGCGGGCGGACGTACACGCCGGCGCCGAATGTCGACACGAGGATGCTGTCGGAACGGAACGCGAAATCGGAAATGTCGAGTTGGGAGTCCTCGAAGCCGCCCACGAGCCCCTGGTTGAAGCCGCCCCAGGTGGCCCCCAGGTCGCCGCTGGCCCAACCGTCCGTCGCTGGTGGTCGATCTGTTGATGCAGATGGCGGCGGAGGGCGTGCCCCCTCCCACGGGGCCCGATCCCCTGGGGGCGGTGCGCACGGAAATGCGGGGCATCGCGGGTGCAGGTGATCACCTGATGGGGCGGTTGCTGACGTCGTTGCTGGGCGAAGCGCAGCGAGACCCGGAGATTCGAACGGCCCTCCTCGACGGATTGTTCCACCCGCGCACCGCCGCGACCGCGAAGATGATCCGGCAGGCGCAGAAGTCGGGAGCCCTGCGCAAGGACGTGCCGGCCCACGTCGTCGTCGACCTGCTCGTCGGCCCGCTGTTCTACCGCATGTTCGTCCGCCACCAGCCGCTGAACGACGCGTTCGTGGCGCAGGTGTTCCGGGCCGTCACGACGGGGCTCGAGACCGACCGCTGACCGCGAGCGCCTCTACATGGGTCACGCCTTGGGTTGTAAAACCTTGTACGCCAAGGCGGCTTGCTGAGCACCACACGCACTCATTTGCCGCGGAAGATGACCTTGCGGGCCGCGTCGGCGATCGCTACGACGGCCGGGTGACTCAAGCGCCGTTCTGCGGAGATAGCATAGAACCGCTGCCGGAGGGTGCCGACCCGCCCGATAACCCGCAGCCGGTAACGCCTCAGCACTTCCGCTTCAATGGCGGAAGGGCCAGCGAACACCCCGACGCCCACCTCTCCGAACACCTTGACGAGGGCGCTGTCGTCGATCTCACCGACGATCCGCGGGCGCAGCTTCTGAGACTCGAACCAGTCCTCCAGAGTCCGGCGCAGCGCTGCGTTGCGGCCCGGCAGCAAGAACGGGGCTCCATCCAACACGCCGGGGAACTTCTTGCGGAGGGCCGTCGCCACGCGCCCGCCCGCGAAGAAGCTGGTGCCGCACTCGCCGAGGAGATGGCTGAATAGGCGGACTGGCAGCTCCGGTCCGGCCGGGGCGTCGGCGAGCACGAGATCGAGGCCGTGCACCGCCAGCTCCGCGAGGAACCCCTCCAGGGACCGGTCCTCGCGGCAGATGAGACGCACGGGTTCCCCCAGGTGCAGTGCCGGCTCGAGGAGCCGATGGACGATCGCCTTCGGTAGCGCGTCCGTAACTCCGACGACGAGGCGGAGCGGGCGTCCCGTTCCGTGTCCCCTGACCGTCTCGAGGAACTCGCGCCCGAGTGGGAAGATCTCGTCGGCGTAGCGAAAGGCGACGCGCCCCACCTCGGTGAGCACCAAGCGTCGGCCCTCGCGTCGGAAAAGTTTCTCGCCCAGCACCTCCTCCAACCGCCGGATCTGGCCACTGATGGTCGGCTCCGCGAGCCGGAGCTCTTTGGCCGCTCGCGCGATGCTGCCCTCCCGGGCGACCATCCAAAAGTAGAGGAAATGATGGTAGTTGAGCCATTCCATGGCCTGGAGTGTACCTCGGCATAGCCGAGGGGTCACCTCCAACCTTTCTAATTTTCTAGGGTGCCATCAATGGCCGATTCTCCGTGGTGCCGGGGCAAGGAAGGTCGCGCCGATGAGCCAGCCGGCATGTCAGCCAATGCAGGAGGGTAGCGTGGATCACCGCATCGAGGCCGATCGTCGCCGGGGGTCGCCGCGAATCCTGTTCGCCGCGCGGGCCTTGCTCGCTTCGGTCATTGTCGTCGGCACCGAAGCCCGCGCGGCGCGGCAGTACGATGCCAGCGCCTTGGCTGCATCGGCTCCGGGCTACACCTCGATGCCAAACACCCTCACGACCGGTGAGGCGAAAGCCGACGCGGCTCTGCGGACGAGCCGAACTTACGTGAGAGCGCCTCGGCACCAGAATTCTGCGGGCAAGACGGCTGCCGTCTTCCTCGGGCCGACCGTTCCGAGGGTCCCGCCCCTCCCTTGTGGAATCGCATTCCATTCCCCGGACACACCGTCCCTCCCGGACGCTCCGGGTGGCGTCGGAGTCCGCGCTCCTCCCACCTCCTAATGTCTTCAGGCCGCCTGCCTGCCGCGGCCCGACCGATCCTTTGTGTTCACTGCCTCCTCATTTGGGGAGGCCCAACCGAATGGCGAGCGGCGCACATGCGCCCGCTCGCACAAGGAGACGATCATGCATCAGATCCATTTGGAAATGAGGAAGTTCTCGTCCCTCCGCGAGTTGAACGGCATCCCGGCCCGAACGATGGAGACGCTGAACGAGTCGTACAAGAACAACGTCCACAAGGCGACCGAGATCTTCGACAAGCTCGCTCGTACCGACCACGGTCTCGCGGATCCCATCTACAGCGAGCTGCGTTCGCTCAAGCTGGGCCTGCCGGTCGCACTCGGCGCCGTGAAGAGCTACGAGATCTTCTTCGGCCTGCTCGGCGGCAAGGGCGGCCGACCGACGAGCATGGTGGAGGAAGCGCTGCGTAGGGACTTCGGTTCCTACGAACAGTTCGTCTCGGATCTGAAGGCCACGGCGATCGCTTCGCGCGGTTGGGTCGCGCTGGTTCTCGACCTGAACCAGAAGCGCCTGCTCAACGTGCTCGGCGACACGTCGGTGGACCTCGCAATCTGGAACTGGCAGCCGATCCTGGTGATCGAGGCCTCGGAGCGAACCATTGCGGCCGACTTCAACCGGGATCGCACGCTGTACATCGACGCCGTCCTCAAGAATCTCGACTGGAACATGGTCGAGAGCAACCTTGAGGGTGCGATGTCGATTCACCCGGCCGGC
>JANLWK010000201.1:0-6969 GCA_031364505.1 Candidatus Eiseniibacteriota bacterium | reverse complement strand
GCCGGCTGGATCCTCGAGCTGGATCGCGGCGAGGGCATTCCCTGGGAGGGCAACTACACCTCCTGGCTGGAGCAGAAGAAGACGCGGTTGCAGCAGGAAGAGAAGACCGAGTCGGCGCGTCAGAAGACGCTCGAGCGCGAGCTCGACTGGGTGCGCATGGCGCCGCGTGCGCGTCAGGCCAAGGGCAAGGCTCGTCTCGCCGCCTACGAGAAGCTGCTGTCGGAGGAAGGGCGCGAGAAGCTCGACGCGATCGAGATCTACATTCCGCCGGGGCCGCGCCTCGGCAACGTCGTGATCGAGGCCGAGGGCCTGCGCAAGGGCTACGGCGATCTGCTGCTCATGGAGGACTTCACGTTCAAGCTGCCGCCCGCCGGCATCGTGGGCGTGATCGGCCCGAACGGCGCCGGCAAGACGACGCTGTTCCGCATGATCACCGGCCAGGAGAAGCCGGACGCCGGCTCGCTGCGCATCGGCGACACCGTTCAGCTCGCCTACGTCGACCAGAGCCGCGACGCGCTGCCGGGCGACGCGAACGTGTGGGAAGCCATCTCGGACGGCAAGGACCTGATCGAGCTGGGCAAGCGTTCGATCAACTCACGCAGCTACGTCGCCGGCTTCAACTTCAAGGGCGCCGACCAGCAGAAGCGCGTGAAGGACCTGTCGGGCGGCGAGCGGAATCGCGTGCACCTCGCGCGCATGCTCAAGAGCGGCGCGAACGTGCTGCTGCTCGACGAGCCCACGAACGACCTCGACGTCGACACGCTGCGTGCGCTCGAGGACGCGCTGCTCGAGTTCGCCGGCTGCGTCGTGGTGATCTCGCACGACCGCTGGTTCCTCGATCGCATCGCCACGCACATGCTGGCGTTCGAGGGCGACTCGCAGGTGCGCTTCTTCGAAGGCAACTTCCAGGCCTACGAAGCCGAACGCCACGAGCGCCTGGGCTCCGAGGCCGACCAGCCCCACCGGATCAAGTACCGGAAACTCGTGCACCAGTAGCAACGGCGAGACGAGCGTTGCGACGAATCGGGCGGCCATCCCTCGGCGGGTGGCCGCTCGCGTGTTCAGGGCACGGGCTGCGGCGTGACGAGGTGGATCGCGTCGAGGACTTCGGTCTGGCGTGACGTCGCGATGGCGACGGGGTTGCTGGCGTCGTCGACGACCTGCGTCTCGAAGATTCCGTCGAGCTTCATGAAGCCCTTGCGGTTGTACCAGACGTGCACGCGATCGCTCGGCGCGAACAACTCGGAGTCGATGCGGATCCGGTAGGCCCAGAAGCGTCCCGCGGGCAACCGCAGCCAGTCGATTCCTTCCACCGTGCAGGCGAATCGCGGGTCCTCGCGGATCACCCAGTGACGCACGAAGAGCAGCGGGTACGCGAGCCGCGTGATCTCACCCGCGAGCGGGCGCGGGCGCAGTGCGCCCCGTGCCGGACCGGGCTCGAGGCCCCGCCCGAGCGCGGCGTTGAGCATGGCGCTTCGGTACTCGAGGCGCGTGACGGCCGCGAGCGTCGCGTGATCCGTCGGGCGGCGGCCGGCCACCTCGCGCCGCGCCGGCGCGGTCGTCCACGCGGCGGGCCCCACCGGAACGAGGCACGGCGGCTGGCCCCCGTCCAACTCGTAGAGGCCGCTGCGATCCTGGCGATAGTAGATGGAGTAGCCGCCCGCGCCGGGGTCCGCGGGATCGATCCTGCGCTCGGCGCTGTAGTACCGGTCGCCGACCGGAGCGAAGCACACGATCTGGTGTTCCTCGGCCTCGGTCACGACGAAGTGCTGCGGCGTGCCCGACGAGTCCGCCCAGTCCGTCAGGAGCGTGCGCGTGTAGCGCCAGCGGTTGCCGATCGTCAGCGGGTAGAAGCCGGGTTGCGAACCGCTTTGTGCGACGAGGTCGGCCGAGGTGCTCGCGTCCGTGCCGTCGTCCGTCGAGCCCTCGACTTTGACGATGCCGTCGTCGGGGCGGACCATGACGTTGAAGCGGCAGCCGAACATCGAGAACAGCAACAGGGTCGCGCCGGCCATGGCGAGCCAGATGAGCCGATGCATGGAACCCTCCCGCGGCGATGGAACACCTCCGCGAATCATACTCCCGGCGTGGCCATCCCGGAGGGCTCGATTTCGCTTCGCCGGCGCCACAGCCACCACGCCACGGCCGCGTAGACGGCCATCAGCCCGACGCCGAACTCCGTGGTGACGTATTCGGTTGCGGACTTCGGCACGGTCAGGCGGTCGAAGACGTCCTGGACGAACAGGTTGTGGCTGGCGTGGAACAGGACGGCGGGCCACACGCTGCCGGAGCGGAGCCGGAGCCAGGTCAGGATGATGCCCGCGGCGACGACGCACACGGTGAACGTGATCAGCGAGAACGCGAGCGGCGTCGCGGCGTGGTAGTCGGTGAGCAGGATCGCCGGATAGTGAAACAGCGCCCAGATCGCGCCGCTCCACAGGGCGGTCTTCGTGAAGCTCACACGCTTCGCCAATTCGGGCACGAGCACGCCACGCCAGCCCAGCTCCTCGCCCATCGCGAACAGCGTCGAGGTCGCCACGCCAGCGGTCGACGCGATGAGCACCGCGATGGGCAACGATCGCGCGGCGGCGCCGAAATCGCGGGCCATGGCCGTGGTGAATCGCGTCGCCGTGAAGTCGCCGAAGCCGGTCAGCCACACGAGAGCGTAGACGATGAGTGCCGCGGACGGCGGGAGCATGTATCCGATCGCGGGATAGCGCCACGCGCCCCAGCGCCAGCCGATCCCGCGGAGATCGCGCTGCCAGGCGAGACGCGTGACGAGCCCGGCGATGCCTGGCGACCACATCAGGCACAACACCCACATCCCGCCGCCCGCGCCGAGGCTCCGCGCCGACACGATCGGCACGTAGCAGCACGCGGCGAGGATCGTGGTGAGCACCAGAAACGTCGCGATCAGCTTGCGCGGCTCGGGCGTCATTCGGTGCCCGCTAGGGCTTGCAGATCCCTTCGAGCATGGAGTCGAACTCGGCCTCTGCGGACTCGACCGTAGCGGCGGGACCGGTGAGCTTGAAGAACACCGAGCCGTTCGGCCCTTCCGCGATGGCGCCGAGCAGTCCCCAGTTCGGCGATTCCACGGGCTCGCCCGTGTCCATCATGCTCGCGTGCGCCATGTAGGTCCCGCGCAGCGAGACGCGCGTCACGTTCGCGTCCGTGGCCTTGATGGCGCGGCGCCGTTCGTGCTCCGGCGACTTGAACTCGCCGCGCCAGCGCGTGAGGTTGGACTCGATGTCACCGCCCTGCCCGGGGCCGAAGAAGTACACGGCGCATTGCGCGTCGTCCTTGCCGGCCGCGCCCGGAATCACGTAGGTCGCGAGGCGCATCGTGCCGGGGCCGCGATCGGTCCAGCGCTTCGGCACGTCCCATTGCAGCCCGGGATTCGTCGCCGTCTGGACCATCGGCGTCTCGGCGCCGCCATCGGGTCCCGTGCTCCCCGGTGGCTCGGGCGCGGGCGACGTCTCGGCGGAACCGGACGCTGCGGATGCGGGAGGCTTCTCGGTGTTGCGATTCCATGCCACATACGCGAGCACGCCGACGGCGAGCACGATGACCACGGTGATACCGCGCAGCGACATGACGTGCTCCTGAATGACAAGGTTCGGTGAGACTCGCGGCGGCCGCGCATCCGCGCCACCATCCGCGAGTCGGAAATACCAGCCCGGGCAGGCCGACGCAAGCGGCCGGGCGCGGTCGGATCGGCCTTGGCCCGTCTCGACCCTGCATGCGAGGATGCGCAGCCTCGGATGTTCCATCGCGGGCTTGCGGGAGGATCGCCGTGTCCGACACGTACGAGGTGAAGCCGCACATCCGTGACCGGGCCCACATCGGGTCGATGGACGAGTACCGCCGCCTCTACCAGCGGTCGCTGGAGCAGCCGAACGAATTCTGGGCCGAGCAGGCCAGGACGCTCGACTGGTTCCATCCGTGGAACACGGTGTTCGACGTCGACAACGAGGAAGTCGACTTCGGCTGGTACCTGGGCGGGCGGCTCAACGCCTGCTTCAACTGCGTCGACCGCCATCTCGACGCGCGCGGCGACCAGACGGCGATCATCTGGGCCGCCGACGAGCCCGGCGTCTACCGCCACATCACGTACCGCGAGATGAAGCACGAGGTCTGCCGGCTCGCCAACGTGCTGCTCCTGCACGGGGTCAAGCGTGGCGACCGCGTGTGCATCTACATGCCGATGATCCCCGAGACCGCCTTCGCGATGCTGGCCTGCGCGCGAATCGGCGCGGTGCACTCGGTCGTGTTCGGGGGATTCAGCGCCGACTCGTTGCGCGACCGCATCGTGGACTGCGAGTGCCGCGTGGTGATCACGGCGAACGAAGGCCTGCGCGGCGGCAAGAAGATCCCGCTCAAGCAGATCACCGACCGCGCCGTCGACGGCCTGGACCTGGTGCATACGGTGCTCGTCGCGCGGCGCACGCCGCATGACGTGCCGATGCGAGCCGGGCGCGACCACTGGCTCGACGAGGAGATGAAGCGCCAGCGCTCGACGTGCACGGTCGAGTGGATGGGCGCCGAGGATCCCCTCTACATCCTGTACACGTCGGGCAGCACCGGGAAGCCGAAGGGCGTCCTGCACACGACCGGCGGGTACCTCGTCTACGTGGCCATGACGCACCGGCTCGTGTTCGACTACCACCCGGGCGACATCTACTGCTGCGCGGCTGACGTCGGCTGGGTGACCGGGCACAGTTACATCGTCTACGGCCCGCTCGCGAACGGCGCGACGACGGTGATGTTCGAATCGGTGCCGGTCTACCCCGATCCCGGCCGCTACTGGCGCATGGTGGACGACCTCGGCATCAACATCTTCTACACCGCGCCGACGGCGCTGCGCGCGATCGCGCAGGCCGGCGACGACTACGTGAAGCGCTCGAAGCGCACGAGCCTGCGCATCCTCGGGTCGGTCGGCGAGCCGATCAATCCCGAGATCTGGCGCTGGTATCACGACGTGGTCGGCGAGGGCCGGTGTGCCGTCGTCGACACGTGGTGGCAGACCGAGACCGGCGGCATCCTCATCACGCCGCTGCCCGGCGTGACGCCGACCAAACCCGGCTCGGCCACGCTGCCGTTCTTCGGCATCCAGCCGACCATCGTCGACCCCGAGTCGGGCCGCACGCTCGAGGGCAACGGCGTCTCGGGCGCGCTGTGCCTCAGCCGCCCGTGGCCGGGCCAGGCGCGCACCGTGTGGGGCGACCACCACCGCTTCAAGGAGACCTACTTCGTCCAGTTTCCGGGCCACTACTTCACCGGCGACGGCTGCCGCCGCGACGAGGACGGCTACTACTGGATCACCGGTCGCATCGACGACGTGCTCAACGTGTCCGGCCACCGGCTCGGCACCGCCGAGGTCGAGAGCGCGCTCGTCGCGCACGAGGCCGTCGCCGAGGCCGCCGTGGTCGGCTTCCCGCACGCGATCAAGGGCCAGGGCATCTACGCCTTCGTGCTGCTCACCGCCGAGGCGGCGAAGCAGGGTGGCGCCGAGCTCGAGGGCGCGCTCAAGGAGCAGGTCCGCCACGTGATCGGCGGTTTCGCGGCACCCGACGTCGTGCACATCGCGGCCGGCCTGCCGAAGACGCGCAGCGGGAAGATCATGCGCCGCATCCTGCGCAAGATCGCCGGTGGCGAGTACTTAGGCCTCGGCGACGTCACCACGCTGGCCGAGCCGGACGTGGTGGACCGCCTCATCAGCGAACACAAGTCCCGCGCCGGCGCCGCCACCCGCACGTGACGCGCGCGCGAGGCGCCGGCCCCGCGGTCGTCGCGCGAGCGCCGGCCGCTCCGACGCTGCCGGCGGTGGCACCCAAGGCCGAGACGCAGGAGCGCACGGCCGTCTCGCCGCCGTGGAACGTCATCGTCCACAACGATCCCGTGAATCTCATGAGCTACGTCACCCTCGTGTTCCAGCGCGTGTTCGGCTACGCGCGGGACCGGGCCGAGCGGCACATGTGGGAGGTGCACACACAGGGCAGCTCGATCCTGTGGACCGGCGAGTACGAGCGCGCCGAGGGCTACCTGCGCGAGCTGCACGCCTCCCAGCTGCTGGCCACGATCGAGCGGGCAGGATGATGCTCCAAGTGTCGGCGCTCGACGGCGGCCGCCTGCGGCTGGGCGGCATCGACGAGGTGATCGCGCACTGCCTGCGTCACGTCCCGGCGATCCTGGAGCGCCGTGACTCGGGGACGGCGCGGGGCCGGCTCTACCCGGACGGCATGCCGAGCGATCCGCGGCGGAACGACGAGTGGCACCGGCTGATGGACGACGAGCTGCGGCACCTGTTCGAGTCCGCGGCGGAGACGTTCCAGCGCGACCTGCCGCTGCTCGACCTCGAGCACGGCGAGATCGTGTTCCCCGCCCACCATGCGCGCGCGTGGATGAGCGCCATCAACCAGGCGCGCATCGTGCTGACCGAGCTGCACGGGCTCACCCAGCACGACTTCGAGCGCGACGAGATCGACGTCGACTCCCCGCACGACGGAGCGCTCGCGATCGTCCAGGTGCTGGCGTACGTGCTGCAGACGCTCGTCGAGGCGGAGCTGGGCGAGGCATAGGCAGCGCCGCTCGCGCGGCGCAGCGGCGAGTTCGCGCGACCGCGCGAGGCGGTCATCCCCGCGTCGCGAGTTTCTTCCTCTCCAGCGCGTCGCGGTCCGACGGCGACAGGAATGCCATCTCGAGCGCGTTCCACTGCGCCTTCCGGATGTGATCGCGGGTCAGGCCGGCGGCGGGGGCGGCGACGTCGAACTCGTGGGCGAGATCGATGCCGCTGATGGCGGGGTCGTCGGTGTTGAGGTTGGCGACGAGGTCGAGGTTGAGCCAGCGCTTGAGCGGGTGGGACGCGAAATCGCGCACGGCGCTCGTCTGCACGTTGCTCGTGAGGTTGGCCTCGATGCCGATCCCGTGATCGCGCATGTGGTCGAGCAGGCGTGGATCCTCGCCGGCCCG
>JANLWK010000198.1:0-35358 GCA_031364505.1 Candidatus Eiseniibacteriota bacterium | reverse complement strand
GCCGCCGCCTTGGATGCCGCGAGCGAGACGCCCAGGATGGCGTTCGCGCCCAGCTTGCTCTTGTTGGGCGTGCCGTCGAGGGCGATCATCGCCGCGTCGAGCCCGATCTGGTCGAGGGCGTCCCGGCCCCTCAGGCGCGGCGCGATCTGCTCGAGGACATGATGGACCGCCTTCTGGACGCCCTTGCCGCGGTAGCGGCCCTTGTCGCCGTCCCTGAGTTCGAGCGCCTCGTGCTCGCCGGTCGAGGCCCCGGACGGCACCGCCGCACGCCCCATGACGCCGCCCTCGAGCAGGCAGTCGACCTCGAGCGTAGGGTTGCCGCGCGAATCCAGTATCTCGCGGGCGCGGAGGTCCTCGATCAGGGTGTGCATGGGCGGGGCGAAGCTAGGATTCGGCGTGCCGCATGTCAAGCCGGGCGCTCGCCGGGGCCGGGCCCGCAAGTCCAGTCCGGGCAGAGTCTTGACCCTCGTTCGGAACGCGGCCTATGGTGCGGCGGCATGCAACCTTCCGCCCGCCCGCCCCGTAGCGAAGGGTGATGGTCTTGGGGATCCCATGGCCGATGAGACCGAGATCATCCAGAGGTGTCTGGCGGGCGAGGAACGCGCGCACCGGGAGTTGATCTCCCGCTACGAGCGACCGGTGTTCTCCCTGGCCTACCGGATGCTTCGGCAGCGAGAAGACGCCGAAGACGTCACCCAGGAGACGTTCGTCCGGATGTTCAGGGCCCTGGACCGGTACGATCAATCACGACCGTTCGCGGCGTGGCTGTTCACGATCGCCTCCCGGTTGAGCATCGACGCGATTCGGCGGCGGAAGGTCCGGCCCGTGCCACTCGTGCGGCGCGAGGTGGGATCGGATGAAGAAGAGATCATCGACGTACCCGACCCCGGACTCGGGCCGGAAATCGAGACCCAGCATGGCGAGGAGGAGCGGAGCGTGCAGCGACTGATCGACGAACTGCCGCCCCACTACCGGATCGTGGTCGTGATGAGGCACCAGCAGGACCTGTCCTATGACGAGATCGCCGAGGCCCTGCACCTTCCGCTCGGCACGGTGAAGGCGCGCATCCATCGGGCGCGGGCGCTACTCGCGCAGCGCTTCGGAGGCGCGTCGTGACGACCCGCTGCCCGGACTCCGGCACGCTCCAGGACTATCTCGAGGATCTGCTGGCGCCCGACGTGCGAATCGCGGTCGAGCGCCATCTCGGCACGTGCGAGCGCTGCGGCGAGGCCCTGGCACGGCTCGACCACGTGTTCGCGAGCCTGGGCGCCATGCCGCTCGAGGCGCCGCCCGCCCGACTGGTGGAGCGCGTGCTCGACGACGTGCTGCCCGAGCGCCGCCGCACGCGCTGGCTCCGCCGCCTGGGCGCCGGCTACGCGTGGACGTTCGCGGCGTGCCTCGTCGCCATCGTGGGCGGGGCGGCGCACCCGGCCGGGCGCACGTTCCTGACGTGGCTCGCGGCTGAATCCTCCGCTCGCGTGCTGCACTCCCTGATGTTCGTCGTCCACACCGCGTCGTTCGTGGCGCTCAGCCTGTCGGGTGGGTGGGGCATGGTGTCGGCCGTCGGGGCCAAGTTGTCGCCGTTCGCGCGCGCGCTGTACGTCGTCGCCGATCACGGCCTGATCCGTCTCGGCATCGTGGTGTCCGCCGCGCTGTGCCTGAGCCTGCTGTGGTGGCTGCGCCCGCGCGCCGGGCGCCCGCGAAAGGGGATGCCTCATGTCGGCGTGCTCGGGATCTGACGTGGGAGGTGACCCGCGCCGCACCGCGATGACGGCGGGCGTCCGCGTGGCAGCGATCGCTGCCCTGTTGCTCGTGTCGTTCGCGCCCGCCGGCGCGAAAGACAACAAGGTACGGCTCAAGGGTGACCTGCACGTCGGCGACCGCCACGTCGCGATCGACGATTCGCTCACGGTGCGGCGCGAGTCCGGCGGTTCGATCGATGTCGGCCCGGGCATCCACATCGAGACCGACGAGTCCTCGATCGTCCGCATGTTCTCGGACGTCACCGTGGACACGCTCGAACAGGTCGACGGCTCGGTCGTGGCCTTGTTCGGCGACGTGATCGTCAACGGCCGCGTCACCGAAGACGCGGTGGCCGTGCTCGGATCCGTGCGCCTGGCGCCCGGCGCGGTGGTCGAGGGCGACGCCGTCGCGATCGGCGGCGCGCTGGACCAGCCGTCCTCCGCGAAGGTGAACGGCGAGAGCGTGTCGCTCACGTTCTTCCCGGTGATGCCCGGCCTGCCGCCGCTGCGCGCGCTGTCGCTCATGCTGCTCGTGCTGTGGGTGGTCGCGATGGTGCTCGGCGCCGTGCTCGCCATCATCGTGCCCGCCCGCATCCACCGCGTGGCCGAGACGATCGCGGAGCGCACGGGGTGGTCGCTGCTGCTCGGTTTCTTCCTGCCGCCGCTCGCGACGATCGCGGCGGTGCTGCTCGCGATCACGGTGATCGGCGTGCCCATCGCGCTGCTGCTGCCCGTGATGTACATGCTCATCCTGTGGGCAGGGCTCATCGGGGCAGGCCACCTGATCGGCAGCCGCTTCACCGGCCGCGCGGTCGGTGAAGGCAATCCGTTCCTCTCCGTCCTGCTCGGCTCGGTGGTCGTGACGGTGCTGTTCGGCGCGGGCGCGATGCTCGCCGGCCCTCCGTCTGGCCTCGGCACGCTCGGCATCGTGCTGCCGGCGCTCGGGCTGCTGTTCGCGACCGCGCTCGCGGTCGTCGGATCGGGCGCCGTGCTGCTGTCGGGCTTCGGCTCGCCGCCCAGGGCGTCGCCGGCCGCGGGAACCGTCGCGAGCGCCCCGCCGGCCGAGTCCGCGGCGAGTCCCGTCACGCCGCCCGCCACCGCCTAGAGCCACGGCGAATTCCCCAAGCGCAGGGTCGCGCGACCCACGGGTGCGCGCGAGCGGGTGAATCCGCGCCTCGCGGCCGCTCATGGCCGCTCGGGGCCGGCGCCGCAACGCGCTGGGCGGCAGCGGGTTGGGTCCGAGCCACCAGGCGCCTGCAAGCGCCCGCGCGCGCGCTCACCCGCGGCATGCTCGTCGCGTTGGATATGACGCATGGGATCGCGTCACGCCATCTGCCTCGCGGCACTGCTCGCGGCATTCGCGCTCGCGCCGCGCGCCGCGAGGGCGAACGAGCTGGCGGCCGTCGCGAATCCCGGCGGGTTCGTGATCCACGACGCGAGCGAGACGCTCACGCGCTACTGCCGCACCGACGCGGACGGCACGCTGTGGCTCGACCTCCCGGGCGCCGCCTGGGAGCTGGTCACTTCGATCGACGATCCCGTGATCGCGAATCGCGGCGACGGCGCGTTCCATCCGTTCGACGCCGCCGAGGTGCGCGCCACCCTCGCCGCGGTGCGCTTCCCGCTCGACCGCGTGGGCGCCGAGATCTTCATCCTGCCGTATCCGCGGCGTGCGGGGCTCGAGTCCGGCGCGGGGGCGGGGCTGATCCTGCTATCGCCGGGCACGCGGCCGCTCGCCGCCGACCGCCAGCGCGCCGAGCTCGCGCACGAGCTGGGACACGTCGTCCAGCGCGCGCTGATGCCCGACACGGACACCGGCGCGTGGGACGGCTATCGCACGCTGCGCGGCATCGGGAATCGCGACGTGTACGCCGCCTCGAGCGCCCACGCGAACCGCCCGCACGAGATCTTCGCCGAGGATTTCCGCGCGCTGTTCGGCGGGCCCGGCGCCGACTACAGCGGCTCGATCGAGAACGCGACGATCGCCCCGCCGCGCGCGGTCACCGGGCTCGCCGAGTTCCTGCTCGGACTCGCGGGCGGGAACGCGACGCTCGCAATGACCGCGCTGCCGAATCCCGCGCGCGGCGCCGTGCGGTTCGCGCGGACCGGTGGCGCGGCAGTACCGCTCGACGTGTTCGACGCCCAGGGGCGGCGCGTGCGCACGATCGCCCCCGTCACGGCTGCGAACGTCGTGCGGTGGTCGTGGGACGGCCGCGACGAGTCGGGCCGAACCGTGCCGGCGGGCGTGTGGTTCGCCCGCGTCCGCGGCGAGACCGGCGCGGCGACGCGGGTGACGATCGGACGTTAGTCACCCGGTCACGCACCAGATGTCGTTTGCTGCTGCCGGCCGCATGTGACTTCAAGTGCTACTCGAACTGGAACTGCTTCCAGTCGACGTCTCCCATGATCGATGATTGCCTGATTAGGCGTGGCAATCATGCCATGATCGGAAAGTGAACTGTCCCCAGGGACAGTTTTGTTCGATCGCGCTCAACTTCACCCGCCCTCGCGACACCCGCCCGAACGTCAGCGCGCCGGGACTTCCGCCAGCTCGAAGTCGCCGGTGAGCGCGCGCGCGCGCTGGTCGCCGAGTCCCGCGAAGTTGCGCACCGCGTCGAACACCGACCGCGGCACCGCCGTGAGCACGCCCCAGCCCGCCTTGCGCTTCTCGACGACCTCGCCCGACAGCCAACCCTCGCCCTCCTCGACGTCCTCGACGCTCAGCGGCTTGAGCGTCGCCGAGACGACGATGTAATAGCGGCCCGCGCCGCCCAGGCGGTCGCGCCGCGCGAGCGGCAGCTCCATGGTGCGCGACAGCGTCAGGCGCACGGAGTCGAGCGTCGACACCGCCATGCCGGTGAGCGCCTCGCCCTCGATACGGTAGGAGCGCGTCCATACGTCGTAGCGGATCTTGATCCCGGTGCCGAAGCTGCCGCTCAGGCGGTCGAACCACCCGGTCCGATGCCGCCACAGCTCGGCCGTGACCTGGAGGGTCGCCGGCATGCCGCGGCCGAGACTCTCCTCGACCCGCGGGGCGAACAGGTTCGCGACGCGCACGTCGACCCACAGCTGCCCCTCGCGCACGTGCGGTCCGCCCAGCTCGAGATCGAGGGCGGTGGCGGGACCCGCGTGCAACGAAATGATGCACGCGAGCGCCGCGCCCAGGACGGCGTGGAGGCGGATGAACGGGCGTGTCACGGGCACGGCCGGCTCAGAACGGCCGCTGCAGCCGCAGGCTCACGACGAAGTCGGCGTGCGACTCCTTGAGATCGCGGGCGACGTACACGCGGACGTTGTCCTCGGACGTGCTGAGCCCGACACCGCCGTCGGCCTCCAGCTCCTGGTCGAACACGTTCCAGCGGTTCGCGCTCGACCACGCCCGGCCGGTGTCGACGAACAGGATGGCGTGGAGCCCGCCCTGGAACATCTGGCTCGAGACGCGCCACAGGCCGATCGTGTACTCGGCCTGCGCCAGCGCCATCTGGTTGCCGCGGAACTGGGAGAACATGTGCGCGCGCAGCCCGTCCACGCCGCCGGCCGTGAACTCGCGCTGCCGCGGCAGCGTGCCGGCGAGCGAGCTGCCCGCGACGCCGCGGACCGACAGCGTCGCCGCCGGCGACAGCCGGAGCACGCTGCGCAGGTCGAGGAGCGCGCGCGTGTAGTCGAAGTCGCCGCCCAGTCCCGCGCCCGCGCGCTCGAACTCGGCCCAGTGGTAGAAGCCGGCCCGCGTCAGCGCGGTGCGGTGCGCCAGGCGCTCGAACCGCAGCGTGACGACGCGCGACCGGCCCTCGTCGATCGGGGCGTTCGCCCGCAGCGGCCGGTCGGTGTGGAACCACGACCGCGTTCCCCGGTCGAGCGCCAGCGACCGCCAGTCGTCGGCGCGCAGGTGCAGGCTCACGGTCGAGAAGCGCGCGACGCGCGCCTGCACGTAGCCGCCGGCGCCCTCGCGCTCGAAGTAGTCGCGGTAGTCCTGGCGCCCGAACAGCAGCGCCAGCGAGTTCTCGATGTCGCCGATGTGCTGGAGATCGCTGTGGTCGGTGCGCCGCACGGCCGAGGCGCCGACGAAGTAGCGGCCGTCCTCGTCGATCGGCTGCTCGATCTGGAGCCCGTACAGCACGCGCTCCCGGTCCCACGCGACCTCGAGCCGCGCGCCCACGCGGGGCAGTCGCCCGTACACCGGCCCGGCCTGGAAGTTCGTGCCGGTGCGCAGCCGGTCGACGCGGTTGTAGCTGATGATGCCGTCCAGCTGGTATCCGGCGTGGAGGCGCGCTCGCCACGCGTCGAGGTCCGACAGCAGCCCGTCGCCGAACGGCGCCTGGAGCCACTGGTCGACCGATCCGCGGTGCGCGGCCGGCGCGGACTTCGCACCGGGGGCGCCCTGGGCCATGGTGTCCTCCGGCAGCGGCGTGAAGCGCAGCGTGTCGGGTGGGATCCCGGTCCGCAGGACGTGCAGCGTATCGGCGCCGCCCGGCGCCTGTGCGCGCGCCGCACCGGCGCACGCGAGACTCAGCAGCGTCGCGGCGAGCGCCGCGGCGCCGCGCACGAATCGATTCGACATCCTGGGGATCTCCCTGGGATTTTCCGGGGGGCTCTCCGGGTGGTGGCGCTCCCGGAGGGGTCCGGTCACGGGCGAACGCGGGAGCGTCAGCGTCGCGCGATTCCGTATTTGCGCATCTTGCGGTGCAGGTTCGTGCGGTCGATGCCGAGCCCCGCGGCGGCCTGGGTGACGTTCCAATTGGCCGTCTCGAGCGCGCGCCGGATCGTCTCGGACTCGCGGCGCTCGATCTCGCCGCGCAGCCCGACGGCCTCGCCCTTCACGGGGCTGCCCTCGAGCCAGGAGGCGAGGTCCTCGCCGCGGACGACGGGGCCCTCGACGAGCACGGCCGCGCGCTCCATGAGGTTGCGGAGCTCGCGCACGTTGCCGGGCCAGTGATAGTCCTCGAGCACCGCGCGCGCCTCGTCGGTGAGCGTCTTCGGCGCCTTGTCCTCGGCCTCGCAGAAGCGCTGCAGGAAGTGGTTGGCGAGCAGCGTCACGTCGGCGCCGCGCTCGCGCAGTGGCGGCACGTGCACGGGCAGCACGTTCAGGCGGTAGAACAGGTCCTCGCGAAACTGGTCCGCCTCGATCGCGGCGGCGAGGTCCTTGTTCGTCGCCGCGATGACGCGGACGTCGAACGTCTCCGTGCGTGATCCGCCGACGCGCTCGACCTCGCCCGTCTCGATCGCGCGCAGCAGCTTCGCCTGCGCGTCCTGCGACAGGTCGCCGACTTCGTCCAGGAACAGCGTGCCGTGGTGCGCCAGCTCGAGCCGTCCCCGCCGCGCCTGGATCGCGCCCGTGAACGCGCCCCGCTCGTGGCCGAACAGCTCGCTCTCGACCAGGTCCTTGGGGATCGCGGCACAATTCATCTTGACGAACGGGCCCGATGCGCGGCGCGACATCGCGTGGATCGCGTGCGCCACGAGTTCCTTGCCCGACCCGTTCTCGCCGGTGATGAGCACGCGGCCCTGCGACGGGCCGATGCGGCGCAGCGACTCGCGCAGCGCCTCCATCGCCGGGCTGCGGCCCAGGATGCCCATGGCCTCCGGAGAATCCGCCGCTCCCGTGACGGGGGGCGCCGGCCCCTCGGCACGCCGGAGCCGCGTGACGCGCGCCGCCTCGGCGACCACGTCGAGCAGTTGCTGGCGGTCGGGCGGCTTCTCGACGAAGTCGAACGCTCCCCGCTGCCCGGCGCGGTGGGCGTTCTGCACCGTGGCCTCGCCGGTCACGATGATCACCGCCATGTCGGGCGCCTTCTCCTGCACGCGCTCGAGCACCTCGAGGCCGTGCATGCCCGGCATGCCCAGGTCGAGCAGCGCCAGGTCGAACACATGGACGCCGGCGCCGATCGTCTCGAGCGCCTGCTCGCCCGACGAGCTCTCGGTCACGCGATGCCCGGCGTGCTCGAGCACGTCGCGGAACGACTCGCGAATCGCCGGGTCGTCGTCCACGATCAGGATGTTCAGCGTCTCGGTGGCGTTCGTCACGCGGTCACTCCCTTTGGGTCACGCGGCGTCAGGGGACGGCATCGGGTTCGAGCTTCGCGGCAGGATCAGGGTCGCGCACGCGCCGCCGCCTTCGCGATTCGCGAGGGTCACCTCGCCGTGGTGCTGTCGCGCGATGTCGCGCACCAGGCTGAGTCCCAGCCCGCTGCCACGACGCTTGGTACTGACGTACGGCTCGAACAACCGGTCGCGCAGATCCTCGGGCAGGCCGGGCCCGCGGTCCAGCACGTCGATGCGCACCTGCCCGGGCTCGGGCGTCACCACGACGTCGATCGGGGCGTCGGCCGACGAGGCCTCGCGGGCGTTGAGCAGCAGGTTGCTGAGCGCGCGCGACAGCAGCACGCGGTCGGCGCGCGCGACGGTCGACCCGTCGGCGCCGGCGCGGACCTCAGGCGGCGCGCCGGGAATCAGCCCCGCCGCCTCCTCCGCGGCCACCAGCAGGTCGATCGGCTCGAAGGCGGGCTCGGGCAGCCGCGCGTACTGCGAGAACTGGCCGGCCAGGCGGTTCAGGCTGTCCACCTCACGCAGTGCCGCGGCCAGGCTCCGGCCCATGGCCTCGCGCGATTCCGCCGGAGCTTGTTGGAGGCGAGCCTCCAACATCTGTAACGACAGCTGCATCGGCGTCAGCGTGTTCTTGAACTCATGCGCCAGCTTGCGCGCGACGTCGCGCCACGCCGCCTCGCGCTCGGCCTCGACGAGCGCCGAGCGGGCGTTCTCGAGATGCCGGGTCATGGCGTTGAATGACTCGCCGAGCGAGCGGATCTCGGCCGCACCCGTCGGATCGACGCGCGCCGACAATTCGCCGCCCGCGACGCGCCCGAACGCGGTCGACAGCTCGCGCAGCGGCTGCGACATCTGGCGCGCGAGCCGCGCCGACAGCCACCACGACAGCCCGGTCAGCGCCACGGTCATGAGTGCGACGAGCACGAGCACGACGCGCCGCTGCAGCTCGGAGGTGACCCCCAGCCGGCGGTAGTACGTGAGCCCCTGCGACACGTTGTCGATCTGCGCGAACGTGTCGGGCGACCAGCGGATGCCGGCCACGATCGCGACATGCGTGGACGTCTCGGCCACCGCGGCGAGCGCGCCGTCGGGGCTGCGCAGCAGCTGGGGATGGCTCGAGGCGTCCGGAAGTTGCGGGAGGAAGTCGGGGCCGGTGGCGAGCAGCACGCCCGGCGGGCTGATCTGGCGCTCGAGCCGCCAGCCCTTCGGCCCGCGCGCGTACACCTGCAGGAAGTCGAGCCCGCTCTCGCGGAGCGACGACTGCGCGGCGGATAGTTCGGCCGCCGTCACGGGGCCCGACGCCCAGCGGCCCGCCCACGTCTCGGCATGGACGAGCAACGTGCTCTCGAGCCGGGTCAGCGCGCTGCGCGTCACCTCGAGCCCCGAGGACAGCGCGCGATCCACGCCCGGCCGGTACCAGCGCCCGATCGCGTGCGACAGCTCGACCAGCGCAACCGTGCTCAGGATCGCCGTCGGCACGAGCGCCAGCACGAGAAACGCCGCAAGCAGCCGCGCACGCAGCGTCACCGGACCACGGCCTCATGCACGCTTGCATCGGAAGCGTGCAGGTGGGCGGGCATGTCGTTCGCCGGCGGAGCGAAGTAGCCTCCTCTGCGATCGAAAGCGGAGCGGGCGAACGACGTGCCCGCCCGCCGCGTAGCATGTACCCAGCGCTCGCCTGCACGAGCGTGCCCGCGCCCGCCGCGTGGCATGTACCCAGTGCTCGACCGGAAGGTCACGACGCCGCCGACAGCCCGCCGAGTTGCCCGCAGGCCGCCCAGATCTCCCCGCCCATCGTGTGGCGCACCGTCACCGCCGGAGCGCGCGGATACAGGATCTCGGCGAACTGATCGACCTCCCTTTGCGTCGGGCGCTTCCAGGGCAGGCCCGGAACGGGGTTGTACGGAATGAGATTGATCTTGCTCGGCAGCTCGCGCGCGAAGGCGCTCAGGCGCAGCGCGTCCTCCGCCGAATCGTTTACGCCGGCGATCAGCGTGTATTCCAGCGTCACCCGGCGGCCGGTCGTTTGGCCGTAGTCGCGCGCCGCGTCGAGCAGCTCGCGGATCGGCCAGCGCCGGTTGATCGGCACCAGGTCGTCGCGTGTCGCGTCGGTCGTTGCGTGGAGGGACACCGCGAGCCCGACGGCGATGCCCTCGGCGGCGAGCCGGCGGATCTGCGGGACCACGCCGCTCGTCGAGACGGTGATGCGGCGCGAGCCCATGTTGAGCCCCAGCGGATCGCGCAGGATGCGCAACGATTCGAGCACCGGCGCGTAGTTGGCGAGCGGCTCGCCCATGCCCATGTAGACGACGTTGAAGCGCTCGTCACCCAGCTCGAGATGGCGGCTCATGATCATCACCTGGGCGACGATCTCCTCGGCGCGCAGGTTGCGCAGTAGCCCCATCAGGCCCGTCGCGCAGAACGAGCACTTGAGCGCGCAGCCCACCTGGCTCGACACGCACATCGTGACGCCGCGCTCGGCGCGCATCGAGACGCACTCGACGCGCTTTCCGTCGGCGAGTTCGATCACGAACTTGTGCGTGTCCTCCGTCGCGTTCGCGAACACCGATTGCACGCGCGGCAGCTCGAGCCCGTACAGTCCGACGAGGCGGTCGCGAAACGCGCGCGGCAGGTCGGACATGCCGGCGGGATCGTGCACGTGCCGGCGGTAGACCCACGCGAACAGCTGGTCGGCACGGTAGGGCGGCTGGCCCTGGGCCTCGAGCAGCCCCGCGAGGCGCGCCCGGCTCAGCCCGTAGAAACTGGGCGGCCCGGGAAGATCCGGGCTGGAGGGGCTTGTGAGATCGACCTGGATCATGGCGGGGTGGGATGAGAACCCCGTCACGCTAACAGACGCTTGGAGTTGCGGTCAAAGACGAGCCCATGATATGCATGGACATGCAATGAACTGGGACGCGCGCTTCCAACGGCTCTTGGCATGCCTCGGCGACCCGTCGCGCTTCCGCGTGCTCGAGGTGCTGGCGGACGGTGACCGCTGTGTCACCGAGATCGCCCGGGAGGTCGGGCTCTCCCAGTCCTGCACGACCCGCCACCTCCAGACGCTGCTCCGCGAGGAGGTCGTCGTGCGCACGCGCGAGGGCAAGCGCGTTCTGTTCCGCATCGCCGATACCGATGCCCGCGTGACCGGCATCCTCGAGTGGGCGCTGCTTCGTGGCGTCCGGTCGCGGGCGAATGGCGGCCCGTCGTCCGCCGTGGCAAGCGCGGACCCGGGGGCTCGCGACGAGTTGGTCGCTCTTCGGAACGCGGGCGGGCACCCACGAGGAGTCGAGTCCCCGGGTCCGCGCGGTTCGACCGAGGCGCGCAGCAGGCTCCCCGTCGCCGCGCGTCGCGCCATGCGGCGGCCCGCGGCATCCGCGCCGCCGTCACAAGCGCCGCCGCCGGCCGAGTTCGAAGTCGAGCTCCCGGCACCCGCCGCCGGCGCGGCGCGCGAGCCCGATCTCGAGGACTACCTGCTGTGAAGGCGGCCACGGGAACCGGCACCGGCCAGCGGGTCGCGGCCATCGACATCGGTTCGAATTCGGTGCGCCTGCTCGTCTGCGAGGCCACCGCGGTCGAGGGCGGCGAGTACGCGATCCGCACCGTGGCCCGTGCAGGCGAATCGTGCCGGCTCGCGCGGGGGCTCGGCGCCACCGGCCTGATCGACGAAACGCTCGCCGAGCGCGCGGCGGAGATCGCGCGCGAGTTCCACGAACGGGCCAGGATGCTGGGTGCCCGGCGCATCGTGATCGGGGCCACGGCGGCACTGCGCGATGCGACGAACGGCCCGGTCGTGGCGGATGCGATCGCGCGGCTGACCGGGCTCCCCGTCCGGATCCTCACCGGCGAGGAGGAGGCGCGGCTGATCTACCGGTCCGTGATCATGGGCCTCGGCGCACCTTTGCATCGAAGTGCATGTGTCGTGTTCGACCTGGGTGGGGGGAGTACGGAGGTCGTGAGCGGTCTCGGCGGGGCGCCCGGGCGTTGGACCAGCCTGCCGTTCGGGGCGGTCACCCTCACCGAGCGGTACCTCCCGTCCAACCCGCCGTCTTCTGAAGAGATTCAGAGCCTGATCGAAGACGTCCACGGGCAAATCATGCAGGAGTGTGCATTGTTTCCGGACCGTACGCCCGTCCTGGCCGGCGTCGGGGGCACCATGACGGTCCTGGCGCTGATGGACCGCGAGCTTACGCACTACGACCCGGCATTGATCGAAGGCTGGGCGATCGAGCCTTCCCGCCTGGCCGAGCTGTCCACACGCCTGCTGTCGGTCTCCACCAGCGCTCGGCGGAAGTGGCCGGCCATGGGAGAGGGCAGGGCGGACATCATTTCGGCGGGGGTCCTGGTGGTGGGCCAGCTCGTCGAGCGCTTCCCGGCTCCCGCGCTCCATTGCTCCACCCAGGGACTGCGTTACGGGCTCGCCCGGCTGGCCGCCGAGGAGCTGGACTCGGGCCTCGACGGGGCCGGGGTCGTGTAACGCGGTGCCGCCGGGGGTGTGGCCTTTTGCCCCAGATAGGCATTGCGATCCCGTGACCCCGGGCGGATACTCGGGGCGGCGGAGCTAGTGCATCCAATGCTTTTCATCCGATTCGCGCCTTGGCGCGAGCCCCCCCTGTCCGCCCGAACGCGCGACGGGCTTTTCTATTCGCGCACTTTCGGAAGAGGAGCAGGCAGCGCATGAGGTTCACTCGAAAGCCGTTCATGACGGCGCTGATGATTCTGGCGCTGCTCATTGTCGGCATGGGACGTCGAAACGATGCCCAGGCGATGGTCTGGCAAATCGACGATCTGCCTCGGCAGAACTCCCAGGGCGGTCCAACACCGACATCCGGTGAGCCCGATGTGGGCGAACTGCGCACCACTCGTGTGATCAACACGTCGAGGACGCCGATTCAGACGCCCGCGATGGATCGTGCGATCAAGGCGCGCAGCACTACCGCGACTCGGTGGATCGGCTGGATCTGGGTGAATCGTTTCCTGGGAATGGGGCTCTAACCGAGCGGTCAGGGTCCCATCCCAACCCGGTGTGGAGTCGGTGAAGGTCCGGATCGACCGTGATCCGGATTCGTTTCCGCTTTCTCATTAGGGCAGAGGACTGAACAGTGTACCGATCGATCCCCAGCGATCAGGCTCACGACTCCCTCCCGTTGAAGCAGGGCGGGTCGGAGCACGACGAGTCGATCGGCGACCTGCATATTGCCGCTGATCACTTCGCCGGCGCCGCTGAGCAGTACGCGCTGGCGTTGGGTCAGTTGCCTGCCGGCGATGCCACCGGCCGCGTCCGGCTGCTCAGCAAGCTCGCGGAAGCGGAATTCCGGCGCAGCCGTTTCGAGGCAGCGCTCGCGACACTCGCCGAGGCTCGCACGCTGGCACGCGGCATCGGGGACCCGAAGCTCACCGCCGGCATCATCTCCCGGGTCGCGAACACGCTGATCCAGGTCGGCCGCTATCGCGCGGCGCTCCGCTACGCGAAGTACGCCTACCAGGTGCTGCGCGACACGGACGATCACCGGACGGTGGCACAGCTCGGCGTCACGCTCGGGTTCTGCTGCGCCCGGCTCGGCCGCGCGCACGAGGCGATCGACTGGCTGCAGAGCGCCGCCGCGACGTTCCGCCGCATCGAGGACGTCGATGGGCTCGTCACGGCGCTCAACAACCTCGGGCTCGTGTACAAGAACCTGCGCGAGTGGCGCGAGGCCACGCGATTCCTCGAGCAGGCACTCCGTCTCGACGAGCGCGCCGGTCTGTACGCCCGGATGCGCGGCGGGCTCCAGAACCTGGGGCTCATCCGCTACCGGCTCGGGCAGTGGGACCTGGCCGACGAGAATTTCCGGCAGTCGCTCAAGATCGCGCGCGAAACCGGTCACGTGCAGGGCGAGGCGAATGCCCTGCTCGCGCTCGGCATGCTGTGCCGCCGGCGCCGGCAGCTCGAGCGCGCCGAGGAGCACTACCGCCGCGCGCACGCGCTGGCCTGCCAGGTGAAGTCGCCCCGCGAGTCGCTGCTGGCGCGCGAGTTCCTGGGCGAGCTGGCGCTCGATCGCGGCGACGCGGCCGACGCGCTGGCATTGCTCGAGCCCGCGCTCGAGGAGGCGCGCTCGATCGCTCCCGACGGCGACGTGGTCGCCGAGCTGCACACGCGTGTCGGGCTCGCGCACCTGCAGGCCGGGCGCCTCGACGAGGCCCAGAGCCACCTGCTGCAGGGCTCCATCCTGTCCGAGCGCCTCGGTGACCGCGTGGAACAGGCCATCGCCGAGCGCGGCTTCGCCCGGCTCGAGGCCCTGCGCGGCAACGCGGCGGGACTCGAGACGCGCGTTCGCGCCGCGGCCCAGGTCTTCGAGAACCTGAATGAGAGCTACGAGCTGGGCCTCACGCTGGCCTCGTGGGCCGACGGGCTGCTGCTGTTGCCGGTGAGTGCCAGGCTGCGCGTCGAGCTGGAGCCGGTGGCGGATGCCTCGAGGCGCGCGGCGGCGTTGTTCCGCCAGCTCGGCGTCATGGCACTGGCCGCCGAGTCGCTGCTCGGCGTGGCGCGGCTCGAAGCCGAGCGCGAGCACTACGACCAGGCGCTGGCGTTGCTCGAGCAGGCCGAGCGCTGGCTCGCCGAATCGGGCGACGCCACCGCCGAGGAGCGCGCCGAATCACTCCGGCGCGAGCTCGAGCGCCAGTACGTCGCCGTGTCGCTGTCCACGTGCAACGAATTCCGCGCGCTCGAAGAGGCGAACCGGCTGTTCCGCGAGACGTCCGACATGCAGGGGCTGCTGAGCCAGACGGTGCGGCTCGCGGTCGAGCACGCCGGTGGCGATCGCGGCTTCGTCGCGTTCAGCACCGGCGGCGGCCGTCTCGAGGTGGTCGCCCAGCACGGGCTCGGCCGGGACAGGGCGCGGCGGATCCTGCGCGTGCTCGAACAGGCGGCCGGCCAGCGCATCGCCGAGAGCGGTCCGCTGTTCTCGAGCCGCGTCACGGCGGATCCGCGCTTCAGCTCGGCCGTCGCCGACGCGCTCGAAGGCGTGGGTTCGCTCGTGTGCGTGCCGCTCAACTTCCCGTCGCAGTCGGTCGGGCTGCTGTTCGTCGACCGGCTGAACGACAACCTCCTCGGAGCCTTCCGCCAGCGCGAGCTGAACCTGCTCGCCGTGCTCGCGAACAGCGCCGCGGTCGCGATCGTCGAGGCGCAGCGCTCGCTGCTGCTGGCCGAGAACAAGGAGCTGCGAGGCAAGCTCAAGCCCAGCCCGGGACTCGAGCGGATCGTCAGCCAGTCGCGCGACATCCAGAACATCATGGCGCTGCTCCAGAAGGTGGGCGACAGCTCGGCGACCATCCTGTTCATGGGCGAGACCGGCACCGGCAAGGGCCTGCTCGCGCAGGCGGTCCACGAGGTCTCGAACCGCCGCGACCAGCCGTTCGTCCAGGTGAACTGCGCGGCCTTGCCCGAGCACCTGCTCGAGAGCGAGCTGTTCGGCTACGTGCAGGGCGCCTTCACCGGCGCCACGCGGGACAAGAGCGGCCTGTTCGAGGAGGCCGAGGGCGGCACCATCTTCCTCGACGAGATCGAGAAGGTGCCCGAGACGGTCCAGGCCAAGCTGCTCCACGTGCTCGACCGCAGCGAGATCCGCCCGGTCGGCGCCACGCGCAGCCGGCACGTGAACGCGCGCGTGATCTGCGCGACGGGCATCGATCTGCGCGAGCGCATCCGCGAGGGGCGCTTCCTCGAGGACCTGTACTACCGGCTCAACGACATCACGGTGCGGGTGCCGGCGCTGCGCGAGCGGCGAGAGGACATCCCGCTACTCGCCCAGCACTTCCTCGATCTCTACGCGCGCCAGATGGAGAAGCCCGTCCGCGGGTTCGCTCCCGACGTCATGCGCGTGTTCCTGTCGCACGAATGGCGCGGCAATGTTCGCGAGCTCGAGAAGACCGTGAAGCGTCTGGTCGTGCTTGCGGACGAAGGCTGCGTCCTGACCGCGGACCTGCTGCCGCCCGAGATGATGATGGACGTTGCGGCGGCGCGGCCCGAGCCTCGCGAGGCGGTGGCCGACGCGCAGTCCCTGCGCTCGAACATCTCGCAGCTCGAGCGCCGCATGATCGCCGCCGCGCTGCAGCGCCACGGATGGAACCGCGCGCGCACCGCGCGCGAGTTGGGTCTCAGCTACCCGACCCTGTTGTCGAAGATCCGTCTGCTCGGAATCGAGCGCCACGACACGACGGACTGAGCCGATCCTCTCGGCTCGAAGTTCCTTTCCATCGGACTATAAAATTCCTTTATAGCTATTTGTCTGAATCGCAACACCTTACGGATCCGGGCCGAAAACACGTTGGTTCCTTGATATCTGGGACCGCCATGTTTGCCGGCCCGCACCCTGCCGAGATCGCACCGATATGACGCAACTCGTTGTAAATGATTAAGTTGCGGTCTTGATTCCGGATGGCTGTTGCATTGGCATGACAGGTGCTCTAGCTCATCAGCGGAGGGGGGGGACCTCCAAACAAGGTTCGGCGGAAACGCCGAACAGGTTTCTGGGCTAGCCGGGTTCGTGGAGTTCCGGCGAGGGTACGAGCCCCGGTCATAAAAGACATCAAACCGTAACTCTACGACCGGCTAGCTTGGAGCTTCTCCCGCAGAACGAGAGCAGGGTTTCACGGAAGCACCGACTGAAGAGCCTCGAAGCAGCACCGACAAGAGCTTCAAGAACTTTCGGCCTTCAATGGCCTCAAGAGCTTCCAGGACCTTTCAACAGAGATTTCAACGACGCACCGTCGATACGATTTCACCTGGGATGCGTCGGCCGCCTTGCGCGTGGCATTGCCTCAAGACGGGCTCGGTGGTGTCCGTCTCCGCCCTCGGAGGGTCGACAATCCCAGGTTCAAGGGCACCGGTCTCGCCGCATATTGGCCAACACTGGGGGATGTCTCGGCTGATAAGCGTTTTCTGATGGCCGGTGTCCTCTCTTCACCGCCCGCCCGGTGCTCGCACCCGGGCGGGCGGATCGTTTTGGCGCCCGACTCCCGGGCCCCCCGGCACCCCGCCCATCCGACGCGCGTGACCCGCCCGACCGAGGCGGGAACGGCACATGTGTTCCTCGCGCGCACGGGGGTGAAGCGGCCCGGATGGCGCGCCGCCGGCGTAATTCGCTCGAATTTCACGCACCTCGGGCCCGCGCACCGCAATTGACCTTTGGCATACGCGTTGCGCATGAGCATTCGTGACGGGCGCGGAGACACTCCGGCCCCACGAGGAGGCAAGCCATGCGAAACTGGATACCCACGCTGCTGCTCGCGGCCGTCGTGCTGGCGGGCTGCGACGACGATCACGTCGTCTCGCCGCGTGACACCACGGCGCCGGCCGCACCCCGCGGCGTCCGCACCGTGACGGGCGATCACGAGGTCACCGTCACCTGGCTCGCGAACACCGAGGCGGATCTCGCGGGCTACCGCGTCTACATCAGCAATTGCGCCGGCGGGCCGGGCTGCGAGTACACGCGCATCGGCACGACGCAGGGCACGAGCTTCGTCGTCGACGCGCTGCAGAACGGGACGACGCGCTACTTCGACGTGTCGGCCGTGGACGCGGCGGGCAACGAGAGCACGCCCACCCAGGACTACTTCTACGACACGCCGCGGCCCGAGGGCTCGGGGCTCCACGTCTCGAACTACCTCGCCGACACGCTGCACGCCGGCTACGACTTCGGCGGTTACACCGTGGTGAACTGGCACAACGTGAACGCCGACGTCGTCTACGGCCGGAGCGGCGGGCTCGCCCTGCTGACGGCTCCGTTCACCGACACGCAGATCCAGGACGCCGGTTACGCCTCCTCGCTCGACGCGGTCGACTACGGCCCGCCGTCCGGGTGGGCGCCGAGCGGCACGGTCGAGGCGATCCCCGGGCACTGCTACATCCTGCTCGTGCGCGACCACCATTACGCCAAGCTGCGCGTGACCTCGCTGGACAACGCCGAGGTGACGCTCGAGTGGGCGTACCAGATCGACCCCGACAATCCGGAGCTGCGCCAGCGACCCGATCGCGAAATGCCGCGGAATCGCAGGGCGTTTCCCTGGGCACCGAGCGCCGCGCGGGCCGTGGGAGCAGTTGATCCGCTGGCAGCGCGGGCGCAGGATTAGGGCATCCGGGACGAACCGGGGCGGGCCGGCACGGGCCGGCCTCCCCGGCAGTCCCGAGATCCCGAGGAGCAGCGCACCATGAACCACCTCCAGTCTCTCCGACGGGCCGCTCGCCTGCTGTCCATCGCGTGTCTCTCGCTACCCGGCGCGGCACTCGCGTCGTCCCTGTCGGTCGACGTCTGGTCCGATCGCGGCGACGGTTCCGTCTACCGGCCGGACGAATCGATCGAGATCGGCGTTCGCGCCAACGACGACGCGTTCATGCTCGTGTACGAGATCGACTCCGAGGGCTACGTGCACGTGCTGTACCCGCACGAGCAGCGCACGCCGTTCGTCGAGGGACGCACCACCCTGCGCCTGCCCGAGGGCGACGCCGAGCGGCTCGCCGTCCAGGGTCCGGTGGGCGAGGGCTACATCGTGGCCATCGCCTCGCGCGAGCCGTTCCGCACGCTGCCCTGGTACCTGCGGCCCTACGATCCGCAGGCCGAGGAACTGGGCTATCACGGCGGGCCGGGCGACGAGTCCGACCTCGACGGCAAGTCGCGGCCTCCGCGTGACTCCGAAGGTGAAACCGGCGTGACCGCCGAAGGCCGCATCGTCGGCGATCCGTTCGTCGGGATGGAGCGCATTCGCCGCGCCGTGCTCGGTCACGCGGACGACGGCCAGTCGTTCGCGACGGCGTACACGAGTTACTACGTGCACCAGGCCGTGCGGTATCCGCGCTACCTCTGCTACGACTGCCACCGTCCCGGCTACTGGTCGTGGTGGTCCGGGTTCGATCCGTACTACGCGACGTGCAGTGCGTTCGATTTCCGCGTCAACGCGTCGTGGTGGTGGGGGCCGACCTACTGGTTCGGCGCGGTCCCGCACTACGTGTTCGTCTATCGCGACCACTGCCCGCCGCGCTACGCGCCGTCCGCGGGCTATCCGCGTTACTGGTCGTCGTGGGACGGCTGGCAGCGCTGGCGCCGCCTGTGGGGCGGTCCGCTCCGGCGCACCAAGTCCGCACCGCCGCCCGGCTACATCGCACCCGACAAGTTCGACCGCGCCGCGGGCGCCACGGGCGACCGCCGCACGCCGCCGGGTTTCATGGCGAACGCGCACGGCTGGGACGATCGCGGCACCGGTGGATTCCGGCGTGACCGGAACGCCACGCCCGATACGCGGCGCGAACGCGGAGCGAACGGGAACGGCGGCCTGCGCGACGAGCGCCGGCGCGTCGCGCCGAGCCCCGGCCGGACGCCCGCGAATGTGGATCCGCGCGACCGCGATGGCGCGGGAAGCGGTGACCGGCCCGCGCGCGAGACGCGCGAGCGTCCCTCCGAGCCGCGCCGCGATGCGGGCGGGAATTGGGGGCCTGGGGGGTCTGGGGGCAACGGCTCGCCGCGTCGCGAGGAGCCGCGCCGTGAGGAGCCGCGCCGCGAGGCACCGCGGCGGATCGAACCGCGTCACGAGGAGCCGCGCCGCGAGGAGCCGCGCCGCGAAGAGCAGCGCGAGCGCAAGGCGGACCGGGAGGGTGAGGTATCCAGGACGCCCGATCCGAGGCCCGAGACGCCCCGCGAGAGCGCCCCGGCCCCGAAGGGTGGTTGGGGAGGCTCGGCGCCGCAGCCGTCCCGCGGCGGCCATGGTTGGAACAAGGGTGGTTGATGGGGGGTAAGGCTGTCGTTACCCTGATTGTCTGCCGATCGTCTTCGGAGCGGACCGCGGGCCGGTCCGCTCCGATTCGTCTGTGAGGAACTCGATGCGCCGACTCCTGCTGTTCGCTACCCTGCTATCGATCGCGGCCGCGCCCGCGCACGCCGCACCTCCCGGCTTCGCGTTCCTCGAGCTGCCGACGGGTGCCCGCGCCGCCGCGCTCGGAGGCGCGTACGCCTCGCTCGCGAGCGGACCCGAGGCCGCCTACTGGAATGCCGCCGGGCTGTCCGACCTCCGTGGACTCGAGGTCGCCGGCGGCCACGCCGAGTTGATGGAGAAGCTGCGCAACGACTACTTCTCGCTGGGCGGGCGGATGTTCGGCGGCGGTGTCGCGGCGTCGGTGCGGGCGCTCTACTCGGAACCGATCGAGGAGCGCGACGAGTTCGGCGATCTCGTCGGCAGCTTCGGCGCCCACGATCTCGAGCTGGCCCTGAGCTACGGGCGCCCGGTCGCGGCGGGGCTGGCGCTCGGCGGCTCGGTGGCGCTCGTCCGCGAGCGCATCTCGAACCTGTCGGCGACCACCTACGCGTTCGGCGCCGGCGCCACCTGGGCGCCCGAGGCGCTCGCCGGGTTCCGCTTCGCCCTCGCGGCGCAGAACCTCGGGCCCTCGGCCAGCTATACGATCGACGGCGTCGTGGGCGCGCCGGTCGGGCTTCCCGCCGCCGTGCAGACCGGCATGTCGTACACGTACGGCCTCGGGACGCGTTTCAACCTGGCCGGCTCGCTCGAGGGCCGCGCCATCCGCGGCCGGAACGGCATCGGCGCGGCGGGCGCCGAGCTGCGCGACGTCTCGGGCGCTTCGCTCCGGCTGGGCGGGCGGTTTAACGACGACTCCTCGGCGCTCACCTTCGGCGCGGGCTACGCGATGCAGAAGATCACCCTCGACTACGCCTTCGTTCCCCTGCGCTACGACCTCGGGGACACGCACCGGTTCGCCTTCCGCGCCAAGTTCTAGTCGGCGTCGGACCAGGTGTTCAGCGTGAACTCACCGTTCACGAGCTCGACGTACGTGCAGCGCTCCATCCAGTCGCCGAGCACGAAGAACGCGTGCCCGCCTTCGCGCCGCTCGTAGACGTGGTGGAAGTGCCCCACCATGACGGCGTCGTAGCCCTCGGCGAATCGCGGGGCGGCGATCTCGCGGAACAACCGCTCGCCGTCCAGGGGCCGGTGCTCGCGCGATCCGCGCGACCAGCGCGAGACGTGGCGCGCGAGCGGTAGCCCAAGGTCGGGATGGATCCAGCGGTAGGCGCCGATGCTGAGCGGATGCCGGATCACCTTCCGCAGCACCTTGTAGCCCAGGTCGCCGCCGATCAGCCCGTCGCCGTGATGCAGCCAGACGCGACGCCCGTCGCGCTCGACGGCGAGCGGGCAGCCGGTGGTGCGGATGCCCAGCTCCTCCGACAGGAACCGGCCCAGCCAGAAGTCGTGATTGCCGGTGAGACAGGTGACCTGGACCCCGGCCTCGCGCAGTTCGTCGAGCGCGCGGAGGACGCGATAGAACCGGCGCGGAATGGCGGTCGCATACTCGAACCAGAAGTCGAACAGGTCGCCGACGACGTACACGGCGTCACAGCGGCCGGGCAGGCTGCCGAGGAAGCGGATCAGGCGGCCTTCGCGGGCGGTTTCGCGTTCCCGCGACTCCGCGCCCAGGTGAGCGTCGGACAGGAAGATCGCGGACGGCCGGGGCATGCGGCGCAGTCTAGTGGAATTGACGCGGGTGTTGCAGGCGACCGCCAACCTGCGACGGGTTCGCTGCGTCGAATAGGTACGAGAACGCGCGTTTCACGCCGCGTTCAAGCCCGGGCCCAAGGCTTCCGATCACATTTGACGGCACTGTGACAGACCTGCGGCGCCCGACGGTAACCTCAATGGCGTGTGACTACACCGCTTCGGACTGTCCCGGCGTGCGGGGCGGCGAAGAGGTGACGAGGAGAGGAGTCGAGACCATGCCGAACCCGTTCACCGACCCGCGGCCACGTGGGTACTTCGTCGGAGCGTTCATCCTGATCCTGGTCGGAGCCGTGATGGGGCTCGGCATCGGAGCCGGGCTCGATGCCTCGAAGGCTCCGGGCGGCACTGCGCAGGTGGTCGCCGCCAGCACCAGCGCCCTCGCCGCCACGCCCGAGAGTCCATTCGTCGGCGTCGTCCAGAAGACCCTGCCGGCGGTCGTGTTCATCGATGTCCGGAAGACCGTGACGGGCGGCGACGGCGACGACTCGCAGGAAGAATTGTTCCGCCGGTTCTTCGGCGACGGGACGCGCCATCCGCGCGTTCAGCCCAGCTCCGGCTCGGGGTTCATCATCGACACCGAAGGGCACATCCTCACCAACAACCACGTGGTGCGTGACGCGAACGACATCACCGTCACCCTGAACGACCACCGCACCTTCAAGGCCAAGGTCGTCGGCACCGATCCCGAGACCGACGTGGCCGTGATCAAGATCGTGGGCGAGAACCTGCCGGTGCTGCCGCTCGGCGATTCGGACCGGCTCCAGGTGGGCGACTGGGCGATCGCGATCGGCAACCCGCTGGGCCAGCTCCGCGGCTCGGTCACCGTGGGCATCATCAGCGCCCAGGGCCGGACCGATCTCAACATCTGGGGCGGCACGCCCACGTTCCAGGACTTCATCCAGACCGACGCGTCGATCAACTTCGGCAACTCGGGCGGCCCGCTGTGCTACTTCCACGGCGAGGCGATCGGCATCAACACCGCGATCAACACGAGCGGCCAGGGCATCGGCTTCGCGATCCCCATCAACCTGGCCAAGCACGTCGCCGACCAGCTGCTCGCCAGCGGCAAGGTTCAGCGCGCCTGGCTCGGCATCCAGCTCGCCGAGCTGACGCCGGAGCTGGCCGAGGGCTTCGGGCTCAGCGTCCAGCAGGGCATCCTGGTCCAGAGCGTGCTGCCCGGCACCCCGGCCGAGAAGGCGGGGTTCCGCCGCAACGACGTCATCGTCGAATTCAACGGTCTCTCGGTGAGCGAGGTGCCGAAGTTCCGGCTCAAGGTTGCCGATACCAAGATTGGATCCCGTGTGCCCGTCACCGTGTTGCGGGACGGCAAGCGCGTCGACCTGAACGTGCTGCTCGCCGAGCGGCCGAAGGACGGCGTCGCCCAGAACGTGCCGGACGCGAACGACGACACGGGGCCGGCCGCGCTCGCGGGCCTCGGCGGTCTCAAGGTGCGCGACATGACGGCCGAGGAGAAGCGCGCGGCGAAGACCGATGCGGGCGTTGCGATCACCGACGTCGAAGACGGCAGTGCCGCCGACGATGCCGGGCTCCAGGCGGGCGACATCATCGAGCAGGTGGGCGGCAAGCCCGTCACGACGGCCACGGCGCTGATGCGTACGCTCAAGGATCTGAAGGGATCGCGGAAGCACGCGGCCCTGCTGGTGCTGAGCAACGGAACGCCGCGCTTCGTGGCGCTGGGGCTGTCGGAGTAGATTGATTGGTGACGTCGGTGCGGGACGCGCGACCGGTGCCACGATACGGAGTCGCGCGTCCCGGCCACGTTCCGTGGGGCACACGATGTGCTCCCGGCGCGGCCACGGAGGGTTCGACGCGACCATGACCCGACACCTGAGCATCCGCATCCTCACGCTCGCCCTGGCGGCCGTCACGCTCGTGGCGGGCGCGGCCGCCGCCGGCGCCCCCGCGAATCCGGTGACGCCGCTCGCGCGCGGCGTCACGCTGCTGGGCCTGCGCACGTGGTCCGCGCCCACGAACACGCGCTTCGTGCTCGATTTCTCCTCGGCGATCGTGCCCGTCGCTCCCGATTCGGGCCGCACGCCGCGACTCGCGGTGAGCATCCCGGGTGAGAACGTCGAGCGGTCACCCCGCGTCCCCTCCATGCTTCGCGTCGCGGACGGCGCCGTGGACTCCGTGCTGATCGACGCCGGCCCCGAGGGCGCCCGGCTGACGTTCGTGTTCACCGAGAACACGAGCTTCCGCGTGTTCACGCTGCCGGCCGGCGACGACAAGCCGTTCCGGCTCGTGGTCGACGTGACGAAGCCCAGCGGCGGCCGCGCCCAGGACGACCAGATCGCCCGCATCGTCGCGAGCAAACGCGGCGACAGGGCGCGCATCATCACGATCGACCCCGGCCACGGCGGCGAGGACACCGGCGCCCGCGGGCCGCGCGGTGTGCTCGAGAAGAGCGTCAATCTCGGCGTGGCGAAGGCGCTCGCCGACGCGCTCAACGACATTCCGGGCATCCAGGCGGCGCTCACCCGTGACGGCGACTATTTCATTCCGCTGCGCGACCGCTACCGCATCGCCGAGCGCATGAAGGCCGACGTGTTCATCAGCATCCACGCGAACTCGTCGAAGCGGAGAGGCAGCGGCAGCGGCACCGAGGTCTACTTCCTGTCGATGCGGGGGGCCAGCGACCAGGCGACGCAAGACCTGGCCGACGTCGAAAACGCCGCGGACCTGGTCGGCGGCGTGTCATCGCAGGCCGACGACGACCTGGTCAACATCCTCTACGACGTCAAGCGCTCGTCGGCGCTCCACCAGAGCCAGTTGCTCGCCGAGACGCTGCTCGGCCACCTGGGTGCGGTGCGCAAGCTCGAGCAGCTCGGGGTGAAGCAGGCCGGCTTCGCGGTGCTCAAGTCGGTCGAGTTCCCGTCGGTGTTGGTCGAGACGGCATTCATCAACAACCCGACCGAGGCGAAGCTGCTGCGCGATCCGGAGTTCCAGAAGCAGATCGGACGCCAGCTCGCCGAGGGCGTGCGCGCATTCCTCGAGCGCTCCGGCGTGGGACTGGGCTCCGAACCCAGGACGACCGGTGGCAGCGCGGCGTCGTCGGGGGCCGAGAACTAGCGAACGCTAGGGTGCGTCCGTTGCGCCCGTGCGCGTCACGCGGCCGTCGGCCGCGTAGTCGAGCGGGCCGGTCGCGCACTGCTGCTTGATGTACACCTCGAGCGCGTCGCGAATCAGCCGCTGCGTGTTCACGCGGTTCTTCCCGCCGGCGAGCGCGTCGTAGCTGTCGCCGCCCGTCGCCATGAAGTCGTTCATCGCCACCCGGTAGGTCTTCGCGGGATCGAGCGGTACGCCCCGCTCGTCGGTGATCGTGGTGACCTGGTCGAGCGCCGGGCGTGAGCTGTCGTAGACATAGCGGATGCCGCTCACCTGCGTGGCGCGGTTGCGGCGCAGGGCCTGCTCGATCGCGAGCCGCACCTCGGCGCCCGTCAGGTCGACGAGGAAGATCTGGTTGTCGAACGGCATGACCTCGTAGACCGAGCCCTTCGTGATCTCGCCCGCGTCCAGGTCGGCCCTCAGGCCGCCGGTGTTCTGGAGCGCGATGTCGGCGCCCGAGGCGGCGCGGATCGCATCGGAGACGAGGCAGCCGACGTCGTTCTGGCCGCCGCGGTTGCGGCGCAGCGGCTTCGCGTTCTCGCCCACGTGCATGGCGGCGATCGGCGCCACCTCGGCGTTCCACTCGAGCACGCGGGCGGCCATCGCCGAGTCCGGCGTCACCTCGTCGGCCCAGGTGCGCACCAGCTCGTAGCGCGAATCGACGACGCGGTGCGCCACCGGGTCGACGGTCAGGTCGCACACCGCGACCGCCTCGCCGTGCGAACCGGCGATCATCACCGGGATCCCGTTCACGCGGTCGCTCACCAGGTTGTGGCTGTGGCCGCCGAACCATGCCGCGACGCCGGGAATCCCGCGGGCGAGGCGCGGCAGGTTGCCGCTCCGCGCGGCGCGCGTGGAGTCCGACTCGGCCGGGATATGGCCCACGCCGATCACGAGATCGGCGCGCCGGGCGAGCAGGGGCACGAGCCGGGCCGCCGTGGCCGAGTCGTCCTCGAAGCTCAGGTGGGCGACGTTCGCCGCCAGCGTCACCGTCGGCGTGCGGTCGTAGCACATGCCGAACACGCCGAGTCGCTGGCCCAGGCGCGTGACCACGGTGTCGGCGCGCACCCACTTCGGCCGCCTGTGCGACTTGCGCTCGGTCATGTTGGCGCCGAGTGCGGCGAAGCGCATGCCCTGGACGCGGCGGGCGAGCGTGTCGGCCGACCAGTCGAACTCGTGGTTGCCGATCGCCATCGCCGTGTACCGCATCGCGTTCATCTGCTCGACGACCGGCCGGCCGAACTGGAGGTTCGAGATCATGGTGCCCTGGAAGCAGTCGCCGCCGTCGATGAGCACCGTGCCGTACGGATTCTCGGCGGTGAGCTTCGCCACCCAGGCCGCGAGCACGGCCGACCCGCCGAGCTGGCGCCCGCTGCGGCGGTCACGGCTGCCGGCGAGGATCGCGCCATGGAAGTCGGTCGTCTCGAGAATGCGCAGCCGCGGGTAGCGCAGGTTCGCGATCAATCCCAGCATCTGGGAGCCGGTCAGCGTGTCGCCGGCCGACGCGTCGCGGATCCCGGTGCCCGTCAGCAGGCCGCGCCGGAAGTCCGAGTCGAGCGCGGGCGCGAGCGTATAGCCGGCGCTGCGCGCCGCCCGCTCGCACCAGTCCAGCGCCTCGGGCAGGATCATCGGCGAGAACGGACGCAGCCGCTCCATGGTGGCGTCGGCGCCGAGCACCTTGCGGCGCATCAGCCCGTCGAGCCACGGCGCGAGCGAGTCCGGCACGTCGGCGAACGCGTTCGAGCGCTTCGCCTCGCGCCAGTCGAACGCGCGGGCGATCCAGTACGCCACGTCGCCGCGCTTCGCCGCCGTGGTCGCCGCGAAGTCGTGCGCCGCGTCCTTCGTCAGCACGCCGTGGGCGACGAGCCGCTCGACCAGCGGCCGCTCGGGCGTGGCCACGAATTCCGGGCGGATGCGCCAGCCGGGCGCGAACGCTTCCGGCGTGAGCGGGTGCTTCGCGGCATAGTCGGCGAGCAGCTCGTGGATGCGCCGGTCCGTGGCCCACACGCGGGGCGCCTTCGCGAGCCACGGATAGCCGCCGCCGCCGTTCTCGCGATAGCTGTTCACCGCGACGGTGAGCGACTCGCCGTCCGCGAGCGGCGCGCCGCGCCGGGCGAGGCCGACGATGCGATCGCCCTCGGGTCGGGCGAGGTCGATCTCGTACGTGACGCCCTTCGCGGCGTCGAAGTTCGCGGCCGAGGCGCCCGGTGACCACGTCGGCGCTCCCGGCTCATACGTGTACGGCGCGAGCAGCGACGCCGCGTACTCGAGCACGTCACGCAGCTGGGCGCCCGTCAGCTTCACCACGCCGAGCGTGTTGTTGTACGGGTAGAGCCGCATCAGCTGCCGTACGGTGACCGGGCCCGCGGGGATCGCGGCCTCCGGCGTGTAGAGCGCGGCGAGCGAGACGTCGGCGCCCGTGGCCTCGAGCTGAGCGCGATGGATCAGCTCCCAGAGCGGGCTGTCGGCGAGCCGGCCGTTCGGCGCCGCGAGCCTACCGGTGCAGGTGCCGACGGCGCGGTCGAACGCCTGGCGCGTCGCGTCGCGGTAGGGGGCGGCGATCTCGGCCACCGCGGCCTGGTCGCGGGTGTCGCCGCGCACGGCGACCTGCGTCGTGAAGCGCCGCGTCACGCGCCACGGCTCGGTCGTGGCGGCGCGGGCGAGCGTCAGCTCGACGCGGCCGAGTCCCTCGCCGGAACGACCTGCCTGCGCGATCACCACGCCGCCCACGGTCGTGCCGACCGTCGTGTGCGTGTGGCCGAGCAACACGACGTCGACGCCGGGCACCTGGGTCGCGAGCCGGTAGCCCCAGTTCTCGTCGGGCGCGGGGGGGGAGTACGGGACGTGCGCGAGGCGCGCGGCAGTCACCGAGGCGGTATCCCGCTCGAGCCCGGTATGCGCGAGCAACACCACCACATCGCAGTGTTCATCCATCCTCAGCCGCGTGACTTCGCTCGTGGCGGCGTCGACGGGGGATTCGAACCTCAAACCCGCAATGTTGGCCGGGTCGGTCATGAACGGCACGGCCGGTGTGCAAAGACCGACGATGCCTACGCGGATGCCGCCCACCGTCTTGACCACTGATGCGTTGAAAGGACGATTTCCGTTGGCGTTCAGGATGTTCGCGGCGAGCCACGGGAATGACGCCTGGCGGCGAGCGCGCTCCAGGGCCGGGCGGCCGAAGTCGAACTCGTGGTTGCCGACGGCCATGGCGTCGTAGCCCATGCGCGTCATGGCCAGCATCATCGGATCGAGCGAGCCGGTGTCCGAGACGGCGTGGAACGTCTCGATGCCGGGTCCCTCGATCGTGTCGCCGGCGTCGAGCAGCAGCAGCGGCAGGCCGGCGGCTCGCGACGTGTCGACGATCGTGGCGAGCCGGGTGAGCCCGCGGTTCGCCGCGCGGTTCGTCAGGTCGTCCCAGGCGGTGAGCGAGCCGTGGAGGTCGGTCGTATGGAGGAGCACGAGCCGCGTCTCCTCCGCGTGGGCGGCCACGCCGAAGGCGGCGAGGGCGAGCAGGGCGACGGCGAGCAGGGCAGCGAGACTCCGGATGGCGCGCATGAGTGTTCGCGACGCTAGCATCGCGTCTCGGCGCCCCACAAGCGCCTTTGCGGCGCGTGACGCGCTCGTGACAGCCGCGGTTTGCCGCGCTTCGTGGCGCCTCCCTATAGTCCCGGGCATGTCCGAACGCTGCCCCGACTGTGGCCATCCCAATCCGCCCGGCGCCGAGTCGTGCGAGGCCTGCAACTACCCGTTGCGGTCCCTCGCCCGCATGACGCCCGGCGCGGCGCCCGCCGCGCCCGAAGTGCCGGCTCCGGGCGCGGTCCCCGAGGCCGCGACTCCCAAGCCGATCGACCTGGGCCCGCGGCCGCTCCGGCGGCCGGTCCGCCGCGGGGCGCCGCTCGCCGCCCAGTCGGTGCCGTTGTGGCTGTTCTTCGGCGCCGTCCTGACCGCCATCCTGCTGTGGACCGCGATCGACGCGAACCGGCAGCGCGCGCGCCAGGCCGTGGCCGTCGAGGGGGCGAAACCCGACCAGCAGCAGGCCGCCGACGCGGCGCAGCAGGCCCTGGCGCGGGACTCGTCGAACATCGACGCCCGTATCGCGCTCGCCAACGTGCTGTACGACACGAACAATTGGGACGCGGCGATCATCCATTACCGCGCGGCGGTGCGCCGCGATTCGAGTCGCGTGTCGGCGCTCGTCGATCTCGGCGTCTGCTACTACAACCTGGGCGACACGCCCCAGGCCGAGCGCATCTTCACCCTCGCCCTCGCGCGCGATCCGCACCAGCCCGTGGCGTTGTTCAACCTGGGAATCGTGAACGAGCAGCACGACCGGCCCGCCGAGGCGCTGCGGTACTACCAGCAGGCGCTCGACCATGCGCCGTCCGCCGACGTGCGCGAGGCGCTCACGGCTTCGATGGAGCGCGTGCGCCAGAAGATGCGCTAGACTGGGCGCCTCATCGCCCCCATCGCCTCGCAACGACCCTCATCCCGAGCGCTTTCCATGCCCGACGTCCAGCACTTCGATCTCATCGTCGTGGGGACCGGCCCCGGTGGTTACGTGGCCGCCATCCGCGCCGCCCAGCTCGGTCTCAAGACCGCCGTCGTCGAGAAGGACGAGCTCGGCGGCACCTGTCTCAACTGGGGCTGCATCCCGACCAAGGCCTGGGTCGTGACCGCGCATCTCTACGAGCAGATCAAGCGCGCGAAGGAGTACGGCATCGAGGTCGGCGAGCCGCGCATCCGCTGGGACTGGCTGCTCGAGCGCAAGAACAAGATCGTGAAGCAGCTCACCGGAGGCGTCGGCGTGCTGCTCAAGGGACGCGGCGTCGAGATCGTTCGCGGGGCGGCGACGCTCACGGGCGCGAACCGCATGACCGTGAAGACGCGCGAGGGCGGCGCCATCGAGCTGTCGGCCACGTCGATCATGCTGGCGACCGGCGCCACGGCGTCCGTGCCGCCCGGCTTCACGATCGACGGCCGGCGCATCGTCACGAGCCAGGAGGCGCTCGACCTGCCGGCCCAGCCCGCGCGACTCGCGGTGCTCGGCGGCGGCGTCGTCGGCAGCGAGTTCGCGAGCTTCTTCGCGTCGATCGGCACGAAGGTCACCCTGATCGAGATGCTGCCGCGGCTCGTGATGGGCGAGGACGACGAGATCTCCCAGGCGCTCGAGCGCGAGATGAAGAAGCAGAAGATCGATCTCCACCTGAACACGCGCGTGGAGGGCGTGAAGGATGGCCCCGGTGACGCGGTGAGGCTCGCCCTGCCGGGCGGGGCCGCGGTCGAGGTCGACTGCGTGCTCGTCGCGACGGGGCGCCGGCCGTGGTCCGCGGACATGGGACTCGAAGCCGTCGGCGTCGCCCGCGGCGACCGCGGCAAGGTCGTCGTGAACGACCGGCTGCAGACCTCGGTCAAGAGCATCTACGCCATCGGCGACGTCACGGACATCAAGCAGCTTGCTCACTTCGCCTCGGCCCAGGGCAAGGCCGCGAGCGAGATCATCGCCGGGCACCCCGCGCAGACGAACTGGCGCGCCGTTCCCGCCGCGACGTTCACGAGTCCCGAGATCGCGAGCGTGGGCCTGACCGAGCGCGACGCCCGCGCCGGGGGCCGCGAAGTCAGGATCGGCCGGTTCCCGTTCCGCGCGCACGGCCGCAACATCGCCGACGGCGAGACGGCGGGCTTCGTCAAGCTCGTCGCCGACGCCGGCACGAACCAGCTGCTCGGCGCCCACATCATCGGCGCCAAGGCGAGCGAGATCATCCACGAGTGCGCCCTGGCGATCGGCGCCGACCTCGACGTGCAGGCGCTCGCGGGCGCGATTCACGCGCACCCGACGGTGACCGAGGCGATCGGCGAGGCCGCCGAGGACGTGGACGGCCTCGCCATCCACCTGATGCGGCAGGAGGCCCGCGCCGCCGTGCGCTAGGACTGCGCCGGTCCGAAGCCCGGTTTTCGCGGCGGCGTTTGGCATATCCCCGCGCCCCGTCCGTCTGCGATAATAGACATCCGTGCCGCACCCCCGTTTTCCCCCCGGGGTGCGCCTGAGGTGCGCCCCTAAGGCTCGTGTAATACTCGATTCCAACGCCGTTCCGACATCCTGACTCGACTGCAGCCTGCCGCCACGCCACCGGGGAGGAGTCATGCGAATCGCGCGCGCGCTCGCCACGACGATACTGGTCGTCGCGACCGGGCTCGTCGTTGCCGCGGCGCCCGCGGCCTCCCGTCCGCGCCCGGTGTCCGACGGCGCGCACGTGGATGCCGACCGCGCCGCCGCCGCGCCGGCCGATGCGTCGTTGCGCCGCGGCGTCGCGCCGCCCGGCATCGCGGTGACGAGGCTCAGGGTCGCCGTGCCCCCGGTCGCGAACCCGCGCATCCGGCTCGAGTCGGGTTTCACGCTCGATCCGGCGCTCGGTGAGCCCGCCATCGATGCGCGACTTCGTGAGTCGGCGCCCGGTTCAGTGAAGCCGGCGAAGCGCTCGTTCATCGTCTACTTCGCAGATGCGGATGCCGACTCCACGCGCCGCGCCATCGAGGCGGGCGGCGGTCTCGTCGTGGCCTACGTGCCGGACCACGCGTTTCTCATCCGGCTCGACGCGCGGCGCGAGCTGTCGTTCGCGGCACCGGGCGCCTGGGTGGGCGCGTTCCATCCCGCCTACAAGCTGAGCCCGCGCATCGCCGGGGACACGGCCGGCGAGCTGAGCGTGCTCGTGTTCCCGGACGGCGACGCGGCCCGCGTCGGCGCGGCCGCGCGTGCGGCGGGCGCCGACGTGCTCGAGGACGCTGGTGCCGCGGGGCGGCGCGTGCTGCGCGTGCGCGGCGGCCGCGCGGCGGCCGAGGCGCTCGCGCGCGATCCCGACGTCGAGTGGGTGGAACCGCGCGTGCGCGCCGAGACGTTCAACGACCTGGTGCAGGGCATCGTCCAGACGGGCACCACCAACAACCGGCGGCTGTGGGACCTCGGGCTCCACGGCGAGGGCCAGGTCATCATGACGTCCGACACCGGGCTCAACACGAACCACTTCGCGTTCCGCGATCCCGCGGTGCCGATCACGGGCTTCGGCAGCTTCCCGGGCCACCGCAAGGTGATCGCCTACCTCCAGGGCGCGCCGTTCGCGTCGATCGAGTTCGGCGACCACGGCGAGTTCCACGGTACGCACACCGCGGGCACGGTGGCGGGCAACGACGACGCCCTGTCGACGAGCCCGCGCGACGGCGTGGCGAAGGAGGCGAAGCTCTGGTTCACTGATCTGTCCGGCGCCGCGCAGGGACGCGGCATCGTGTCGCCGCCCGACCTGAACGACCTGTTCGCGCCGTCGTACGCCGGTAACGCCGGCGGGGCCGCGCGTATCTCGTCCAACTCGTGGGGTGCGGCGGTGAACGGCGCCTACACGATCGACTCGTACATGCTGGACGAGTTCGTGTGGAGCCATCCCGACTACCTGGCGTTCTTCGCCGCCGGCAACAGCACGCTGGCGGGAACGATGGGCTCGCCGGCCACCGCCAAGAACTGCGTCAGCGTCGGCGCCACCGGCAACGGGTTCCCGCAGGAGAACGCGCTCGCGAGCTACTCGAGCCGCGGGCCCACGCAGGATGGCCGCATCAAGCCGACCGTGCTCGCGCCGGGCGGCGTGAGCGGCGGCGTCAGCGTGTATTCCGCCACCACCGACTCGGCCACCTACGCGCCGCTGTTCGGCACGTCGATGGCGTGCCCCGCGGCGGCCGGCGCGGCGGCGCTCATGCGCCAGTACCTGACCGAGGGCTGGTACCCGACTGGAACGCGCGTCGCCGGCAACGCCTTCGCGCCCTCGGCGGCGCTGATGCGCGCGATGTGCATCAACTCCGCCGTGCACCAGATCCCGAACTCGGCGCCGCCGGACATGAACGTCGGCTGGGGCCGCATCTGCGCCGACAGCGCCCTGTACCTCGCCGGCGACGCGCGCCGCCTGCTGCTCATGGACCAGACCCAGGGACTCCTGACCGGGGATGCGATCGAGTTCCAGGTCAACGTCGTCAACACCTCGATGCCGCTCAAGGTGAGCCTGTGCTGGACCGACTATCCCGGCCATCCCGCCGCGGCGCTCCAACTCGTCAACGATCTCGACCTCAGGGTGAGCAAGGGCGCGCTCGTCTACCGCGGCAACGTGTTCGCGAACGCCGCCTCGGTCACCGGCGGCTCGCGCGACTCGCTCAACGTGGAGGAGGGCGTTCGCGTGCTGGTTCCGACGACCGGCGTCTGGACGGTGCGCGTCGAGGCGCACGACGTTCCCGCGGGCCCGCAGGCGTTCGGCCTCGCCGTCACGGGCGGCATCGACGGCGGCGCCGGCTCGATGAGCCTGGATCGCGCCACCTACGGTGCGGCGGGCACGGTCCACCTGCACGTCACTGACGCCGACGCGGTCTCACCGATTTCGGTGTCGATCGCGTCGACGTCCGAGCCGGGGGGCGAATCGGTCACGCTCACCGGGGTCAACAACCGCTTCGACGGGTCGATCCTGCTGTCGCCGGTCGCGGGAACGGTGGGCGACGGCGTGCTGCGCGTCTCGCACGGCGACGTGATCACCGCCACCTACGTGGATGCCTCGACGGCGACGCCGATCGTCTCCACCGCGCGCGTCGAGATCGAGGCGCCGGTCATCACGAGCGTGCTCGCCGCGGGCGCCGGTTCGGGGGCCGCGTGGATCACGTGGACCACGAGCGCCGACGCCGATTCGCGTGTCTACTACGGCCCGACGGCCGCCCTCGGTTCGGCGACGCCGCGCGACCCCGTCACGACGATGCAGCACGGCATGCTGCTCACCGGGCTCACGATCGGCCAGACCTACTGGTTCGACGTCGAGTCGCTGGACCCGGTCGGCAACGTCACGCGCGACGACCGCGGGGGCGCCCACTACAAGTTCTCGGTCGATCCGCGGTCCGACCTGCTGCTCGTGTACGACGGCGTCGAGTTCGAGCGCAGCGACCGTTACGCCACGGCGCTCGCCGCGACCGGCTGGCCCTGCGACGTCTGGAGCCGGGAGCTGTCGGAGGCGCCGATGCTGGGGAGCACGGCGAGCGGGCTGCGGTCCTACAAGGCCGTGTGGTGGCAGAACGGCGTCGAGCACTATCCGCCGTTCACCGACGCCGCCCGCGATTCGATCGGCGCCTATCTCGCTGGCGGCGGGCGCATGGCGGTCGTGGGGCACGACGTCGCCTGGGCCAACATGGATCCCGCGTCGCCGTACTACACCTCCGCGCGCTCCAACTGGATGGGGAACGCGCTGCACACCGCGTTCCTCGATGATCCCGTGAGCTGGAGCGGCGTGACGGGTGTCGCCGCCGATCCGATCAGCGGCGCCTACACGGGCGGGGCGTCGTACACGCCGTTCCGCGCCGGCGCCGCCGGCGACGAGGTCGCGAGCCTGCCCGCCAGCGGAACCTCGAACACCGACTGGCGGAGCGGCGACGCCTCGCCCGATGCGTGCGGGTTCCGCTGGGAGAGCACGACGGCGATGGGCGTTCCCGGCATCGGCGTGTGGGGAGGGGCGCACACGAAGCTCGCGACCATGTACTTCGAGTGGGCGGCGATGGATCCCACGAACGATCCGTCGCCGATCCGCGAGGACGTACTGCAGAAGACGATCGTGTGGCTCGTCGGCCGCGACAAGCCGCACGCGACGGTGACGGCGCCCAACGGCGGCGAGGTCCTGTCCGCCTCGACCACGACCGTGACGTGGACCGAGTCGACGGCGGGTGGCACCGGGGTCGCGAACCGGCGTCTCGAGTATTCGCTCGACGGTGGCCAGTCGTGGTCGACGATCTCGGCCAGCGCCGGGCCGTCGCCGTTCGTGTGGGACGTGAGCGGGCTGCCGAACACCGTTCTGGGCCTCGTCCGCGCGCGCATCACCGACAACGGCTCGCCGTCGCTGTCGACGGTGGACCGGAGCGATGCCGTGTTCTCGATCGTGCACGCGGGCGGTGATGCCGCGGGGCCGGTGGTGACCGCCGGCTCGGTGCGTCCCTCGCCCGATCCGATCGACAACCAGCAGCCGTGCGTGCTGAGCGCCACCGTCACGGACCTCACGACGGGCGGCGGCACGGTGACCGCGGCCGAGTGGAGCCTCGGCGTCACGGCGAAGCCCGCCGGCACCGGCACGCCGATGTCCGGATCCTTCGGCGCCGTGTCGGTGGACGTGACGGCGTCGCTCCCGACGCAGTCGTTCGTTCCCGGCATCCGCACGTTGTGGGTTCGCGGCCGGGACGCCGCGGGCAACTGGGGTACTGCCCAGTCGCGATCCGTCGTCATCAACGGCGTGTCGCCGGCCGCGGCCCCCGAGCGGCCGCTCGCCTACGAGCTCGCGGCGGCCGTGCCGAATCCCGCCTTCGGGCGCGCGCGCGTGCGCTACGCGCTGCCCGCGCGGGGCGTGCTGCGCCTGAATGTGTACGACGTTCATGGCCGGCGCGTGCGTATCCTCGCCTCGGGCGCGGCCGAGGTCGGGCTCCACGACGCGGACTGGGACCTGCGCGACGACGGCGGTCATTTGGTCCGGGCGGGCGTTTACTACTATCGTCTCGACGTGGCCGGCCGGGTGTTCACCCGGCGGCTGGTCGTCCTCGAATAGCCCAGGCCGCCGCGTCTCGAGCGCTCGGGCTCGACGCCGTTCGACGCCGCGGAGAAACGGCATGACGGTTCGTGTGGGATCCGCCACCGACCTGGGGCTGCGCCGCACCCAGAACGAAGACCGCCTCGGCGTCTGGATCCCCGACCCCGCGGAGTTGCGCGAACGGGGGGTGTTGCTCGTCGTCGCCGACGGCATGGGCGGGGCGCTCGCCGGCGAGGTCGCGAGCCAGCTCGCCGTGGACTGCGTGCTCCGCGAGTACCGCACCGGCGGCCCGGACATCGCCGAGTCGCTGCGGCACGCGATCCAGGTGGCGA
>JANLWK010000089.1:0-10325 GCA_031364505.1 Candidatus Eiseniibacteriota bacterium | reverse complement strand
AGCCCGTCGCGCAGGGTGAGCGCGAGCAGGTAGACGTTGATCACGGGCTCGCGGTCGAGGAACCCGAACACCTCGACCAGGTCCGGGGGCCCGAGACGGTCGAGCGACAGGGCGCCGGTGCGTTCGTGCAGGGTCATGGGGTCATGGGGGTCATGGGGGTCATGGGGGCCATGGGTCCGATGGGTCCGATGGGGCGTCCGATGGGGGCTCGGCCGTGCGTTTCGGGTGCGGAATCACGGTGCGAAACGTCAATCGTATCGCAGAACCGCGGCCGGCGTGTTACCGCGGAGTTACAAATCGGATGCGCGATTGACCCGGGGCCCTTGGCACTCCTAGCTTCGCGGCCATGCCGGAGCTGGTGCTGGTCGTCGAGGACGAGAAGGAGATCCGCGACCTCGTCCGTTACAACCTCGAACGCGCGGGATTCCGCGTCGCCACGGCCGCCGACGGCGAGCGCGCGATCGAGGACATCTTCGCCTCGCGCCCCGATGCCCTGGTGCTCGACCTCATGCTGCCCGGGCGGAACGGCCTCGAGGTCCTGCGCGAGATCCGCGGCGAGCCGTCGACGCGCGATCTGCCCGTGCTGCTGCTCACGGCGCGCGCGGCCGAGATGGACAAGCTGCTCGGCTTCGACCACGGCGCCGACGACTACCTGACCAAGCCGTTCAGTCCGCGCGAGCTGGTCGCGCGCGTGCAGGCGTTGCTGCGTCGCGCCCATCCGGCGCCCGCTCCCGGCGCGCTGGAGTCCGGGCCGCTCCGGCTCGACGACTCCGCGCGCGAGGCGACCTGGCGCGGCAGGGCGCTCGCACTCACCCCCCGCGAGTTCGACCTGCTGCGCTTCTTCGCGCGCAACCCCGGCCGCGTGCTGTCGCGCGACGAGCTGCTGCGCAAGGTGTGGGGCTACGACTTCCTCGGCGAGACCCGCACGGTCGACGTGCACGTGCGCCGCCTGCGCCAGAAGCTGGGCGACGCGCCGGGTCCGATCGAGACGGTCCTGAGCGCCGGGTACAAGTGGACCGCCGGCACGCGCGGATGAGCGCGTGACCGCGGCGCTGCTGCTCCTGGCGTGCGGCGCGGCCGTGGCTGCGCTGGTGGCGGTGCTCATGGCCCTCCGTGCCCGCGACCGCGCGCGTGAGCTTGCGGCCGACATCGGGCGCGTCGCCGACGGCGATCTCGCGGCCGGCATGATCGACGCAGCCGGTGGCGCGCTCGAGCCCGTCGCGCGCGCCGTGCGCCGCCTCGACGGCGCGCGGGGAGTGGAGCTGCGCGCGCTGCGCGAGGAGCGGGACGAACGCGAGCGCATCCTCGCCCACATGAGCGACGGCGTGGCACTGCTCGACGCGCAGGACCGCGTGCGCCACATGAACCACCGCTTTGCCGAGCTGACGGGACTGCCACGGCCGGTCGCGACGGGCACCCCGTTCGCCGATGCGGTGCGGGTCGCCGGCCTGCTGGAGCTGGCGCGCGCCAGCCGTGACGCCGGCCGCGTGCTCGAGCGGCAGCTGACGTTGTGGGCGCATGCCGAGCGGCCGATCCGCGCGGAGGCGACACCGCTGCCGGCCGTGGGCGTGCCGGGCGTGCTGCTCGTGCTCCAGGACCTGAGCGAGCCCGAACGACTGGACCGCATGCGCCGCGACTTCGTCGCCAACGTGTCGCACGAGCTGCGCACGCCGCTCACCTCGCTACGCGGCTACGCCGAGACGCTGCTCGCGGGCGGGCTCGACGACGCCGAGAACCGCGAGCGTTTCGTCACCGTGATCCGCGACCAGGCCGTGCGGCTCCAGGCGATGACCGAGGACCTGCTGAGCCTCGCCGCGCTCGAGCGTCCCGACGCGACGCTCGAGTGCCAAGACTTCGACGTGCGCGCGTTGCTCGTGAGCGTGGCGGCCGCGAGCCGCGACGAAGCCGCGCGGCGCGGGCTCGTGCTCCGTGTCGAGCCCGGCGATCCGCTGCACGTGACCGCCGAACGCGCGCGGGTCGAGCAGGCGGTGACGAACCTGGCCGACAACGCTATCAAGTACTCGGAGCGCGGCACGGTGACCCTGCGCGCCGCGGCGCGCGATGGCCGCGTGTGGATCGAAGTCGAGGACACGGGCCCCGGCATCGCGCCCGAGCACCACGCGCGGCTGTTCGAGCGCTTCTACCGCGTCGATCCCGCGCGCTCGCGCGATCGCGGCGGCACCGGCCTCGGCCTCGCGATCGTCAAGCACATCGCCGAGCTCCACGGCGGCGAAGTGAGCCTCACGAGCGAGCCCGGCCGCGGCAGCGTGTTCCGGATCGCGTTGCCGGAACCCTCGACGTCCCGCGACGGCTGATCGCGTCTCCTCCGCTTTTACCCGACGGTCACACCGGCGTCATTCGAACGAACGAGGTACCTCCGTATGTTGAGCCTCGTGCGGGATCGCACGGCCGCGCCCCACGCGCGCCGCGCGCCGCACGCACGCACTCACACTCAACGTCGGAGGCATCATGCGATTCTCATCGGACCGCGCGCGCTCGGCCCTGCGTCGCGGCTGCGTCGCCCTCGCGATCGCGGCGTCCGCCTGCGGCACGGCGTCGGCTCAGCTGATCTACGACGGCAACATCCTGTTCAACAACAAGTACGCGACCCCGGCGCAGACGCTCGCCGACCAGTTCGTCTCGGTGACGCCCGCCACCGGCGCCTGCCCGGTCGGATACGGCGCCGCGGTGCTCGGCACCGCGACGTACACCCACAACCACTACACCGATCCGCTGCTGTCGAACGCGCTCTACCACACGAACACGATCCCGAACTTCAAGCCGCCGGGCGGCAGCCCCGCCGCGAGTCACGCCGTCGTCGTCCCGAACGACGGGTTCTTCAAGCAGACATGCTACGCTGGCGCCCTCGATCCGACCGCCGCCGACTGGACGCAGGGCTGGACGTACTGGGACTCGACCGGCGCCAACCGCCAGGACATCCATCTCGCCGGCATGCCGAATCCGCGCCCGCTCGCGACGTACAACAACGTGAGCATCTTCTCGCCGCACCAGTACTTCTCGCCCGACAGCAACTACCGCGTGGTCGGGCAGCTTCGCGTGAAGATCGGCGGTGTGCTCACGGTGGCGCCGGGGGTCGTGATCTTCGAGGACCGGGCGTCGGTCGGCACGATCATCGTGGAGCGCGGCGGCAGGATCCACGCAGTGGGCACCGCGTGCGACCCGATCATCATCACGTCGGGCCAGAACCCGGGCGGCATGGCGCATGGCGACTGCGGCGGCATCTACCTGCTCGGCTACGCGAGGACCAACGCCGTCAATTCGTGCCTGGGCGACTCGGCGGCGGCCGAGGGCGGCACGATCGGCTTCTACGGCGGCAACGACGACAACGATGGTTCAGGCTTGCTGCGGTACGTCCGGGTCGAGTACGCGGGCCGCGAGCGCTCGCCGAACAACGAGCTGAACTCGTTCACGATGTGCGCGGTCGGCAAGAACACGCACCTGGACTATTGCCAGGCGTTCCAGGGCGACGACGACTGCTTCGAGTGGTTCGGCGGCACGTCGGACCAGACGCACCTGGTCGGCATCGACGGCCACGACGACGGCTACGACACGCAGATGGGCACGCGGAATCGCGCGCAGTTCGTGATCATCCGAACGTCGGCCGAGTACTCGCAGAGCCGCGGCCAGTTCGGCGACAAGGGCATCGAGGCCGACAACACGGAGACGTCGCCGTTCGACCAGGTGTTCTGCTCGGGCCGCTCGTTCAACCAGCTCGCGAACTCCACGTTCGTCGGCGACCCGCGCGTCGATGATCCGGGCGTGACGGACCTGTACCCGGGTGGCGTCTCGGGCGCGCACTGGCGCCGCGGCGTTTCGTACACGCTGCTCAACTCGATCGTCGCCTATTACAAGTCGGGCGCGCTGTGGGTCGAGCACGACGCCACGTGGAACGCCCACTGCGCCGCGATCCCGGCGGACCGCGCATCGTTCTGCCAGCTCGCGAACGCGGTCGGCGAGCTGCCCGTCTCCTCGGGCACGGTGTTCGTGGCGCGCAGCCAGCCGAACCCGTTCCGCAACCAGGTCAGCTTCGCCTTCGTGCTACCGCAATCCGGGCCGGTGTCGGTCGACATCTTCTCGGCCGACGGACGCCGCGTCGACACGCTTGCCCAGGGCGAGCTGCCGGCCGGCGAACACCGCATGGTCTGGCGCATGAGCAAGGACACGCCGAGCGGCATCTACTACTACCGCGTGCAGTCTCGCAGCGGCGAAGCCACCGGCAAGATCACGCACGTCAACTGATGCGCGCGCTCACGCTGTTCGCGGCCGCATCCATCGTCCTGGGACTCGGGGGGCCGGCGCATGCCGGCCCCACCGGCAAGCTGCAGGGGCGCATCGTCGGCACCGACGACGGCGAGCCGATCGGGTTCGCCGACATCGCGCTGCTGCCCGCCGACACCACGCTGCGCCGCGTCGGCATGCTCACGAACGCCGACGGCACGTATCTCATGGAGGCCGCACCGGGCCGCTACACGCTCCAGATCCGCGCGATCTCCTACGCGACGCGGCGCGTCGAAGGCATCGAGATCGTCGCCGGTCGGCTGACGCCGTTCGACACTGCGCTCAGGCCCGAGGCGATCCAGCAGGAAGAGATCGTCGTCGAGGCGAAGGCGCGCACGAACACCGAGTCGTCGCTGCTGGCGGCGCGCAAGAAGGCGGCATCGCTGGGGGACGCCGTGAGCGCCGAGCAAGTGCGCAGGTCGCCCGACAAGGACGGCGCCGAAGTGCTGCGCCGCGTCACGGGGCTCTCGGTCACCGACGGCAAGTACGTGTTCGTGCGTGGCCTCGGCGAACGCTACAGCTCGACGGAGGTCGACGGCGTGCGCATCGCGAGCCCCGAGCAGAACAAGCGCGTCGTGCCGCTCGACCTGTTGCCCGCCGCCCTGCTGGACCACATCACGGTGCAGAAGACCTACACGGCCGACCGTCCCGGCGAATTCGGGGGCGGGGACGTGCAGGTGAAGACGCGCGACTTCCCCGGGGCCCGCACGATCAGCGTCTCGATGTCGCAGAGTTTCGCCGAGGGGGTGACGTTCAAGGACCGTCTCAGCTACGTGTCGACCGGCGCCGACGTGTGGGGGTTCGGCGCTCGCGCGCGCCGCGTCCCCGACGCCGTCGACGCGCTCACCGGCGGGCGCAAGCTGGCGCAGAGCGACGACCCCACGCTCGGCTTCTCCAAGGCGATGCTCGCCGAGATCGGCCGGACATTCGAGAACGTGTGGACGCCGGCGCCCGATCGCAACATTCCGAACGGCACGTACGGCATCGCGTACGGCGACGAGTTCAAGCTGCTGGGCCGCCCACTCGGGGTCATCCAGTCGTGGAACTACTCGCGCGTCTTCGACCACGAGGCCTCGTCCGCGCGCTCGTTCAACGACCGCGCCGACACACTGTACGACTACGCCGTGACGCGCGACGTGGAGTCGGTGCAGCTCGGCGGCGTCTCGGGGCTCAGCCTGCGGCTGTCGCCGCGCCACACGCTGAGCCTGCGCGGCCTGTACACGAACAGCGCCGACGACGAGGTGCGCATCTACCAGGGCGCCGATCACAACCGCCAGGACGGGCTCACGGGCACGTACCTGCGGCACCGCGCCACGCGGCTGATGTACACGCAGCGCTCGATCCTGTCGGGCACCCTGGGCGGCTCGCACGAGATCCGGCGCCTGCTCGGTGCCCGGCTGGACTGGAAGCTCACGGGTTCCGAGGCGCGCCGCCAGCAGCCCGACCGCCGCGAGACGATCTACGACCTCAAGTACTACCCCGGCAACGTCACGCGCTGGGTGCTCGGGTCGCAGGGCGTGCACGAGTTCGGCGACCTGAAGGACTTCGGCCGCGGCGGCTCGGTCTCGACGACGGTGCCGTACCGCCTGGGCCCGCTCGGCAACGGCAAGCTCGCCGCGGGCTACGACCACGACACCAAGCGGCGCTTCAACTACTACCGCCGATTCAACCTCTACGCGCCGACCCAGGGCAGCAAGTCGAAGACGCCCGAGGAGATCTTCGCCGACAGCACGTTCAACGTGAACAGCGGAACCGCGTACGTCGAGGAGACGACGCTGAGCGTCGACAACTACCGCGCTCGCCAGAGGCTGAACGCCGGCTACCTGAGCGCCGACGTGCCGTTCGGACGGCGTCTGCGCGGCACCTTCGGGGTGCGCGTCGAGAAGAGCCTGCAGGAGGTCATCAGCTACGACCTGTTCTTCCCCGACATCGTCACGCAGGAGGGCCGGCTCGAGGACGCGGACTGGATGCCGTCGGGCAACCTGACGTGGGGCCCGAACGACGCGATCAACCTGCGCGCCGCCGCGAGCCGCACCGTGTCGCGGCCCGATCTCAACGAGCTGTCGTCGAGCCCCGCGCTCGAGTACGTCGGCGGATACCAGGTTGCCGGCAACCCGAATCTGAAGCGCGCGCGCATCGACAACTACGACCTGCGGCTCGAGGTGTTCCCCGACCTGTCCGAGGTGCTCGCGGCGGGCGTGTTCTACAAGGACATGCACGAGCCGATTGAGCAACAGATCCAGGGCGGCTCGCCCAACCTGCTGATCCCGCGCAATTCCGACCGCGGACGCAACTACGGGCTCGAACTGGAGGCGCGCTTCGGTCTCGGCCGCGCGTGGGGACGGCTCAAGGCGCTGTCGGTCAACTCGAACGCCACGTGGGTGCGCTCGAACGTGAGGCTCAAGGAGCGCGTGACGAGGCTCGGCTCCGACGAGCATCCGCTGCAGGGCCAGGCCGACGTGCTCGCGAACGCGGCGCTCACGTACTCGCTGCCGCGCTGGGGCCTCGACTCGAGCGTGCTCTTTGGGCTCACCGGCCGGCGTCTCGTCGAGCTGGGCGAGGGCCCGCTCGGCGACACGTACGAGCAACCCACCTCGAGCCTCGACGCGACGACCGCGTTCGCGATCGACGGCCTGTTCCGCGTGAAGCTCGCCGGCAAGAACCTCACCGACCCGCTCGTGCGCCGCATGCACGGGGCGCTCGAGGAGTCTTCGACGCGCAAGGGCCGCAGCTACTCGATCGCCCTCTCCTACCCGGGGAAATGATGACGACTTCTCGCCTCGCACGCCGTATTCATGTCGTTGCCACCTTCACGCTCGCCGCGTCCCTCGCGTCCGCGGCGCTCGCCGCGACTCCGCGCGCGTCGTCCAGGCCGGCCGCCGCGCCCACCGCGCCGCGCTACCGGCTCGAGGACTCGCCGGGCTGGTATCCGATCGTCGATCCCGAGTCGACCGCGGTGACGCTTGGCCGGCGCGCGAACGCGCCGCTCGTCTCCCGGCCGTTCGCCGGGGGCGCCCGCAGCCTCGACGAGCTGGGCCGCCTCGCCTGCCGGGCGCTGCACCACTCCGACCGCGACTCGCTGCTCGCGCTGTGCGTCTGCGACGACGAGTTCCGCGACATCATGTGGCGCGAGTTCCCGCAGAGCCGCCCGATCACGGGACTCACGTGGGAGGACGGCTGGACTTCGCTGGACCAGCGGTTGCGCTCGGGCGTCTCCGGGGCGGTCGGCGACCACGGCGGCCAGGACTGGACGTTCCTGGCGCTCGAGTCGGACTCGACGGCGCTCTACAGGAACTTCCGCCTGCACCTGCGCGTGCGCCTCATGGCGATCGACGACGAAGGCCGGACCATCCGCATGACGTGGCTGCGCGCGATCGCCGAGCGCAAGGGCCGGTTCAAGATCTACAGCACGGACGATTGAGTGGCACTCCGACTTCGGACAGGAGTCCTGACGGCGGGTAACAGCCCGTTTCGACGCGCCCTGCACGGCAGCGATCTCCATCCGCGCCCCCGGCTCCGCTGCACGCTGGGGCGATTCATTTTTCCGCCGCGGTCATGCGGTGTTAACCGGCCCGTCATCGCATCGGGTGTTCCATGGCGTCTGCCATGCAACGCGCGGACGTTCGACCTCGACAGGATGGAGTGTCATGTGACCACCGGTGAGATCCGCGACGGCGCGGCGTTCCAGCGGAAACCAGGGCGCCCCCTGGAGATGGCGCCCGACGACGTGCTCGACCGCATCCGTCGTCTCGCGGCGGACGCATCGGGCCTGTTCCGGGTGCACCAGACGCAGCCGGCCCTCTACGCGCGGGCGCGACGCCTGTTCGGATCGTGGCCCACCGCCGTGGGCCGCGCGGGCATCGACTACGACCGCGTCCTCAGGGATGCGCGCGATAGCGCACTCCGCAGCCGCCGCCGCCGTTTCGAGAACGCCCGGGCGCGTGCCCGCGCGCCGCGGGAGGGTTAGCCGGTCGTTTCGTGGACATTCCGGCAACTTGTAACGCGCTGGTAACAGCGCGATCACGTTCCGGCAACCCGTGCGGGCTAGCGTCCGGGCCGACGGGCGTCCTGCGCGTCCGCCCGTATCGCTCGAGTCGCGGTGATGCCGCGATTCCCGCTCGGCATCCGGTTCGAAGGGAGCCATCGTGTCGCTTCGATCGTCGCTGGTTCTAGCCGCCCTGTGCGGGGCATGGCCCTGTGCGGCCCAGCAGTCGTACCCCGGCGGGGCGGACAGCACGCGCAATCCCGCGCCCGACCTGCCCGCGGTGCAGGCGCCGATGCCGGATGTCGCCGTCGTCGCGACACCGCCGGACTTCCCGCGCGGGCGTATCAGCGGCTACCTGGTCGGCGACACTTATTACAACGTGAGCGGCGACACGAGGCACGTCTACACCGCCACGGGCGCCGACCAGGGGCAGGCCAACCTCGATCCCGCGAAGTCGATCACGAAGGACCTGAACGGCGTCCAGGTGCGGCGCGTGTACTTCCAGCTCGACAACGATCTGTCGGTCCGTTACGCGACGCGCGTGCGGTTCGAGGTGGACGGCAAGGCGCTCACCTCGGACGGCAAGATCGCGCCCTTCGTGAAGAACGCCTACATGCTCGCGAAGAGCGTGATCCCGCGCGGCGACCTGTACTTCGGCGTCATCAACACGCCCACGTGGGAGAACCCCGAGGAATTCTGGGGCTATCGCTCGATCGAGAAACCGATCGCCGATTTCCGCGGGCTCGCCTCATCGTCCGACTTAGGGATAGCCCTCAAGGGTTTCGTCGACACGAATCATCGCATCGGCTACACGGCGATGATCGGCGATGGGAACGGCCAGAAGCCCGAGACGGACCGCTTCAAGAAGTTCTACGCGAGCCTGCCCATTCGCCTCGGCGATCTGCGCATCGAGCCGTACGCGGACTACCAGGCCTTGCGCGTGAACCTGCTCCCGCGGGCCGCCACGAACACGGACAGCCTCGAGGTGAACAACGACCAGGCCACCTGGAAGCTGTTCGCCGGGTATGAGTTTCGCCGCATGGGGCTCGGGGCCGAGGGACTCGTGCGCGTGAATCATCGCGGACCCGCGGCGACGACCGAACCGCGCGGCGTCTCGCTGTTCGCGCGCGGCACGCTCACGCCGACGGTCGCGGTGTTCGCGCGCGTCGACCACTGGATCAGCAACCAGCGCGCCAGCAATCGCGTCGACTCGCGGCTGTGGATCGCGGGGCTCGACTGGCAGCCGTACAAGGACGTCCACATCATGCCCAACGTCGAGGCGATGCAATACCTGGCGAAAGGCACCGCCGTCGCACCCGCGCACCACGATCTGCAGGCGCGCGTCACGTTCTACTACCGGTTCGCGAAGCCCCAATCCTGATGCGGAAGGAGACTCATACGATGATTCGTCACCGAATCCCGACGCTGGCCCTCACGGCAGCACTGTTCGTCTCGCTCGCGTCCGGCGCACTCGTCGCCGGCTGCGCGCGCGCCCAGACCCTCACGGGCGCGGGTGCCACGTTTCCCTACCCGATCTATTCCAAGTGGTTCGAGGTCTATCACGCGAAGACCGGCGTCGAGATCAACTACCAGTCGATCGGCAGCGGCGCCGGCATCCAGCAGATGAAGGCCGGCACCGTGGACTTCGGCGCGAGCGACGCGGCGCTGTCGAACGACAAGCTGAAGGAGATGCCGCGGCGCGTACTCCACATCCCGACCCTCGGAGGCGCGCTGGCGCTCGTCTACAACGTGCCTGGCCTCTCCGCGACGCTCAAGCTCACGCCCGAGCTCGTCGCGGGCATCTACCTGGGCAAGATCACGAGCTGGAACGACAAGGCGATCGCCGCCACGAACCCGGGCGTGGCATTGCCCGCCGCACCCATCCTCGCCGTCCATCGCTCGGACGGGAGCGGCACCACGAACATTTTCACGACGTACCTGTCCGCCGTGAGCGGCTCGTGGAAGGAACTCGTCGGCGCGAACACCTCGGTGTCCTGGCCGTCCGGCGTGGGCGGCAAGGGGAACGAGGGCGTCTCGGGTC
>JANLWK010000083.1:0-2695 GCA_031364505.1 Candidatus Eiseniibacteriota bacterium | reverse complement strand
CCGCTCGACGCCCTTCCCCGCGGTGCCGGGGATCACCGCCGCGGACGCCGTCTTCCTCGGCCTCGCCGTCCTCGCGGCACTCGTCGTGTTCCGCGGCGCCCTCGCCTACTTCTTCGCCCAGGATGATTTCACCGGCCTCGCGCGCGCCCGCGGCCTGCTCCCCGCGCTCACCGGCCCGTGGCGCTGGATCTCGGGGCAGCTCTACTTCGATCTCATGGAGCGTGTCGCCGGGCTGTCGCCACTCCCGTACCGAGTGGCCTCGCTCGCGGCGCACGGCGCGACCGTGGCGCTGGTCTACGCCGCCTGCCGCCGGTTCGTGCCGCCGCTCGCCGCGATGCTCGGAGCGTTGTGGTTCGGCACGCATCCCGCGATCTACACGGCGCTGTATTCCGTCTCGGGAATCGGCGAGATCCTGTCCGGGCTCCTCGCCGTCGCGACGCTGCTGCTCGTCTCGCGCTCGGGCCGCGAACGCTCGCTCGCCGTGCCGTGCTTCGTGGCCGCGCTGATGTGCAAGGAGTCGATCGTGCTGTTGCCCGTGTACCTCGTCGTGCGCGCGACCGGCGAGGACTCGCGCGACGAGCCGCTGGGCGCGACGCGCGTGGCGCTCCCGGTGACGCTGCTCGTGCTGTCGGCGCTCTACATCGCGTCGTTCCTGATCGGCAACACGTTCGGCGTGCGCGCCGGGCTGGACGCCTCGGCCGCCTACTCCATGCACTGGGACCACACGCTCCGTGACAATCTGCTCTCGTATCTCGGCTGGACGTCACGCATCGCGCTACCCCTCGTGCGCTCGTTCACCGACCGCATCGAGCCCGCGGTGTTCACCGACGGCATGCTGCTCGCCGCCGTGTGGCTGATCGGCTGTGCGGTACCCGACCTGCGGCGCCGCGGATGGATCGATGGCGGCGCGTTGTTCCTGCTGTTCCTCGCACCCGTGCTGCCGCTCGGCAACCACACGTACCACTATTACCTCTACGCGCCCCTCGCCGGGGCCGCCGTCTGCGTGGCGGCGCTCGCCGAGACGGTGCGCGCGCGCATCGGCGCCGGCATGGCCGGCGGCGCGATCCTCACGGTCGTCGCGGCCGCGCTCGCCGTCAACGCCGCGCTGCTCGTCCACAAGATCGAGACCTACCCCTTCATCGACCCCGAGCTGCGCTCCGATCCCTCGGTCGACCGCGCCCGCATCGCCGCGAACGCCCTCACGGACCTGCGACGCGTGGCCCTGCCGGGTGCGACGACACTGGTGTTCTGGTCGCCCACGTCGATCGACCGCCAGCGCGCCGCCGGCCAGGACACGACGCGCGCGAGCTACTGGGAAACGAACGTGCGCGACGCGCTGTCCGACGGGCTCGCCGTCCGCCTGTTCGTGCCGGCCGTGCGCGAAGTCCGCTTCGAGCGCACGTTCGGCACTCGCGGCGATTCCGTGTGGTACGCGGTGTACGAGCCGAACGGCCACGTCCATGCGACCGACGCCGCGCGGCTCGACACGCTGCTCGCCCCGCCCTCACAGGAGATCCCGTGATCATCGTCTGGCGCGCCCCGTTGCGTTCGAACGAAGGCCTGCGCCGCCGCCGCTGGCTGATCGCCCTGCTCGCGGCACTCGCCTGCCTGGCGCCGGCGTTCGTGCGCGCCGCCGATCTCAGGCTCACGCTCGTCGCGAGCGGCCTCCGCCGCCCGGTCGACCTGTGCTCGGCCCCGGGCGACCCGCGACTCTTCGTCGTCGAGCAGCCGGGGCGGATCCGCATCGTGGAGAACGGCAAAGTGAAGACGCCGCCGTTCCTCGATCTCACCGGTCTCGTGAGCCGCGCCAACGAGCAGGGCCTGCTCGGCCTCGCGTTCCACCCGCGCTACGCCGAGAACGGGCTGCTGTTCGTGAACTACACCGACACCGACGGCGCCACGCAGGTCGTACGCTACAAGGTGCGCGCCGACCGCCAGGCCGCCGATCCGGCTTCCGCCCGGCGCATCCTCACCGTCGAGCAGCCCTACTCGAACCACAACGGCGGCCAGGTCCTGTTCGGTCCCGACGGCATGCTGTACATCCCGCTCGGCGACGGCGGGTCCGGCGGCGATCCGCACGGCAACGGCCAGAACCTGAGGACGCTGCTCGGCAAGATCCTGCGCATCGACGTCGACCGCGGCAGCCCGTACGCGATCCCGGCCGACAACCCGTTCGCCACGCGCAAGGACGCGCGCCCCGAGATCTGGGCCTACGGCGTGCGCAACCCGTGGCGCATCGCCTTCGACCCCACGGGCACCAAGCTGTTCGTCGCCGACGTCGGCCAGAATGAATGGGAAGAAGTGAACGTGGCCCCCGCGCGGCGCGGCGGCATCAACTACGGCTGGAAGGCCTACGAAGGCACGCACGTGTACGACCGCAACACGCGCATCGACCCCGCGCCGTGGGTCCCCATCCTCGACTACTCACATAAGGGCGCGTGCTGCGTCATCGGCGGCCACGTCTACCGCGGCTCGGTCCCGTCGCTGCGCGGGCTCTACTTCTACGCCGACGAGTGCGGCGGCTGGATCGAGAGCTTCCGCGAGCGCAACCTGCGCTCGACCGAGCTGACGCACTGGACGCTGAACCAGCACCTCACCCCCACCGCCTTCGGCGAGGACGCCAAAGGCGAGCTATACGTCCTCGACCTCGGCGGCAAGGTGTTCAGGATCACCGGCGCGCGGTGAGCGACGGGCA
>JANLWK010000032.1:0-4164 GCA_031364505.1 Candidatus Eiseniibacteriota bacterium | reverse complement strand
CCGCGGGCCTAACGCCGCGCCGCTTTAGATGGGGCTTACCCGCGCGTGACCCCGGGGGCCGCGCGGTGCCAGCGCACCTAGTTTTCGCGCCCCCGCCGGTCCCGGGGGTTACCGCCACTGCCTGATTACCCCGCCGGCTCGTCGACGTATTTCATCCGGACCGAGAGCGACACGACGGCGACCGTGACTCCGAACAGGCACACGATGGTGGCCCCCATCGGCCAGTCCTTCGCGTACGACAGCACCGCGCCGAGGGCGGAGATCACGAATCCGATCACCCAGCCCCAAGCGAGCTGGGCGCGGCCCCTCCGGCCCAGCAGCGTCGAGCACACGATCGGGACGATCAGGTACGAGAACACCGCCAGGACGCCCGCGACCTTCACCGAGCTCGTGACCACCAGGCCGAACGCCGCGTAGAAGAGAAAGTCCCATCGCTTGACGGACACGCCGTCCCGCCGGGCGCCACGGGGATCCTCGGAGCACCGCATCAGGGTCCGCCGCCGGGCGTACAGGAACGCCCCGACGATCGCGAACAGCGCGGCCATGATCGCGATGTCTCTCCATGTCACCCATCCCAGCGCCTCGCCGCTCAGCGCCCCGCTGACGTGCTCCGCGCCGTGCGGTGCAGTCGACAGCAGCAGCAACGTGGCCGCCGTCGCCACGGCGAACGAGATGCCGATGAACGCTTCCTGCAGCACGGAGTGCTCTCGATCCCACAGGAAGCTGAACAGCGCGGCCCCCAGCAGCGTGAACCCGAACGACCAGTAGTACGTGCTGGGGTCGTGGGGATCGGCGCCGAGCAGGAATGCCACGCTCTGGCCGAGTGCCGCGATCTGCGCCAGGGCCAGGTCCACGAAGATCACTCCCCGGGCGAGCACGTGACGGCCCAGCGCGGGAAGCATGAGCACGAGCAGGAGGCACGCGAGCAACGGCAGCGCCATGACCGCGAGGAAGTTCATCGCGAGCCTCCCGACGTCGCGGCGAGCGCTCCCGCCACGGACAACACTAGGACGTCGAACTTCGCGAACACGTCGTCGGTCCCGGGCGACCCTCCCACTTCGGTCGCGATCGGCACGGCGACGCCGCCGGCCCGCTTCGCCACCTGCTTCGCGGCGTCCGCGTTGTAGTACGGCTGCGCCACCACGACGCGCACACCTGCTTGCTTCATCCGCTCCGCGAGCTCGTTGACGTAGTGCGGGCTCGGCGGGATGCCCGGCTTGGGCTCGACCGTACCGAAGAGCCTCAGTCCGAACCGGTCCGCGAAGTACACGAAGTTCGGGTGATAGGTCACGATCGAGGCGCCCCGGTACGGCGCCATCTGCTTCTCCCATTTGACCAGCGCCGCGTCCATGCGCTCGTTGAACGCCTTCGCGTTGGCGGCGTAATCAGCGGCGTTCGCGGGGTCGAGCCTCGCGAAGACCTCGGCCAGGTGGCCGGCCACGACCTCGAGGCGCTTCGGATCGGCGTAGTAATGCGGATTGCCGAACGGATGGATGTCGCCCTGCGCCCGATTGACCGTGCCCGCCGGCTTCTCGAGCACGTCGACGCCCTGCGACGCGTCGACGAAGCCCTTCGCGCCCGGCTGGATCTTCGGGTTCCGGCTCCCGGGAAGCACGAGCGGCAGCCAGCCCGCGTCGAGCTCGAGGCCGGTCGAGACGAATACGTCCGCATGCTGGATCGCCTTCATCAGGCTCGGCTTGGCCGGGACGAAGTGCGGATCCTCGTAGCCGCGCGACAGGCTCTGCGCCGTGACGTGCGTCCCACCGACGAATCGAGCGACGGAGGCCAGATCGGTGAGCGACGTGGCGACCTTCAAGTCCGCCACCGCGGGTGCGGGCACGGCTACCGACAGAAACGACAGTGCCATGAGTATGCGCTTCAGATTCATGCGAGGCCCCCCTTCATGGGGTGAAATTGGGGCGTTGAACACGCAGAGTGATTGCGCCCTCCGGGCGCGTATATCAATACGCATGGGCGGGGTGGTAACCAATCGTGTAGCTGAGTTGCAGCATCAGGCGGTCGTCGCTCGGCGTGACGCCGTTCCCGGCGTCGGCGTCGGCGTCGGCATGGCTGTACTCGAGTCGCACGAACGAGAACTCGGACGGCGCCCATGCGACGTTCGCCGACACGCGGGTCATGCGGCCGGCGAGCGGCGCGCCGACGTCGTCGATGAGGAAGTCGGCAACGCTATGGCGAGCGTGTTCGCCTCGAACTCCCATCCACCAGACCTGGGACAGGCGAATCTGAAGGGACGCGTATCCGCCATCCTGCTCGCGCACGGTCGTCCCGCCGGCCGATGCGCCCTTCTGGAGGTACTCGCCCTGCAGGATCCATCCACGCCGGTTCGAATTCGTCGCGGGTACATTCCTCACGGTGACATCCGTCCCGACGGCGAAATGCCGGTGCCCATCGACACTCCGGCCCTGGAGGGCGGATTGACCGATCTCGAGCGTCGTCGCCTCGCCCAGGTCGAACTGATTCTTGAAGTGCCCGAGCAGCGGAATGTTGTCGTGCCGCGTGGAACCGAAATCGAGCGGGTGCTCGTCGTCGGCGGCGATCGCCTGGTAGACGCCTCCCGTCAGTTCGGAATACCAGGGCAGCGGCGTGAGCCATGCGACCTCGGCTCCGGGATCCGTGAAGCCCTCCGCGCCGATGGTGTTCGCCATGACGATGGGCGGCTCGATGAACGGGAACGCATGAGTGTGAAGCAGGCCGTGCCTTCCGAACGTGCCCCGGAGCTTCCCGAGCGTGACCTGGATGCCGGGAATGTTCGTGCTGCGCGCCCAGACCTCCTCGGGGTCGACGTCGCCTTCTCCCGTGAACACGATGTCGCCCGTGAACGTCCAGTACGGATCGACGACGGACACGAGGCTGATCTCCGTTTCGTCGAATCGCATGCCGTAGGGCTCGTCCAAATTGTGGGCGGCCTGCGCGGAGAACAGGGCGTTCATCCCGATCGCCGGGTTCGCGAGGTTCGAGAACATCGTGGTCGTCGACGTTTGAGCGGGCGCGGCCGCCGGCATGCCGGCGAGTACCGCGACCAAACTGGCGAGCGGCGCGAGCCTGCTCGCGACCGAACGCATTCGGCGTGACATGAGGGTCCCCTCCTGACCGATACGACGTGACGCGCGCGGGTTCGCGCGCGCGAACGCGCGGCGAAGCCACGACGGCATCGAAGGAATGGCGCGCGGGTATCGCGCGCGATCGAGCGGCTAGGCGGAGGGAGGTGCCCGGCTCGAGTGGAGGGAGTATTCGGCGTCGCGCGGGGCGCCCGGGGGTGCGGCGATGATGCGATCGCCGACGGGCAAGAGCCGCGGCGACGCCGAGCCCGCCGTGGTCTCGAGCGCCGGGGCGTGTCCCGTCGCGCACACGGCGCACGCGTGGCGCGCGCCGTCGTCACGATGATGATGCAGGCCCGACACCACCAGGCTCGCCACGAGGACGAGCGACAGCGGCAGGACGAGCCGCCTGGCCCAGGCACGGAACCGGTGGAGAGGTGCGTTCACGTCGAGCGCCTCACGCGTGACGAATCATGCAGCCGAACCACCAAAGCATGGTCCCGTGCCGAGCGAGGGTCAAGCCGCTCGGCACAGGACCCGGACCAGCGGGCACGGGCGGGTCACGAGTGCACTCTCGACCTAGGGCATCCCGGCGCCCTGGGCTTTCGTGGCATGCCGTGCCGCGCTCGTGTACGCGGGCTCGCGGCGTGCGACGCCTTCTGTTACGAGTCGTCCGCGTCGCGGGCCGACATGGGCTGACGTGGACCCCGGGCCGCGCGCCGACTTCCCGACCGGATGGAGATGACGTTCCGACATGCGCCTGTCACTCTATGTCGCCTGCCTGGCGTTCGCCTGTGCGACCGCCCCGACGACCGCGCTGGCCGCGGCCGTGACCCCCGAGTCCGCCGATTCGCTCTTCCAGCGCAAGGAGTGGACTGCCGCGCGCGCGGCGTACCAGGCGCTCACGCGCCGCGAGCCCCAGAACGCCCGGTTCTGGTACCGGCTCGGCCACGCCCAGTATTCGCTCGAGCGCTATCGCGACGCCGTGGACGCGTGGACGCGGTCGGAGGCGATCGGCCACAACCCGACCGTGATGTACAACCTCGGCGTGGGCTACGCGCTGCTCGGCGACAAGACCCAAGCGTTCGAGTGGCTCGACAAGGCC
>JANLWK010000029.1:0-7245 GCA_031364505.1 Candidatus Eiseniibacteriota bacterium | reverse complement strand
CGCCGTGGCGAGGCCGCTCAGCAGCAGCATCACGCCGATCGGGGTCGCGACCTCACGCCACACGCGGTACGCCATGACACGCCAGGTGTGCGGATCGAGCCGCTCCGCCGGCGTGCCGTAGAACCACGAGGCGCTGCCCGTTACGTGCTTGGCGAAGTCGGCCTTGAACCCCGGAATGAAGCCCCAGTCGGGCACACCAGCGTTCACGAGCAGCGCGTGCTGCCGCCACCACAGGAACGCCACGATCGCCGGCACGGCCGCCAGCACGAGCACGAGGGCCCGGCGCCACGCGAAGCGCGTCGCGATCCAGGCCAGCACGGGCAGGCCGAGATAGAAGAGGTACGGCGCCTTGATCAGGAACCCCAGCGCCGCCCAGATCGAGGCACGGACCGCGTTCGGCCATCCCCCGTGTTCGTAGAAGAGCAGCGCATAGAAGAACGCCGCGTGCGCGCACAGCAGCGCCGCCGGGTCGACGTGCACCGCGCGCGAATAGTAGAGACCGAGCGGAAGCACCAGGAACACGATCGCCGACCAGGCGCCGGCGGCCGAGCCGAACAGCATGGACACGATGCGGAACAGGTACGCGGCCGCGCCGAGATAGCACAGCAGGCTGAAGATGCGCGCGAGCGGGAGCCACTCGCGGCCCGCGGCGCGGTAACCGAGCGCCACGACCGCCTCGGGCAGCGGGAACTCGAGCGCCAGCGCGCGGTGCCCACCGAGCCAGCACACGGAGGGATGCAGCAGGTCGATGCCGTCGCGGTAGAAGGAGCGCGCGAACTGCGCCGTCTCGGCCTGGCGCCAGGCGTGCGGCTCGTCGATCGGTCCGCCGAGGTGGGGAACCCGAAGCGCCGCACCCGCGAGCAGAATCGCGGCGAGGGCGAGGACGGCCGGCGCCGAAAGCGCGGCGCGGCTCGTCGAAGGCGACCCTTCCATGCCTCACCTCCGGGCTCGACCGGTTCCGCCGCGTCACGGGAAACACACAGGACCGGCGGATGCTAACACGGCGCCCTGAACCGACCATGAACCGAGCCTGGAACGTAGGGCGAGGTTATCGGCAACCCGCGCCATGCGCATGAGCCGCCGCGGGCGGACAGACTCCAGGCGGTGGGGGCGGATGGGTGCGCTTCGGGGGCCAACGAAAAGGCGGCGCCCGGTGGGGCGCCGCCCTCGTCATCATCGATCAGCGTGGTTCGAGTCCGCCCTTACGCCTTGCGGACGTTTGACGCCTGCAGCCCCTTCGGGCCGCGGGTGACATCGAACTCAACGGCCTCGTTTTCAGCCAGAGACCGGAAACCATCTCCCTGGATCGCCGAGAAATGCACGAAAACGTCCTCGCCGCCTTCCTGGGAAATGAAGCCGAAGCCCTTCGCGTCGTTGAACCACTTCACCGTGCCACGAGCCACTTGAAACTCCTTGAATCCTGGGGGCAGCACCCCCAACTCATCCGCCTTCACGCGGCGGCCGCGCCCGGTCCACTTGACCGATACTTCGATCGCGAGACGGCCCGCAAACAATATCCGCCAGAGAAGTCCCTGGCGGATAGAAGGCGAACAGCACATCACCTGCCAATCGAAGACGCGAAAGATGGTGCCAGAATGGGTCCTGGTTGTCCAGTCCGCCGGCCGGTAACGGAGCGCTTGCCACGCTCTCGCCGGTGGGTGATATTCCTCGGCCGACGTGAGGGTGCGCGTTCGACCGGGACCATCGTCGCGACCCGCGCGCGGAGTGGATCCGCCGCGGTGCGCGTTCTGATCGAGGAGCCAAAATCGTGGATCGACCCGAGAATCCAAAGCCGCCCGGAAGCGGCGACAGCCGGAGCAACCTTCCGCCGACGCTGCGCAGCAAGATGCGCTTCGAGGACGACGAGCTCGAAGAACCGAAATCGAACGTCGCGAACATCATCGCGGTCGTGATGGCCGTCGGCATCCTCGTACTCGGCGGGCTGTTCTTCGTGTCCTATCAGAAGTCGAAGACCGAGGAGAAGACCAAGGCCGAGGCGACGGCGAAGGCGGCCGCCGAACAGGCGCAGGCGGATTCGATCTCGAAGGCGACCGAGGACTCCGTGTTCGCCGCGCGCCAGGACTCGCTCAAGAAGTTCGCGCCGAAGACGCCCCCGAAGGCGGCAGCGGCGCCGGGCGGCGCGACGGCGGCAGCCGGTGGCGCCGCGGCCACCCCTCCGCCTCCCCCGAGCAAGTTCGGCATCGACGTCGGAACGTTCCTGAACCAGGACCGCGCGAACGCCGAGCAGACGAAACTCCAGGGCTCGACCGGCCTGACGGCGAAGGTGACGCCCGTCTCGGACGGGGGCGTGACGTCCTATCGGGTCGTGCTCGGCGAGTTCTCGAGCAAGGCCGAGGCGGAGAAGAAGGCGAACGCCCTGATCGTCAGCCAGGCGATCCGCGAAGCCCACGTCATCAAGCTCAAGTCGGGCGGCTGATCCGGCCGGCGAGACGGTGCGAAAACGGGCCCGGCGTGAGCCGGGCCCGTTGTGTTTTCAGGGGAGCGAGGTCTACCGGCCGCCGTTGCCGCTGCCCTCGTTGTAGCAGCCCTTCTTGCACTTCTCCTTGTCGTCCTTGATGCCCTCTTCGATGGCCTTGTGCGAGTCTTCCGCCGCCTTCTTGCAGTCCTTGTTCGAGCCGCAGGCACGCTTGGCGTCCTTGAACCGGTCGTCCTCCGCCTTCATCCGCGCCTTGAAGGTCTCCTCGCACGCCTTCTTGCAGGTGGAACGACCGGACAGCCGGCCGGAACCGACGTCCACGCCGGTGATGCTGTCGTTCACGAGGCGGCACTGGGAGAGAGTGAAGGTGGCGAGCCCGAGCGCCGCAGCCATGGCGAGCATCCGGACTCCTCGACGATTTCCGCCTTGACGGCGCGCGTTGTTCGGCATGATGCCTCCGGTTGGATGGACGGGATGAAGTATCTCCGTGACGGAAACACTTCGCAGTTTCCATACCATTGACGCAACGCGTGTAATGTCAACGAATGCGCGCGCGTATCACGTTCGCGCGCCCAAGAAATTGGGAAGTAATTCCCGTATGCGTGCGCGGCATTTACAACATGCGTTTGTCGATTCGTCCGCGAGCGGACGTGCGCATGACACTGCGCCCACGCGCGTCGCGTTGCGCGCCATTCGTGACGCCGGGCGGCGCGTGGTGCCGCGCACGGCCGCGCCGGGTTCCGCGCAGGGCGCCCATCCGGCGCGCGCCGGGAAGACCGCGTTCCGCATGCGCCGGGCCTGGGATCGGGCGCCCCGCGGGGCCGCGGCCATCCAGCGTGCGGAACGCGAGTCGTCGCTCGGGGCGCCGTCCCGGGAGCGGTTTCGTCGCCTTCTCCGACGCCGCCGCCCGGCGGGACTGCGGGCCCCCCATGGGCCCCTACGGGCCCCGCGGGCCGCTCGCTTGCGCCCGCGGCCCGCATCGCCGATAACCACCGGGCGGCCCCGAGGCACGGGATCGCGCGTGGGCCGAGACATGAACCATGGGGATCGCTGGGGAGCATCATGATCACCGCCGATTCACGGATGAACCATCCGCCCGCGGGGTTCACGCCCGACCGGGACCTGCCGGCCGGCTTCCTCGAGTACTACCTGCCGCTCCACGCGGCCTTCGCGGAGCGCCGGCACGAGCTGGCCGCGCACCGCGAGGTGGCGCTCGCCGGGGCTCATCGCGGCCGCCTGCCGGACCACCTCCCGCCGTCGGACGCAGCGCGGCTCGAGTGGCGCATCGAGCTGCCCGCCTGGGCCCAGGATCAGCGCAACCAGATGACGGGTCCCGCCGACGACGCCGAGCTGGTCGTCAAGATGATGAACTCGGGTGCCCCGGGCGTGATGCTCGACCTCGAGGACTCGATGGCAAACCAGTGGCCCCGCCTGATGGAGGGGGTGGCCAACATCCACGCCGCGCTGGCGGGCGCGCTCACGTACGAGGACCGCAAGCGCGGGCGGCGCGTCGGCATCGAGCCGTCGCCGACCGTGCTGTGGAATCGCGTCCGCGGGCTCCACCTCGCCCAGGCGGGCGTGCTGCCGGACGGCGTGGTGACGCCGGCCTCGCTGTTCGACCTGGCACTGCTCACGCACAGCCTCGAATGGGAATCGCTCCGCCACCCGCTGTGCATCTACATTCCGAAATCGGAGTCGGCCGATGAGGCCCTCTGGTGGCGCGATGTATTCCAGGCGATCGCTCGCGCCCGGGGCTGGGAGCCGCACGCGATCCGCTGCATGGCCCTGGTCGAATCGCACCCGATGGCCTACCAGATGGAGGAGTTCCTCTACCACCTCCGCGACCACATCCTGGGGCTGAACCTCGGGCGTTGGGACTACATGGCGAGCCTCATCCACTTCGTCCTCGCCGACCCCGAGTGGGTGTTCCCGGACCGCAACACGATTCCGCACGACGTGCCGTTCTTCCAGCGGCTGCGCCACCTGATGGTGGACCTCTGCCACCGCCGCGGCGCGCTGGCGATCGGTGGAATGACGGCGCTGTACCCGAGCCGCGAAGATGCCGAAATCAATGGGCGGGCCCTCGCGGTGCTGGAGAGCGACAAGCGCAACGAGGCCGCCTGCCTGATGGACGGCGCCTGGACCGGCCACCCCGATCAGAACGCGATCGCCGTGGGCCAGTTCCCGGCCCCGAACCAGGGCATGCGGCGGCCCGACGGCGTCGAGCGGTATCCGGACCTGCGTCCGCGGCCCGATGGCGTCGGGCGGCGCACGCTCGACGGAACGCGCGCCGCGGTGCGCACGGCGATCCGGTACCGGAACGGCGTACTCAACGGCCGCGGGGCGAGCCTGCTCGACGGCTACATGGAAGACCTGGCGACCGACCGCATCTACCGGCTGATGCTGGCGCAGCGGGTGCGTCACGCCGACCGCCTGGCCGTCACGGACGGCGATCGCACCGTCCGCCACGACGAGGCGCTGCTGACGCGGGTGTTCGACGAGGAACTCGAGCGGCTGCTGGGCGAGCGGTCGGCGCTCAGGGACGCCGGAGACGAAGCGACGTTTCGCGAGGCGCGACGCCTGAGCGAATCGATGATCCAGCAGGGACAGTTCAATCCGATCTAGCCACGACACGGTCCGAATTCCGAGCCTCGACCCTACAGGAGCACCGCATGTCCTCATCGCGCAGCGCCGACGAGCTCCGGACGTCCTGGACGTCCGATCCCCGCTGGAAGGGCGTCACCCGCCCCTACGCCGCCGAAGACGTCGTGCGCCTGCGGGGCACGATCGTCGTCGAGCACACGCTCGCGCGGCACGGCGCGACGGCGCTGTGGAACGCGATGGCGCATGCCGCGCCGGTTCGCGCGCTCGGCGCCGTCACCGGCAACCAGGCGGTGCAGCAGGTGGCGGCGGGACTCGCCGCGATCTACTGCAGCGGCTGGCAGGTCGCGGCGGACGCGAACCTCGCCGGGCAGACGTATCCCGACCAGAGCCTGTACCCGAGCGACAGCGTTCCGGCGCTGGTGACGCGCATCAACCGCGCGCTCACGCGCGCGGACCAGGTCGCGCACATGAACGGCGACGGCCGCGTGAGGGATTGGTTCGCGCCAATCGTCGCGGACGCCGAGGCGGGCTTCGGCGGCGACCTGAACGCGTTCGAGCTGATGAAGGCGATGATCGAGGCGGGGGCCGCGGGCGTGCACTTCGAGGACCAGCTCGCCTCGGCCAAGAAGTGCGGCCACATGGGCGGCAAGGTGCTCGTGCCCACGCGCGAATTCGTGCAGAAGCTGGTCTCGGCGCGGCTGGCCGCAGACCTGCTGGACGTGCCGACCGTGCTCATCGCCCGCACCGACGCGAACAGCGCGACGCTGCTCACGAGCGACATCGACACGCGCGACCGCGCGTTCGTCACCGGGAGCCGGACGCCGGAAGGCTTCTTCGAGATCCGCGGCGGGCTCGAAGCGGCGATCGCGCGCGGCCTCGCCTACGCGCCCTACGCCGACGTGCTGTGGTGCGAGACCTCCACGCCCGACCTGGACGAGGCGAAGCGTTTCGCCGAGGCGATCCACGCGCGCTTCCCGGGCAAGCCCCTCGCCTACAACTGCTCGCCGTCGTTCAACTGGTCGGCGAAGCTGGACGCGGCAACGATCGCGCGCTTCCAGCAGACGCTCGGCACGTACGGTTACGCGTTCCAGTTCGTCACGCTGGCCGGGTTCCACGCCCTGAACCTGAGCATGTACGAGCTGGCGTGCGGCTACCGCGAGTCCGGCATGGCGGCCTACGCCACGCTCCAGGATCGCGAGTTCGAGAGCAGCCGCTCCGACGGCTACGCCGCCGTCAAGCACCAGGCGTTCGTCGGCACGGGATACTTCGACGAGATCTCGCAGGTCGTGAGCGGCGGCGAGAACTCGACGGCCGCCCTGCGCGGCTCGACCGAAGAACACCAGTTCTAGCCACGCCGGCGCGAGCGCCGGGGCGCGGTGCGTGCGCGCGGCGGGTGCCTCGGCTATGGTGGCGGCCCCATGGCACGCGCGCCCGCACGCTCCACCGCCGCTTCGCGTAAGGCGGCTTCCTCGCGAGCCGCGGCGTCCCGCTCGACGCCCTTCCCCGCGGTGCCGGGGATCACCGCCGCGGACGCCGTCTTCCTCGGCCTCGCCGTCCTCGCGGCACTCGTCGTGTTCCGCGGCGTCCTCGCCTACTTCTTCGCCCAGGACGATTTCACCGGTCTCGCGCGCGCCCGTGGCCTGCTCCCCGCGCTCACCGGCCCGTGGCGCTGGATCTCGGGGCAGCTCTACTTCGATCTCATGGAGCGTGTCGCCGGGCTGTCGCCGCTCCCGTACCGGGTGGCCTCGCTCGCCGCGCACGGCGCGACGGTGGCGCTGGTCTACGCCGCCTGCCGCCGGTTCGTGCCGCCGCTCGCCGCGATGCTGGGCGCGTTGTGGTTCGGCACGCACCCCGCGATCTACACGGCGCTGTATTCCGTCTCGGGTATCGGTGAGATCCTCTCGGGGCTCCTCGCCGTCGCGACACTGCTGCTCGTCTCGCGCTCGGGCCGGGAACGCTCGATCGCCGTGCCGTGCTTCGTGGCCGCGCTGATGTGCAAGGAGTCGGTCGTGCTGCTGCCCGTGTACCTCGTCGCGCGCGCGACCGGCGAGGATTCGCGCGACGAGCCGCTCGGCGCCACGCGCGTGGCGCGCCCGGTGACGCTGCTCGTGCTGTCGGCGCTCTAAAAAGCGTCGTTACTGATCGGCAAAACGATCGGCGTGCGCGCCGGGCGGGACGCCGCGGCCGCCGACACCAAGCACAGG
>JANLWK010000026.1:0-1967 GCA_031364505.1 Candidatus Eiseniibacteriota bacterium | reverse complement strand
GAGCTCGCAGAGATCTGTTTTCTTGAGAAGAGATCCCTCGGCAGCCTCAGCTCCTCTGCGCGCTCCGCGTGAGACCGTCCGTGACGAGTGAAAGGTGTGGCTCTTTACGCGTGCAGTGGGAGGCGGATCGTGACCGCGGTTCCGCGGCCCTTCTCGCTCTCGACCGAGATCGAGCCTCCGCTCAATTCGATGTTGCGCCGCGCGATGGGGAGGCCGAGACCGGTGCCGGTGGTCTTGGTCGAGAAGTAGGGCTCGAAGACGCGGCCCAGGGCTTCCTCGTCCATGCCGAAGCCGGTGTCCTCGAAGCGGATCGCCACGCGGTCGTCCTCGATCTCCGACGTGACCCGCAGCCGCCCGTCGGCCGGCATCGCGTGCAGCGCGTTCTCGACGATGTTCGCGACGGCGCGGGCGACGAGCGTGCGATCGACGTGGACCTGCGGCAGCGGACCGGCGACCTCGTTCTCAATGGCAATCCGGCCTTCCAGCCCGGCGCGGTACGGCTCGACGACGTCGTGAACGAGCTGGACGGGATCGGCGGCGGCGCGCCGCGCGGTCGGTGAGGAGGCAAAGCTCGAGAACTCGCCGGCGATCTGCCGCAGGAGCCGGACCTGGCCGAGGATCGACGTGACGCAGCCGTCGACCACGGGCCCGAGCGGCGCGCCGCGGTCAGCGTGCACGCGGCGCAGGTGTTCCGCCGAGAGCTGGATCGGCGTGAGCGGGTTCTTGATTTCGTGCGCGACCTGCCGCGCCATCTCGGCCCACGCCTCGAGCCGGTGCGTGCGTTCGAGCTGGTCGCGCTGCGCTTTCAGCTCGGCGGCCATGCCGTTGAACGCGTCGACGAGGCGGCGCAGCTCGTCCGACGAGCGCACGGCGATCCGCGCGTCGAAGTCGCCGCGGGCGATGCGCCCGGTGGCGCGGGTCAGCTGCCGGATCGGGTCGGCGATGCGCTCGGCCATCGAGAGCCCGATCCCGGCGCCAAGCAGAATGAAGAACAGGGCGGCGAGATGGACGCCGCGGTCCAGCTCGTCGATCTCGCGCTCGACTTCGTGCTGGCGGAAGGCGAGCGGCACGGTGACCATCGCGTTCGGACCGACGTTGCGCACCGGCGCGGCGGCGAGCATGAACGGGATGTCGCCGATCCGTTCCTCGCCGACAAAACTCGGGAGCCGCTCCAGCACGATCGCGCGATACAGCTCGTCGGGGGTACGGGTCGGCAGCAGCCCGGACGCGAACAGGTAGAGCTGGCTCGTGGCGTTGAGATCCGCCTGCACGTACACGTTCACGTCCTGGCTGATCAACTGGCCGATCCACACCATCACGTCGTCGCGCAAGGGAGTGCTGACCCCGTCGGCCCCCTGGCGCAGGAGCAGGCCCGATTCTTCGATCACGCGTTGCGCCACGGCCGCCGTCCGGGTCGCTTCGCCCTTGATGTCGGCAATCAGCAGCCCGGCGAAGTAGGTTCGGATGACGACGGCAAGGATGAGCACCGGGAAGATCGACGCGAGCACGAACGCCAGGAACAGCTTCCGGTAGAAGCTCGCCCGGATCTCGCGCAGCAGCGAGCGTCCGCTCCGCGGACGGGCCCGCGCCAGCGCGGTAAAGAGACCGTTCCCGATCAGCACGAGCACGTAGCCGGCTGCCGCGAGCGTCGTCAGCTCGGCGAGGCGCACCAGGTGATCGAACACGCCCGGAACCGCGTAGCCCAGCGAATAGATGAACTGGCGGTCGTTGCCGAAGTAGACGTTGTAGATCCTGTTGCCCTTGCGCAGAACGGTCCAGAACGGCTCGCGCGAGCGGTAGACGCGGGCGAAGGTCGGCTCGTCGAGCGGCCAGGTGTCGGGCGCGGACGTGTAGATCGTCGTGAGACCCCACCCGTACGCCGTGAACGCGACCTCACCGGCCGGCGGCCCCTCCAGGCCGTTCGTGATGCCGGGCGCGCTGAACACGTCGAACGAGGCCGACTGCGA
>JANLWK010000452.1:0-12122 GCA_031364505.1 Candidatus Eiseniibacteriota bacterium | reverse complement strand
GCCGACCCCCCAACGGACGGAGAGCTCCCACCCACAGGGTTCGATGCCATCCTCGCCGGCCTGGAGCAGGTCTGGTCGCGCGTGGTGGCCATCGCCTATCAACGTCACCATGTGTGGCATTGCGGCCATTCGGTGGCCGTGCACAGCACCGCCGACCGCGACAGCCTCCATGTCACCTACGCCGACGAGGACATCTGCATCGGTCCGCCGCCGTCGAAGGGGAGCTACCTGAACATCTCGGCCATCGTCTCGGCGGCCGAGATCACCGGGGCGGACGCCATCCATCCGGGCTACGGCTTCCTCGCCGAGAACGCGCACTTCGCCGAGGTGTGCGCCTCGAGCGGCTTCACCTTCATCGGGCCGACGCCCGAGATGATCCGGCGCATGGGGGACAAGGCCGAGGCGCGCCGCACGATGCGGGATGCCGGCCTGCCGCTCGTGCCCGGCAGCCCCGGTATCCTCGCGAACGGCGACGAAGCGACCTCGCTCGCGCGCGAGATCGGCTACCCGGTCATCATCAAGGCCTCGGCCGGCGGCGGCGGGCGCGGCATGCGCGTGGCCTGGGACGAGAAGTCGGTGCGCACGAGCTTCGGCATCGCCGAGGCCGAGGCGAAGGCCGCCTTCGGCAACCCCGCGCTGTATCTCGAGAAGTACATCGACCGGCCGCGCCACATCGAGTTCCAGCTGTTCGGCGACTCGCACGGCAACCTGATCCACCTGGGCGAACGCGAGTGCTCGGTGCAGCGCAACCACCAGAAGCTGATCGAGGAGGCGCCGAGCCCGTTCCTGTCCGCCGCCCAGCGCATCGCCGTTGGCGCCCAGGCGGTCAAGGGCGCCCAGTCGATCGGCTATCTCGGCGCCGGCACGATGGAGTTCCTGTTCGACCAGGACGGCTCGTATTATTTCATGGAGATGAACACGCGCATCCAGGTCGAGCATCCCGTGACCGAGGAGGTCACCGACATCGATCTCGTGAAGGAGCAGATCCTCGTGGCGGCCGGCGAGCGCCTCTCGGTCGCGCAGGGCGACGTCGTGTGGGACGGCCACGCGATCGAGTGCCGCATCAACGCCGAGGACTACGAGAACAGCTTCCGCCCGAGCCCCGGCACGATCACCTACTGGTACAAGCCCGGCGGTCCGGGCCTGCGCGTCGACAGTCACGTGTACGCCGGCTACACGGTGCCGCCGTACTACGACTCGATGATCGGCAAGATCATCGCCCGCGGCAAGACGCGCGAGGAGGCGATCCGCCGCATGGAGATCGGACTCGATGAGACGATCGTCGAGGGCATCAAGACGACGATCCCGTTCCACCGCCGCGCCCTCGGCACGCCCGAGTTCCGCAGCGGGAACCTGAGCACCCGGTTCGTCGAGGAGATGCTGAAGCCGGCCGGCGAGGCCGCCGTGGCCGAGGCGATCGTGGCCGCCGCGCCGGGGGAGACGGCGGCATCGGCAGATGGCGCGGCGAAACCGCGAGCGAAGAAATCGCGCCGCGGCGTCTGACGCCGTGCGGGCCGAGCGCGACGCCGGACCCGCTCCCATGAGCAAGGAGCCGCGCGCGTGAACGCGGTGCCGCGCGCATGAGGGTCGCGGTCCAGCTGCTGCCGGGCCGCGAGCCCGTTCCGCCCGATTCGACCGCCGTCGTCATCGACGTCATCCGCGCCACGACGAGCCTGACCGTGGCGTTCGCGAATGGGGCGGCGCGCGTGATCCCCGCCGCCACGCTGGACGCAGCTCGTGATCTCGCGGCTCACATCCCGGGCGCGCTGCTGTGCGGGGAGCGCCAGGGCCGCATCGTCCCCGGCTTCGACCTCGGAAACTCGCCGCCCGAGTACACCCGCGAGCGTGTCGGCGGGCTCACGCTGGTGTTCGCGTCGACGAACGGCGCCCCGGCGCTGGTCCACGCCGCCCCCGCGCGCGAGCGGCTGCTCGCGTCGTTCGTCAACGTCTCGGCCGTCGTCGGACGACTCGAACGGGCGGCACGCGTGACGCTCGTGTGCTCGGGGCAGGTCGGTCGCTTCGCGATCGAGGACACCGCGTGCGCCGGCTGGATCGCGCGCGCGCTGCGCGACCGCGGCGCGCGGCTGGAGGGCGACGCGGCCGCGCTCGCGGCGCAGCTCGCGCCGGCATCGGCCGAGGACGTGCACGCGCTCGTGCAGGGCGGCATCGGCGGCCGCGACCTGCGCCGCCTCGGCGGCGAGTTCGCGCGCGACGTCGAGTTCTGCGCCGCGCTCGACTCGGTGCCGCAGGCGTTCGCGCTGCCGCGGGGGTAGGGCGCGCGAATCACGCGGGTGTCCGCGCAGACACGTCGTGTACACGCCGTTCACAGCGGTGTAAACCATCAACCTGCCCCGGGGCAGGTTGTGTTCAGCGCGATCGAACGGAACTCGTCCCGGGACGAGTTGGCATGTCTACTCGCTGACACACAACAGCCAGCGACACTCGCGAGGTGCCCGCGCAGACACCTCGACTGTCCCTGGGGACAGTTTCGTTTGATGAGGCTGATCTGCGCGCCGCCGACGGGTGTCCGCGCAGACACTCGCGCCTCCGCTACCGCCGCTGCGCGCCGGCCATCATCGTGACGCCGACGATGCCGAACACGAGGTCGCCGAGCCAGGCGGCGAGGTACGGGGGCAGCGCGCCGTTGTGGCCGAGCGCCTGGCCGGTGCGCATGAAGGCGTAGTAGAGGAATGCGATCAGCAGCGACAGGCCGAAGCCGAGGGCGGCGCCCTGCATGCGCATGCGGGTCGCCAGCGAGGCGCCGATGAGCACGACGATGAAGTTCACGAGCGGGAAGGCGAGCTTGAGGTGGAGGTCGACGAGGAAGTTCTCGACGCGGGCGCCGCTCGCCCGCAGGCGCTCCACGTAGGCGCGCAGTTCGAAGTAGTTCATCTCGCCGGGTCGCGGGGTGTCCTTGGCGAAGTCCTCGGGACGCTCGGCGATGCCGTCGACCGAGAGCCGGTGGAACGATTCCGCCTTCTCGCCGCTGTCTGCGAACGTGCGCAGGTAGCCCTCCTGGAACACCCACCGGCGGCCGTCCCAGTCGGCGATCGGGGCGTCGATGCGCCGCGTCAGTTCGCCGCCGCGGAACTCCTGCAGCGAGACGCTCTGCATGCGCTTCGCGACGACGTCGTAGATGCGGATGTAATAGATGCGGTTGCCGCGGCCCAGGTAGGTGACGTCGATCCGTTCGCGCGCTGCGTCGCGGCGCTGGTTCTGGATCTTCTCGTTGAAGATGCGGTCGCGCTCGCGGTTCGCCTTCGGCACGACGAACTCGCTGAGGGTGAGCGCGAGTCCGACGGCCACGAGCGCGAGCCCGAGCACCGGCATCAGGATCCGCAGGAGCGACAGCCCCGCCGTGCGCATCGCCGTCAGCTCGCCGAACTTGTTGAGCTGGCCGAGTCCGAGGAACGTCGCCAGCAGCAGCGCCACGGGCATCACCTGGACGACGACCTCGGGTGCCCGGTACAGGTAGAATCGCGTCACGAGCCCGAGCGGCGCCCGGTGATCGAGGAACACGTCGGCCTTCTCGATCAAGTCGACGACGATGAAGATGGCGATGAACCCGGCGAGCCCGAGCGCCAGGTAGGTCAAGAACTCGCGCAGCAGGTAGCGGTCGAGGATCTTCACGCCGTGGCCCGCGTGCCGGCCAGCACGCGCCGGCGCGACGGGCGGATCTCGCATGCCTCGAGGGTCAACTTGAGCCCCCAGATTCCGATGACGATGTTCGCGAGCCACATGGCGAGCCACGGCGGAAGCAGCAGCCGGTTCGCCAGCTCTTCGCCGCCGACGAGGCAAAGATAGTAGAAGAGGAAGAACGCCACCGAGACGAACGCGACGGCCGGCCCGGCGCGGCGCACGCGCATCCCCAGCGGCGCCCCGACGAGCACGAACACCAGGCAGGAGGCGGGCAGCGAGTACTTCTTGTGGATCTCGACCGACAGCGACGCGATACGCTTCATCAGCGCCTCGCGCTCGATCGACCACATCTCGACCTCGTTCTTGACCGCCGCCGCCTGCGGCCCGAGGCCCTCGAGTGACGGCGCGGCGCGTCCCGCGCCGTGGATCAGCGCGGCGAGCACGACGGTCCAGCGCGGCCACTCGGGCGACAGCGCGCGGAACTGCGCGGGACTGACACCCAATTCCGTGAGCCTCGTCAGGCGTGCCTGGCGCTCCTGGTCGTACTGGGTCTCGAGCTTCTTCCGCTCCTCGGCGAGGCGCGCGACACCCATCTCGCGGTCGCTGCGCGCGTAGGCGGCGGTGCGTTCGAGCATGCCGCCGACCCCCGGGATGTAGATGATGTGGGTCCGGAACATCATCCGCCGGTACTTGCGGGCGGCCGTCGCGGGATCGTCCTCGGGGATCTCGTGGATCTCGCCGTCGTTGAGCGTCAGGATCGCCGTGTTCCCGTCGGGCGAGTAGCGCAGGGTGCCCGTCCGGGCGAGAATCGTCGTCGGCGGGCCACCCGGGTTCATCTGGTAGAGCGTGATGCCCTTCATCTCGCTCGTGCGGCTGTTCACCCGCTGGACCAGCAGGTTGTAGCCGGGGAAATCCGTGACGAACACGCCTTCCTGGAGCTTGACGGTCGGCCGCATCTTGCTGATGTCGATCAGTAGCCCGGCGAAGGCGTGGTTGGTCTCGGGCAGCACGAAGCTGTTGAACAGGGTGAGACCACCCGCCACGACCACGGCGGCCGCGAGGGGGCCGATGAGCACGCTGGCCATGTTGACGCCGCTCGACCTGAGGGCGGTGATCTCGTTGTCCTGAGACAACCTACCGAAGGTCATCAGGACGGCCACGAGCACGGCACAGGGCACCGACAGGGCTACGATGTAGCCCAGGGACAGGAGGAACAGCTGGCCGACCACCCCTACGGGCACCCCCCGGTTGACGATCAGGTCCAGGTAGTCGAACAGGACGTCCATCTCCAGAATGAACGTCACCACGGCGAAACCGAGCAGAAATGGAACCAGATGCTGCCGAAGGATGTAGTTACGAAGGATCTGCATGTTTCGTCAGCCTACCTTATGACCCGGCCGGGGTGTGCACCGGAAATTCCCCCGGTTCCGTTGACCCGGGGGCACCCCTCGGCTACCGTGCCCCGCGGCGCTTTCCTTCCGGGGGGCGCCACCAATTTTAAATCCCCATGTGGATGAGTCTCGGCCTTTCCGTCACCCTCCTCATCAACCTTCCCTTCTTCGGGAAAGTCGATGTTCGGCGCATGCTCCATTCGCGTCGCCAGGCCACCGCCGCCGACAGTCTGCCGACGCCCTGGCGGAACCCCTCGCGGCTCGCGCTCGAGAACGAATTCGTGACGGGTGAGCTGCCCACCCTGGGCGCCCCCCGGTCGGCGATCCGGTTCACGAACGATCCGCGCGAATTGCACGTCGCTGTCGATGCCGATTCCGGCACCCTCGTCGTCTCCCCCGAGCTGGGCGATGTCCGCGTCGGCCCCGCCGGCGAGCAGGAGTTCTCCCAGTACGGCCGGCGGATGACGGAGCGCAGCTTCTACTCCCAGTGGAACCGCGCCGCGGTGGATCACATCAACGACCTGAACACCGCGAACACCCTGCCGTCGTCGGCGAGCGGCGCCGGCTTTTCGTTCAGGTTGCCCTCGCCGCTGCCACGCCGAATGCAGGGCCTCCTCGGCCCCGGCGGGCCCGCGCTCAACGTGCGCGGTTCGGAGAACATCCGCATCTCCGGCACCAGCAACTGGACGAACCAGCAGGTCGGGCCGCTCGGCCAGAAGAAGTCGCTGTTCCCGAGCCTCGACATGCAGCAGGACCTGGACATCCAGCTCGAGGGGCAGTTGTCCGACCGCATCCGCGTCAACCTGCTCCAGAACTCGGCCAACCAGATCCCGCTGTCGAACCGCATCGCCATCAACTACCGCGGCGACGAGGACGCGCTGTTCCAGCAGATCGACCTCGGCAACACGAACCTGTCCCTGCCGGGCACGCAGTACGTGTCGTACAGCGGCAAGAACGAGGGCCTGTTCGGCATGAAGGCCACGTCGCGCTTCGGGCCGCTCGACCTCACACTGCTCGCGAGCAAGCAGGAGGGCCGGAGCGAACGCGCCGCCTACGCGGGCGGGGCGTCCAAGCAGGTGCAGACGCTCCGCGACCTGGAATACGTGCGCGGCGTGTATTTCCTGATCGGCGATCCGAACGAGGGGCCGTTCGAGATCCCCGACGCCTCGATCCGCGTCTACCGCGACGACAACATATCGAGCAACGACGTGAACGTCGTCCGCGGCATGGCGCTGCCCGATCCCGGCGCCGTCAATGTCGCCTTGAATTCGCCGCCCGGCAGCCCGGGCAACAATCCGTCGATCTCGGACAGCACCTCGCTCGGCACCGGACCCGTCGCGATCCGCGGCCAGTTCGACCAGCTGAACCGTGGCGCCGACCGCGACTACGAAATCCTCTCCGACGTCTACGGCACCGGCTTCAAGGTGCTGCGCGTCACCCAGCCGCTGCTCAGCTCGCAGCGCCTCGCGGTGACCTACCAGCGCCGGCCCCAGGATGCGACCGCCGACCGGTTCGAGGACTTCGGCGGGTTCAAGGTGCTCGACCGCGACGCGGACTCCTCGCTCGTCATGAAGCTGATCCGCGTGCCGCTGGACCTGATCGGCCGCACGGGGGCGGGCCTCGACGCGGTGTTCGATCCCGGGGCGGCACTGTATCCGCTGCGCGAGCTCGAGCTGCACAACTTCTACCAGCTCGGCGGCCAGCGCATCGATCCCGCCACGTTCCGGCTGTCCATCCAGAAGGGGCGCGAGGCGACGCCGAAGACTACCGTGCAGACGGACGGGGGGGTCGTTCCCTTCATCGAGATCCTGGGCCTCGACAACTTCGACGAGTCCACCGGCACGCCGGTCCGCGGCCACGACAACCGGGTCGACGGGACTCTCGTGTCGAGTACGGTCCGGTTGTTCGTGGACTACGAGAACGGCACCCTGTTCTTCCTCGATCCCCGGCCATTCGCGCCCCGGCTCGGACCCTCCGGCAAGGCGTTCGACAACTTCATCGACGGGTTCCTCACGCGGCGCCTGACCCTGACCGGCGGCCCCACCAGCGACACGGAGCCGAACCCCGGGATCTACGACAAGTACAACATCCAGCCCGACACCGACGCGCGCTACTACATGGACGTCGAGTTCAACGCGGCCCGCGCATCGGGCGAAATCTCGCTCGGCCGCGGCAACCTGATCGAGGGCTCCGAGGTCGTCACGATCAACGGGTCGACGCTGTCGCGGGGCCGCGACTACGACATCGACTACGACCTCGGCCGCATGACGCTCAAGCGCCAGCTCGGGCCCGCCGACCAGCTGAACGTCGACTACTCGTACGCGCCGCTGTTCCAGCAGGCCGGCCGCACGCTGATCGGCAGCGCGTTCACACTGCAAGGGCGCGACCGCAGCCTCGGCGGCGCGTTCATGTACGAGAGCCGCGGCGCCCAGGATCTCAGACCGCGGCTCGGCGAGGAGCCGGCGCGCAGCGTGATCGGCGACCTGAACTCCGACTGGACGTTCCATCCGGACTGGATCACGCGCGTGGTGGACCTGCTGCCCGGCGTGCGCACGACCTCGCCATCCGACTTCCGCGTCCAGGCCGAGGTCGGGGCCTCGTTCCCGAATCCCAACACGCGCAACGAGGTCTACATCGACGACATGGAAGGCGTGCGCGACGCCGTCTCGCTCACGCTCGACCCGTCGCGCTGGCGCCTGAGCAGCGTTCCGTCGCGCGCCGACGTGATCACGAACGGCCAGGCCGTGATCAAGAGCACGATGATCGAGCTCGTGGACAACGGCGAACACCGGAAGAACGCCGAGCTGCACTGGTACTCGCCGTACGCCGTGGTGAAGGAACGCGATCTCAAGCCCACGCTCACCGATGAAAATGGCGGCCAGAACAACCGCCAGGTGCTTGCATTCTCGGTGCCGCGACGGCCGGTGACGGCGGATTCCAGCCCGGCCACTCTCGACTCGCTGTGGGCGGGGCTCACCTATCCGCTCGACCAGAACGGTCTCGACCTCACGAAGTCGCAGTTCATCGAGCTGTGGATCAACGACTTCAACGACCAGCACAATCCGGGCACGGTGTCGCCCCGCGTGCGCGGGCGTCACGTCAAGATGCACATCGATCTCGGCAAGGTGAGCGAGGACCAGATGCGCGCGCCGGACGAGCGTCCGGATGTGGTGCTCAACTCCGAGGATCACGTCCCGCGCGACAATTCGCTCGACGTGACCGAGGGCAACAACGAGGACACCGGATTCGACGGGCGGCTCACGGCGGGCGAGGCGGCGGCGATCGTGGCGAGCACTTCGCCGCCCTCGCCGCTCGTCCTGGCCGAGGGGCGCTATCGCGACCTCGTCACCTCGAGCGGCAACGACCCGCAGGGCGACGACTTCAAGACCCCCGTCAACGAAGACGTGAGCGGCGCCAAGGCGATCGACGCGCGTCCCTATCTGCACATCAACGGCACCGAGGACGACAAGAACGTGTTCCCGTATCCCGAGACGGAGGACATGAACCTGAACGGCAACCTCGACCGCGAGGAGGCCTATTTCGAGTACACGATCGATCTCGGTGACGACGCGAGCCCGTACCTGGTCACCGACGTCCAGGCTCTGAAGAATGCGGGCGACCCCGGCTACGCGTCGATCGGGCCCGACAACGGCTGGCGGCGCTACCGCATTTCGATCGACGACTCGCTGCGTGTTCAATTCGGTATCCCCGACCTGAGCATCGCCCAGCACGTCCGCGTGTGGCTCGACGGCATGACCCTGCCCGACCTGCCCGCCGACTCGACGAACGTGGTGGGCAAGAGCGTCGAACGGCCGCTGGTCCTCCTCGGCAGCCTCGACATCGTCGGCAGCCGCTGGCGCGCGGCCGACCTGGACTCGGTGGACGTGGAGCAGGGGGCGACGCTCACCCTGAACGCGGTGAACTCCGTCGACAACGCGGACGTATACGAGGCCCCGTTCAATCCCGGCCAGACGCGCAACGGCAACCAGTCGCTGGCCCGCCGCGAGCAGTCGATGGCGCTCGAGTTCACGCACCTGAGCGGCGGCCGTTCGGTCGAGGCGTTCAAGACCTTCTCGCTGGACGAGAACTACAGCCGCTACGGCAAGCTCAACTGGTTCGTCACCGGCTTCGACGTGCTCGACTCGCTCGACACGATCACGAACGACAGCCTGTACTACTTCGTGCGTTTTTCGTCGGACGAGCTGAGCCGCGCCTACTACGAATACCGGGCACCGCTGCCCGTCTCGACCGTGCCGCGGGGCAAGGCGTGGCAGGAAGTGCGGCTCGATCTCGAGGAGCTGTCGTCGATCAAGCTCGACCCGAGGTTCCCGCTCACGCGCGACACGCTGTTCGCCCAGGCTCGAACGCCCGGCTCGGCCGACACGCTCATCGTCCGCGGCCGGCCGTCGTTCACGCGGCTGCGGCGCGTGTCGTTCGGTATCGTCAACAAGCGCGGCACCGGACACTACAAGCGGGGCCAGTTGTGGTTCGACGAGCTGCGCGCCATCGACGTGGCGAAGGACCGCGGGCACGCGCAGCGCGTCCAGGTGAACGGCCGGCTGTCGAACCTCGCGTCGTACAGCCTGGGCTGGAGCGGGCGCGACGAGGACTTCCTGAGCGTCGGCGAGGCGCGCGGCAGCGGCACCTCGATCGACAGCTACAACTTCTCGGGCAACATCGACCTGCACCGGTTCTTCGAGTCGACGGGCATCATCCTGCCGTTCGGCTACGGCTTCGCCCAGAACACGGCGAAGCCGCGGTTCAGCGCCGGCGACGACGTCGTGCGCGGCGGGCGCGATCTCGAGCGCAGCGAATCGTTCGGCGACAGCCGTTCGTGGAACCTGGCGTATTCGCGGACGTGGAGCGACCGGTCGAACCCGGTGCTCCGCTACACGCTCGGCGGCGTCACCGCGAACTACTCCTCGGCGAACAGCCACGCGCGCAATCCGGCCGGCGGCGAACGCACGTCGACGTCGTCGGGCGGCGTCAGTTACAACGTCGCGTTGCGCCAGACGCTGGCCGTGCCCGTGCCGATCATCAAGCCGTCCTTCTACCCGCTGCCCGAGCGCGCCTACATGAACTACCGGTTCGACCAGCGCCGCACGAGCACGGCGGACCGCCCGGTCGGCACCGACGACTTGATCGCGCGCTCCCTTGTGAAGGGCAACTCGGGCACGATCCAGATGGGCGCCGACTCGCGGCCGTTCGACTTCCTGCACCACCACATCGAGGCGCTGCGCAATTTGAACCTGCCGTACCGGCCGCTCGGCAAGGTGAACTTCGGCCGCGTCGTGAACTGGAACCAGACGCAGGACGCCAGCTACGCGGCCCGGTTCGTGCCGTTCATTCGCCCGCAGCTCAACTGGAGCTCGAGCTACTCGCAGTCGAATGGCCCCGAGTTGTCGTCGGATCTGAGCGTGCGCGCGATCCAGAACGGCCAGCAGGGCGGCGTGCGCTTCGAGATGCCGTTCGCCTCGTTCGGGAACAAGTATCCGGCGCCGGGGGACACGACGCACCGCGGACCGCCGCTGTGGCGCCGCACGATCGGCCGGCTCGGCAGTGCGAGCGGCGAACTGTCGGCGAGCCGTTCGAGCAGCTACTCGCGCCTCGTCGGTATGCCCGACTTCTTCTACCTGTTCGGGCTCACCGACAACCCGCACGTGGACAACCCCGGGGATCCCAGCGACACGTACCGGTTCAAGGCGGTCGCCGGGAACCAGGCGTCCAAGTCGTTCCAGTGGCGCGCCACGGGCCGCACCACGCTCGACCTGTTCTGGAAGATGACCGCGCAGACGTCGGGTGAGTTCGTCTCGCAGACGAGCGACGCGAACGGCGCCGAGCGCGGGCAGGAGCAGCTGCGGCTGCCCGACGTCACCTTCGAGTTCGGCAACATGCCGGCGCTGCTCAAGATCGACAAGGTGATCCGCAACCCGCGGCTGCGCTCGTCGGTCAACCGCCAGGTGACGACCGAGTTCAACAACGGCCGCTCCGAGAAGAGCAGCGTCACGAAGCTGATCCAGTTCCGGCCGCTGCTCGGCCTGTCCGGCGAGCTGCCGAACGGCATGCGCGTCGAGATCAACACCGAGCACCGGCATTCCGACCGCGAGCTGCTCCAGCTCGGCAGTTCGCTGCAGCAGGACATCAACACCGACGCGGACCTGAGCCTCACGCGCACGTATTCGCAGGGGCAGAAGCTTTCGTTCCTGGGCAAGGAGACGACGGTGCGCAGCTCGATCACGATCGGCCTCACCGGCCGCTACGAGCGCCAGACGGGACGCATCATCCAGAGCGGCCAGGAGCGCAATCCGGTCAACCGCGACCGCATGTCGCTGAACGCGAACGGGTCGTACGGGTTCAGCAGCACCGTGAGCGGCAACGCGACATTCGGCTACAGCCAGGACAAGGACAAGCTGCGCGACATCGTCCACCGCAGCGTGCGCGTCGAGATCGCCGCGCGATTCAGCCTGTGATGGCACGCACCCTCGGGGCCGCCACCGCACTCGGGGTACTGGCGGTGCTCTCCGCCTCGTGCCATCCGCGCGCGGCGGTCGACGGCGAGCGCGCGCACGCGCGTGTCGTGCACCAGGTGCGGGTTGGGCCGCGTATCCCCGGCACCGCGACGCACGACTCCGTCGGCCGCTGGATCGCCGCCGAGGTGGAGCGCCTCGGCGGGCGCGTCGAGCTGCAGACATTTCTCGACAGCACGCTCGGCCGGCCGACCCCGATGACGAACGTGATCGGCCGCTTCGGGCCGGCCAGCGGACGCCGCATCGCCCTGCTCGCCCACTGGGACTCGCGGCCGTGGAGCGACCGCGATCCCGACTCGACGCGGCACGCGGAGCCGATGCCGGGCGCCAACGACGGGGCGTCGGGGGTCGCCGTGCTGCTCGAGATCGCCGAGCTGATGCACCAGAAGGCCCCGGCGGTGGGCGTCGAGCTCGTGTTCCTGGACGGCGAGGACCTGGGCACGGCGTCCAACCCCGACGGGTACTGCCGCGGGTCGCGTATCTACGCCGCGCGCGCCCGCCGGGAGGATCTCCTCGCCGGATTCGTGTTCGACATGATCGGCGATCGCGACCTGTCGATCTCGCC
>JANLWK010000447.1:0-18385 GCA_031364505.1 Candidatus Eiseniibacteriota bacterium | reverse complement strand
GGCTTGCCGACCGCCAGCTCGAATCCCTCGCGCCGCATCATCTCGATGAGGATCGCCATCTGCAGCTCGCCTCGCCCCGACACCTGGAACGCGTCGGGCGTTTCGCCGGGCTCGATCTTGATGCTCACGTTCGTGAGGATCTCGCGCTCGAGGCGGTCCTTGAGGTTGCGCGACGTGACGTACTTGCCCTCGGTGCCGGCGAACGGCGAGTTGTTGACCGAGAACACCATGGTCACCGTCGGCTCGTCGACGGTCACGCGCGGCAGCGGGCGGGGGTTCTCGGGGTCGGTCACGGTGTCGCCGATGTGCACCTCGTCGAAGCCGGCGAGGGCCACGATGTCGCCCGGGCCGGCCTCGGCCACTTCGACGCGCTCGAGGCCCTCGAAGGCGTACAGGTTCGTGGCGCGCGCCCTGATCAGCGATCCGTCCAGGTGCGCCAGCGCGACGTCGGTGCGCGCGCGGACGGTCCCGTTCACGATGCGTCCGATCGCGAGACGGCCCACGAACTCCGAGTAGTCCAGGTTCAGGATGAGCATCTGGAGCGGGGCGTCGGGCTGGTAGCGGGGCGCCGGGATCGCGTGGATGATCGCCTCGAACAGCGGCTGCAGCCGGTGGTCCTCGCCGTCGGGCGTGAGCCGGCAGATGCCGTCGCGCGCGATCGTATAGAGCACCGGAAAGTCGAGCTGGTCCTCGCGGGCGTCGAGATCGATGAACAGGTCGTAGATCTCGTCGAGCACCTCGGCGACGCGCGCGTCCTTGCGGTCGATCTTGTTGATCACCACGATCGGCGGCAGGCCGAGCTCGAGCGCCTTGCGCAGCACGAAGCGGGTCTGGGGCAGCGGGCCCTCGCTGGCGTCCACCAGCAGCATCACGCCGTCGACCATCTTGAGCGTGCGCTCCACCTCGCCGCCGAAGTCCGCGTGGCCCGGCGTGTCGACGATGTTGATCTTCGTCTTGCCGTAGCGGACGGCCGTGTTCTTCGCGAGGATCGTGATGCCCTTCTCGCGCTCGAGATCACTCGAGTCCATGACGCGCTCGGCGACCTCCTGGTTCTCGCGGAACACCCCGCTCTGCCACAGCATCGCGTCGACGAGCGTCGTCTTGCCGTGGTCGACATGGGCGATGATGGCGATGTTGCGCAGGTCCTCGCGGACGGCGGTCCCGGTGGAGTCGGTGGCGTGGGGTGACATCAAGGTCATGAGCTCCTCAGGGTCGATCAAAAGCCGGGCGGATCGGCGAGGCTCTGTTCGAGCGCCGGCCATCCCCGGTCCATCGTGAACAGCGAATCGTAGGAATAGAGTGCGCATCGCGCGTAGCCGAGCGCCCTGGCGCCGCGCAGCTTGACCGCGGCCGTCGACGGGGTCGTGTTGTAGACGGCGATGCCCGGGACCACGCGCGTCCGCGCCTCCGGCAGGCCCGTCCAGCACACGAGCTGGTCCATCACCCGCTGGACCTCCGGCGAGTAACACATGACATAGGCCCTGTCTACCCGCTCGTCGCGCAGCCACGCGGGCCACGCCTGGGCGCACAGGCCCAGGAACCGGGTGGAGTCCGAAACGACCGCGGCGCTGAGCAGGATCCCGGGCCGGACCGCGTTCAGGGTATCGCGCACGGTGCCCACCACGGCGGTGATCTGGTCGCGCTGGAATACGCGCCAGGCCGCGCGCGCCGCGGCGCGCGATGCGGCCGGCAGCGATGCGATCCGCGCCGGGTCGATACCCTGCTCGAGCGCGAAGCGAGCGCGCGTCGTCGGATCGCCGCCGATTTCCAGGTCCGGCTGGCGGATGTAGTCCAGGTGGATGCCGTCGACGTCGTAGCCCGATGCGATCTCGCCCGCCACCGACGCCAGCCAGGTACGCACCGCCGGGTGCGCCGCGGCGAGGTAGACGCCCTCGACGCCCATGCGCTTGCGCGCGCGGGCGCTCAGCCGGGACATCCGCGTCCCGTTCGCGAGGGCGGCGACCCATTCGGGGTGCGCGCGGATCACGTGGCGCGGGTCACGCGGCGGGGACGCGGCCGACCAGACGAGCATGCAGTTCATCCACGCGTGCACCTCCAGCCCGGACGCGTGGGCGCGGCGAACCAGGTGCTCGAGCGGGTCGGCGTCGGCGTTCGGACCCAGCGGCTCGGCGCGCGGCAGCAGGCGCGAGCGGTAGTAGGCGTCGCCCCGCGCCACGACCTGGACGAGCAGCCCGCGCACGCCCATGCGGCTCGCCCGTTCGACGATGCTGTCGATCGACGCGGGATCGAGCAGGGCCCCGTGCAGCACCCACAGGTCGTCGACGCCCCGCGTCGCGCGACGCAACGCCGCCATCGAATCGGGCGGGACGCCGGGCGGCGCCTCGTCGCCGACCGCGCCCGGCGGCAGGCCCGTGACGCCGGGGCTCGTGGCGGCCGAGTCCGCGGGCGGCAGCACCAGCCGGACGGGCGGGCCTAAGAACACGCGCGCCGAATCCAGCGGCACCGAGCGGAAGGTGACCTCGGCGGCCGGCACCGGCGGCGCGGCGCTCGCGACGGCCAGCAGGGCCGCGAGCATCGCGGTCCGGACGGCACGTGCGTGGGGACGGTTCATGAGGTGGAGCTCCACGGTGACGGTGAAACGTTGGAGACTTTCGAATCATGGGGGCAAAAAACGCGGGCGGGAGTCGCCTCCCGCCCGCGTGGGAATCTCGAGATCGGGCTTCGGGCTATCCGGTCTTGACTCCGGTGCGCCCGCGACGCCGCGCCGGTGCGGCGACCTCGCCTTCCTTCCGGTTGCCGCGCTTCGGGCGTTCACTCTCGCCGGCGGCGGCCTCCTCGTCCTTCTTCTTCTTTTTCGGCGAAGCCTCGGCGCTCTTGAGCGCCCGTTCCTTGGCCTCTTCGGCCGAGATCCGGTCGAGACGCTCCTTCTCCTTCTGCTCCACGGTCTTGACGAGCTCGAGGTAGGCGGTCTCTCCGGCGTCGCCGAGGCGGCGTCCGATGCGGATGATGCGCGTGTAGCCGCCGTTCCGCTCGGCGTACCACGGGCCGATCGTCGCGAACAGCTTGGCGACGATGCCCGGCCGCATGATGAACCGCGCGACGTGGCGGCGCGCCGCCAGGTCACCGCGCTTCGCGAACGTGATCATCCGTTCGGCGAGGCGCCGGGCCTCCTTGGCCTTGGCCACCGTGGTCTCGATGCGCTCGTACTGGAACAGCGCCGTGACCAGGTTGCGCAGCAGCGCGCGTCGGTGCGTATGGGTGCGGCTGAGTTTGCGATGGTCCTTGCGATGTCGCATGGCGACTCCGTCGTTTCTGGCGGGTCCGGCCCCGCGTCCTAGACTTCCATCCCGACCGGGTTGCGGGGTTCGGTGAAGCGGCTGATGTCCATGCCGAAGTGAAGGCTCATCGTCTCCAGGATGTCCTGGATCTCCTTGAGCGACTTCCGGCCGAAGTTACGGTACTTGAGCATCTCGGCCTCGCTCTTCTTCACGAGGTCCGCGATCGTCTTGATCTCAGCGGCACGCAGGCAATTGCTCGAGCGCACCGACAGCTCCAGCTCCTCGACGCTCTTGTCGAGCGTCTGGCGGATGCGCACGACCTCTTCGTCGACCTCCTCCTCGACTTCCTCCTCGATGGGCTCGTCGAAGTGGATGAACATCTGGAAGTGGTCGCGCAGGATCTTCGCGGCGACAGCCACGGCGTCCTGCGGCAGGATGCTGCCGTCCGTCCACACCTCGATCGACAGCTTGTCGTAATCGATGCGCTGGCCGAGCCGCGTGGCCTCGACCTCGTAGTTCACCTTGGTCACCGGCGAGAACATCGAGTCGATCGGAACGACGCCGATCGGCCGGTCCGTCTGCGAGTGCTGGTCGGCCGACACGTAGCCGCGGCCGCCGCTGATCTCGACCTCCATGCGCAGGTCGCCGTCGCGGTTCAGCGTCGCGATGTGCAGATCCGGGTTCAGGATCTGAACGTCGGTATCGACCGCGATGTCCTTGGCACGCACCTCACCCTTGCCCTTGATCTCGACGACGCCCTTCTTCGGGCCGTCACCATGGAGCTTCAGGCGGACCTGCTTCAGGTTCAGGATGATCTCGGTGACGTCTTCGATGACGCCCGGCAGCGTCGAGAACTCGTGCAGCACGCCGTCGATGCGGACGGCCGAGATCGACGCGCCCTGCAGCGACGACAGCAGCACCCTGCGCAGCGAGTTGCCCAGCGTGACACCGAACCCGCGCTCCAGCGGCTCGATCACGAACTTGCCATAGCGGTCGTTGTTGGAACCGTCCGCCGCGATCTGCTTCGGCATAGTCAGATTCTTCCACTTCATCTAGAGAGCCTCCCTGGGGGGTGGCGGAAATTACTTGGAGTAGAGCTCGACGATGAGCTGCTCGTTGATCGGAGTCGCGATGGACTCGCGGGCCGGGATGTTCAGCACCCGACCGGTCATGTTGTCGGCGTTCGTCTCGAGCCATTCTGGAGCGCTCTGCCCCTTGCGCGACTCGAGCGCGCTCTGGATGACGACCAGCTTCTTGCTGCGATCGCGCACCTCGACGGAGTCGCCGACGCGCAGCAGGAACGACGGGATGTCCACATTGCGGCCGTTCACGCGGAAGTGACCGTGCCGCACGAGCTGGCGAGACTGCCCGCGATTCGCGGCGAAGCCCATGCGGTAGACAACGTTGTCGAGCCGGCGCTCGAGCATCTGGAGCAGCACCTCGCCCGTGACACCCTTGGCGCGCGCCGCCTTCTCGAAGTAGTTGCGGAACTGCCGCTCGAGCACGCCGTACGTGCGGCGCGCCTTCTGCTTCTCGCGGAGCTGCGTTCCGTAGTCCGTTTCCTTCACGCGACGGCTCTTGCCGTGTTCGCCGGGCGCATACGCGCGGCGCTCGATCGCGCACTTGTCGCTGTAGCAGCGCGCGCCCTTCAGGAACAGCTTCATGCCGGCGCGCCGGCACAGCCGGCATTTCGCATCGTGATAGACCGCCATCGTGCTCTCCTAGACCCGGCGCCGCTTGGGCGGGCGGCAACCGTTGTGCGGAATCGGCGTCACGTCCTTGATCGCGGAAATCTCGAGCCCCGCCGCCTGCAGCGAACGAATCGCCGCCTCGCGGCCGGCGCCCGGACCCTTGACCCAGACCTCGACGCGCTTCATGCCGGCGTTCAACGCTTCCCGGGCGGACGACTCCGCCGCCACCTGCGCGGCGAACGGCGTGCTCTTGCGAGAGCCCTTGAAGCCGACCTTGCCGGCGCTCGCCCAGGTCACGACGTTGCCGTCGGTATCGGTGATCGAAATGATCGTGTTGTTGAAGCTCGCGTGCACGTGGGCGACGCCGTTGGCGCCCACCCGCCGGTCACGTTTTTTCGTTTTCTTGACTTCCGCCACTCGAAACCTCCCTAACGGCCGCCACCGCGGCCTGCGGTGAGACCGTCGTTACTTCTTGGGCGCCGGCTTGGCCGCCACCGGCTTGCGCTGGGCGCCGGCCGTCTTCTTGGGACCCTTGCGGGTGCGGGCATTCGTCTTGGTGCGCTGTCCGCGCACCGGGAGTCCACGACGGTGGCGCAGCCCGCGATAGGCGCCGATGTCCATCAGGCGCTTCACGTTCATCGCCACCTCGCTGCGCAACGCACCCTCGACCTTGTACTCGCGTTCGATCGTGCTGCGCAGCTTTCCCGTGTCCTCGTCGCTGAGGCTCTTCACCCGGATGTCCGGGCTCACCCCGGCGTCCTTGAGGATCCGCCGCGCCGTCGTCCGGCCAATGCCGAAGATGTACGTCAGCGCGATTTCGATCCGCTTCTCACCCGGCAGGTCGACACCTGCAATACGAGCCACTCGATTCCTCCTCGCCTACTTCTGGCGCTGCTTGTGCCGCGGATTTCGCGTGCAGATCACGCGGATCACGCCCTTGCGACGCACGACCTTGCAGTGCTCGCAGATTTTCTTGACCGATGTACGCACCTTCATCGTTCCACTCCCCTCGATACTCCGCACCGCTATGCCCCGAGTCTCCTGCCGCAGCAGCAGCACACGGGTGGGCGTGGCGCACCAACTACTTGTATCGGTATACGATCCGTCCCCGCGTCAGGTCGTACGGCGACAGCTCCACGGTCACCTTGTCTCCCGGCAGGATCTTGATGAAGTGCATCCGCATCTTGCCGGAGATGTGCGCCAGGACCTTGTGGCCGTTCTCGAGCTCCACGCGGAACATCGCGTTGGGCAGCGGCTCGATCACGGTGCCTTCGACCTGAATCCCCTCTTCTTTACTCAATCACGTCCTCGTGACTCCTCATCCTCGATTGCGGAGAGGATTTCCGGGCCGTCGCGGCCCACCGCCACCGTGTGCTCGAAATGCGCCGACAGCGACCCGTCCCGGGTCACCACGGTCCAGCCGTCCGGCTTGGTCACCACGTCGGGGCCGCCGACGTTGATCATCGGTTCGATCGCGAGCACCTGGCCCTCGAGCAGCCGGGGGCCGCGGTTCGCGGGCCCGTAGTTCGGCACCTGCGGCTCCTCGTGCATCTCGCGACCGATGCCGTGCCCCACGAGCGAGCGCACCACGGACAGCCCGTGCCGCTCGGCGTGCGTCTGCACGGCCTGGCCGATCTCGCCGAGGCGGCTGCCGGCGCGCGCCTTGGAAATACCCGCGAGCAGCGCCTCTTCCGTCACCTTGAGCAGCGTTCGCGCCGAGTCCGAAATCTCGCCGACCGGCAGCGTGACCGCGGCGTCGCCGTAGTAGCCGTCCTTCTTCGCGCCCACGTCGAGACTGATGATGTCGCCTTCCTGCAGCCGGTAGTCGCCCGGGATCGCGTGCACGACCTGGTCGTTCACCGACGGGCAGATCGTCGCGGGGAACCCGCGGTAACCCTTGAACGCCGGCTCGGCGCCGTGATCGCGGATGAACGTCTCGGCGAGCACGTCGAGCTCGCGCGTCGTGATCCCCGGGCGCACTTCGCCGGCGAGCATCGCCAGCGTGCGCCCGACGACCTGTGACGCCGCGCGAATCGCGTCGATCTCCGAGGCATCCCGCACGTACACCATCTCAGCGCTCCCCCACCGCGACCGCCATCGCCTGCCGCATACGGCCGTACACGTCGTCCGGACTGCCCACCCCGACGACCTCGACGAGCCGTCCGCGCGAACGGTAGTAGCCCACCAGCGGCTCGGTCTGGTCGAGGTACACCGCCAGCCGCTTCCGCACCGTGTCGCGATCGTCGTCCGCGCGCTGCACGAGCAGCGCCTCGGGATGATCGTCGCAGTGCGCGTCGAGGCGCGGCGGCGCCGTCACCACGTTATACGTCCTCTTGCACGTCGGGCACTCGCGCCGCACGGCGAGCCGGCGGACCAGCTCGTCCTGGGGCGCCGTGAGCAGGACGCCCAGGTCGATCGTCACGCCTCGCTCGCTCATGATGCGCTCCAGCGCCTCGGCCTGCGGCACCGTGCGTGGGAACCCGTCGAGCACGAAACCGGAGACCGCATCGGGCTGCATCGTGCGCTCGCGCACGAGGTCGATCATGATCGCGTCGGGCACCAGCTGCCCCGCGTCCATGACCTGGCGGGCCTGGAGGCCGAGGGCGGTGCCGCGGGCGACCGCATCGCGCAGCACCTCACCCGTCGAGATCAGGGCCCAGCCCCGATCCGACGTGAGACGCCGGCCCTGCGTTCCCTTGCCCACTCCCGGGGGCCCCAGCAGCACGATCTTCACGCTACATCCTCTGGCGGCCGCGAATCCGGCCGCGCTTCACGAATCCCTCGTAATGCCGCATGAGCAGGTGCGACTCCACCTGCTGCAGCGTATCGAGGGCGACGCCGACGACGATGAGCACGCTCGTGCCACCGAAGCCGAGGAACGGCATGCCCGACTGGGCGATGATGAGATCGGGCAGCACCGCGATGGCCGCGAGGAAGACGGCGCCCGGCAGCGTGATCCGCGACAGCACCCGGTCGATGTACTCGGCGGTCTTGCGGCCCGGACGGATACCGGGGACGAAGCCGCCGTACTTGCGCATGTTCTCCGCCAGGTCGTTCGGATTGAGCACGACCGCGGTGTAGAAGTAGGTGAAGAACACGATGATGACGGCATAGACGAGGTTGTACGGCAGGCTGAGCGGGTTGAACCACTGCCCCATCTGCGCGAGGGGGCTGCTCGGCGGAACGAACCCGGCGATCGTCGCCGGCAGGATCATCACGCTCGAGGCGAAGATGATCGGGATCACGCCGGCGCTGTTCACGCGCAGCGGGATGTGCGTGTTGGCGCCGCCGTACATGCGCCGCCCGACGATGCGCTTGGCGTACTGCACCGGGATCTTGCGCTGCGCCTGGGTCATCAGGATCACCGCGGCGATGACGCCGATCATGAGCGCCAGCACGAGCGCCACCGTGATGAGCGACAACGTGCCGCCCCGGAAGCTGTCGATCGCCGCGAACACCGCGTTCGGCGCCCGCCCGATGATGTTGACGAAGATGATCAGCGAGATGCCGTTGCCGATGCCGTGCTCGGTGATCTTCTCGCCCAGCCACATGACGAAGATCGTGCCGGCCGTCTGGGTGATGATCGTCGACAGCGTGAACAGCACGCCCGGATTCGGCACCACCGTCACGCCGGACGACTGGCCCATGTTGAGCAGGAACACGCTGTACGCGAACGACTGGACGATCGAGATCGCGACCGTGCCGTAGCGCGTGTACTGCGTCAGCTTCTTCTGCCCCTCCTCGCCCTCCTTGCGGAGCTTCTCGAAGTAGGGCACCACGGCGCCGAGCAGCTGGATGATGATCGAGGCCGAGATGTACGGCATGATCCCGAGCGCGAACACCGTCGCGCGCGAGAACGCCCCGCCGACGAACAGGTCGTAGAGCCCGAACAGCGTGCCCGACTGGTTCGCGAACGCCCCGGCCAGCGCCTTGGCGTTGACGCCGGGCGTGGGCACGTGCTCGCCGAGCCGGTAGATCACGAACAGCGCCAGCGTGAAGAGAATGCGGCGCTTCAGTTCGGGAACCTGGAAGATGTTGCGCAGCTTATCGAGCATGGATCACGCCTTCGGAGCGGCCACTTCGACCTTGCCGCCCGCCGCCTCGATGGCCTTGGACGCCGCGGCGGACGCCGCGTCGACCCGAACCGTGAGCGCGACCTTGATCTCACCCATCGCGAGCAATTTCACCGGACCCGGCCGGCGCACGATCCCCTGCTCGCGAAGCCAGTTCGTATCCACCACGGTGTTCGCGGCCAGGTTCGCGAGCTGGCCCGTGTTCAGCACCTGGTACTCGACGCGATGCGGATTCTTGAAGCCGCGCTTCGGCAGCCGGCGCTGAATCGGCATCTGGCCGCCCTCGAACCACGCCGGGATCTTGCCGCCCGTGCGCGCGCGCTTGCCCTTGTGGCCGCGCCCCGCCGTGCCGCCGAGACCCGTCGCCGAGCCCTTGCCGCGTCGCTTCGAAGGCTTCGTGGCGCCCTTCGAGGGGCGCATATTTCCGAGTGACATGTCGGATCGTCCTATCGAGCTTCCTCCACCTTTACCAGGTGGCGGACCTTGAAGATCATGCCCCGGATCTGGGGCGTGTCGTTGTGTTCGACCGTCTGATTCAAGCGGCGAAAGCCGAGCGCGCGGATCGTCCGGCCCTGATCGAACCGGTGGCCGCTGGCGCTCTTGAACTGGCGGATGCGGATCTTACTGGCCATTCGCGCCACCCCTCGCGCCGAACAGCTCGGCGACCGTCATGCCCCGGCTCGCGGCGATTTCGCCCGGGCGGCGGAGCTGCTGCAAGCCCTGCACCGTCGCCTTCACCAGGTTGTGGGGATTGCGGCTGCCCAGGCACTTGGTGAGCACGTTCTGCACGCCCGCGACTTCGAGGATCGCGCGCACGCTCGACCCCGCGATCACGCCCGTACCGGGCGTCGCCGGCTTGAGCATCACGCGCCCCGCGCCGAAGCGTCCCAGGACGACGTGCGGGATCGATCCGTTGCGCGTGACCGGCACGCGGAACAGGTTCTTCTTCGCCGTTTCGCCGGCCTTGCGGATGGCGTCGGCCACTTCATTCGCCTTACCGAGCCCGACGCCGACGCGCCCCGCCTGATCGCCCACGGCGACGATGGCGTTGAACGAGAAGCGGCGGCCGCCCTTGACGACCTTGGCGCAGCGATTGACGTTGATGACGCGTTCCATGAACTCGGACTTCTGTCCATCCTGAGGTCGTGCCACGGGTTCCTCCTAGAATTTCAGACCGGCGGAGCGGGCGCCTTCTGCAAGCGCCTTGACCCGTCCGTGGTACAGGTAACCGCCGCGGTCGAATGCCACCATCTCGACGCCGTTCTGCTGCGCGCGCTCGGCGACGAGCTTGCCCACCGCGAAACTCACGGCGGTCTTGCCCTTGCCGTCGATCTTGCCCGCGAGGTCTTCGCGGCTCGAGGCGGCGGCCAGCGTCGCTCCCTTCACGTCGTCGATGAGCTGCGCGTAGATGTGCTGGGCGCTGCGGTACACGGACAGCCGCGGCCGCGCCGTGCTTCCATTCACGCGCTTGCGAATGCGATACCGGCGAATGCGACGCCGCTCGTACTTGTTGTGAAACCCGCTCATGACGCAGCCCCCGCGGCCTTGCCGGCCTTACGACGGATGTATTCGCCTTCGTACTTGACGCCCTTGCCCTTGTAGGGCTCCGGCGGACGATAGGCCCGGATGTCGGCGGCGACCTGGCCCACGAGGCACTTGTCGGCGCCGCTGATCACGACCCTTGTCGGGCTCTCGCACTTGATCGCGATGGTCTCGGGCGGATCGAAGTGGATGGGATGCGAGAACCCGAGCTGCAGCACGAGCCGCTTGCCATCCATCTGCGCGCGATAGCCCGTCCCGACGATCTCGAGCGTCTTGCTGAATCCCACGCTGACGCCCGTCACCATGTTCTGGATCAGCGCGCGCATCGTGCCGAACGCCGGATTGCGCGTGATGCGCTCGGCGTTCACCTTCACTTCGCCCCCGTCGATCACGACCGTCGTGCCCGTCAGGATGTGCGAGCCCAGCTCGCCCTTGGGTCCCTTCACCGTCACGCGGCTCTCTCCGACGGCCACCGACACGCCGCCCGGAATCGCCACCGGCTTCTTACCGATTCGCGACATGGCGCCCCCCTACCAGACCTGGGCCACGAACTCGCCGCCGAGGCCCGCTTCGCGCGCCTCACGGTCGGTCATGATGCCCTTGGAGGTGGAGACGATCGCCGTGCCGAGTCCGCCCATCACCTTCGGGATGTCGGCCTTCGCCACGTAGACGCGCCGACCGGGCGTGCTGACCCTGCGGATGCCCGTGATCACCGACGCCTCGCTCGCGCCGCTGTACTTGAGATAGATCCGCAGTACGCCCTGGCGCTGATCGTCGATCAACTTGAAGTTGTTGATGTAACGCTCGCGCAGCAGGACCTTCGCCAGCTCCGCCTTCAGCTTGCTGGAGGGCACGTCCACGCGGCGATGCTTGGCGCGGAGCGCATTGCGAATCCCGGTGAGAAAATCCGCCACCGGATCACTGACTGACATCTCGAACCTCCGTCCCAGCGTCCAGAGCCGTCCGGCTCTGCAGCCTGGTCCTTGGGTGAACGCACCGGCCCTCGAGGGGCCATTTCGACTACCAGCTGGACTTGACGACGCCCGGGATCTGACCGGACAGCGCCAGCTCGCGGAAGCAGATCCGGCACAGACCGAAGTCGCGCAGGAAAGCCCTCGGGCGGCCGCAGCGATGGCATCGCGTGTAGGCCCGCACCTTGAACTTCGGTGTCTTCTTCCACTTCTCGATCAACGACTTCTTGGCCAAACGTCAGGCCCTCCTGTTAGCGCTGCCGGAACGGCATCTGCATGAGCCGAAGCAGCTCGCGCCCTTCTTCGTCCGTGCGCGCCGTCGTGACGATCGTCACGTCCATGCCGCGCACCTTCGCCACCTTGTCGTAGTTGATCTCCGGAAAGATGATCTGCTCCGTGAGACCCACGTTGTAGTTCCCCTGCCCGTCGAACGATCGCTGGCTCATGCCGCGGAAGTCGCGGATACGAGGCACGGCGACGTGGATCAGGCGGTCGTAGAACTCGAACATCCGGGCTCCGCGCAGCGTCACCGCGCAACCGACCGGCACGCCCTGGCGCAGCTTGAAGTTCGAGATCGACTTCTTCGCCTTCCGCACTGACGGCCGCTGTCCGGTGATCTGGCCCAGCTCGTTCACCGCCGCGTCCATCAGCTTCGCGTCCCCGAGCGAGTCGCCGACACCCATGTTCACGACGATCTTCTCGAAGCGCGGGGCCTGCATGACGTTCGAGTAACCGAACTTCTTCATCAGTTCGGGCACGACCGTCTCTTCGTAGAACTTCGCCATGCCGGGCTTGCCGATCGAGGCGCGCGGACGGCCGCCCTCGACGGCGGCCGCGGGGCCCGCGCCCTTGGCGGGCTTCGCGGCCTTCGGCGTCTTGGCGGCCTTCGGTGCCTGGGCGGCGGCCTTGTCGCCCTTGTCGCCCTTGTCGCCCTTGGCCGGCTTGGCCTTGTCGGTCTTCTTCTTCTTGTCGTCCGCCATGATCATTCGCCCTTTGCGATCGTCTCGCCGGTCGCGCGCGAGACGCGCTGGCGCGTGCCGTCCGGCAGGAGGCTGGAGCCGACGCGCGTGCCGCGACCGGCCTTCTCGTCGTACAGCATCACGTTCGAGACGTGGATCGGCGCCTCGCGCTCGAGGATGCCGCCCGGCACGCCCTGCCGGCGCGGCTTCGTGTGGCGCTTGACGAAGTTCACCTTCTCGATCGTGACGCGCTGCTTGGCCTCGTCGACCGCGAGCACGCGGCCGACTTTGCCCTTGTCGTCACCCGCGATGACTTCCACGCGGTCACCCTTGCGCAGCTTGATCGGCATCTAAATGACCTCCGGCGCGAGCGAGATGATCTTCATGAAGGCCTTCTCGCGGAGCTCCCGCGCCACCGGGCCGAAGATGCGTGTGCCCTTCGGCTCCTTGTCGTCGTTGATCAGCACCACGGCGTTCTCGTCGAACCGGATGTAGCTGCCGTCCTTGCGGCGGCCTTCCTTCACGGCGCGCACGACGACCGCCTTGGCCACGTCACCCTTCTTGACCTGGGCACCGGGAATCGCGTCCTTGACCGACACGACCACGATGTCCCCGAGTCGTCCGTAACGGCGATGGTGGCCGCCCAGCACCTTGATGCACTGGGCCCGCTTGGCGCCGGAATTGTCGGCGACCGTCACCATGGTTCGAAGCTGGATCATGTGTCACTCCTCTGCGGGTCCGGTTGCGGGTTCCCGCCTGACCGCGCCCCTATCGGGCGCGCTCCACGAACCCCACGAAGCGCCAGCGCTTGTCCTTCGACATCGGCCGCGTCTCCGTGAAGCGGATGACGTCGCCGATGCGGCACTCGTTCTGCTCGTCGTGCACCTTGAACTTCTTCCGTCGACGGACATACCGGCCGTAGGTGGGGTGCTTCACGAGGCGCTCGATCGAAACCACCACGGTCTTTTCCATGCGGTCGCTGACGACCTTCCCCACGCGCACCTTCCGGCGGCTGCGTTCGGCGGTCGTCGTCGTCGTCGTCATCATGTCGGTCCTTTACGCCTTCGGAGCGGCGGACGGCGTCCGCTGCTTCTCGTTCAGCACGGTGAGCAGCCGCGCCATCTCGCGCCGGCTCTCGCGAATCTTGAGCGGGTTGTCGAGTTGCTTCATCGCGTTACGGAAGCGCAGGTTGAACAACTCCTCGCGCAGCTCGCCGACTCGCGTCTCGATCTCCTCGACGGTCAGGTCGCGCATCGCCTGGGCCTTGATGTGAGGCATGACGTCAATCTCCTCCGAGTTCGTGGCGCTCGACGAAACGGGTGCGGATCGGCAACTTCGAGGCGCCCAGCTTCATGGCGTCCTGCGCCGCCTTCCGCGAGATCCCTTCGAGCTCGAACAGCACGCGCCCGGGCTTGACGACCGCGACCCAGAACTCGGGCGCGCCCTTGCCCTTGCCCATTCGGGTCTCGGCCGGCTTCTACGTGACCGGCTTGTCCGGGAACACCCGGATCCACATCTTGCCGCCACGCTTGATCGACCGGGTGATCGCGACACGCGCGGCCTCGATCTGGCGGTTCGTGATCCACGCCGGATCCATGGCCTGCAGCCCGTACTCCCCGAACGTCACGCTGCCGCCGCGGTAGGCCTTGCCGTTCATGCGGCCGCGCTGCTGCTTGCGGTACTTGACGCGCTTCGGCATCAACATGGGTCTACGCTCCCGCCTTCACGGGCCGGCGCGCACCGGCCACCTCGGCCGCGGCCGCGGCCTGGGCCTTGTCGAGCACCTCGCCGTGGAACATCCACACCTTCACGCCGCACGTGCCGTAGGGCGTCATCGCCGTGGCGCGCGCGAAATCGATGTCGGCCCGCAGCGTGTGCAGCGGCACCCGGCCCTCGCGGTACGTCTCGTAGCGCGCCATTTCGGCGCCGCCGAGGCGGCCCGACGCCGCCACCCGGATGCCCTGGGCGCCCGCGCGCATCGACGAGGCGATCGCCTTCTTCATCGCGCGGCGGAACGAGACGCGCTGCTCGAGCTGCTTCGCGATGTGCTCGGCGACGAGCTGGGCGTCCAAGTCGGCGCGCTTGATCTCTTCGATGTTGAGCTGGACGACCTTGCCCGTGAGCGCCTTCATCTCCTCGGACAGCTTGTCGACCTGCTCGCCCTTGCGGCCGATCACGAGGCCCGGACGCGCGGTCTTGATGCCGATCGTCACCTTCTGGCCCTTGCGCTCGATCGTGATCTTCGAGATCCCGGCCTGGTACAGGCGCTTCTTCAGATAGCGCTTGATCAGCAGGTCTTCCTTGAGCAGCTCCGCGTAGTTACGACCCGCGAACCACCGGGAGTCCCAGTCCTTGATGATGCCGAGCCGGAGCCCGATCGGATTGGTTTTCTGACCCATGTCGCGATTACTCCTTCGTGGCCACGATGACCTTCACGTGGCTCGTGCGCTTGAGCAGGGGCGTCGCGCGACCCTGGGCGCGAGGCAACCAGCGCTTCAGGGTGGGACCGGCGCCGACGACGGCTTCCTTCACGTACAGGTCCTCGAGCCGCACCTTGCCCTCGTGCAGCGCGTTCGCGACGGCCGACTTGAGCACCTTTTGCACGATGCGAGCGCCCATCTTCGGCGTGAACTGCAGCGTGACCTGCGCCTGCTCCACCGACTGGCCGCGGATCAGCTCCAGCACCTGGTTGCACTTGCGCGGCGTAATCCGCACGTAACGCTGAATGGCTCTCGTTTCCATGGCTTACGACTTCCCGGGGGCCGAAACCTTCTCGGCCGCCTTCTGGCCGTGCCCGCGGAAGACGCGGGTCGGCACGAACTCGCCGAGCTTGTGCCCGACCATGTTCTCGGTGATGTAGATCGGGATGAACTTGTTGCCGTTGTGGACGGCCAGCGTGTGGCCGACGAACTCCGGCACGACCGTGGAGCGGCGCGCCCACGTCTTGACGACGCGCTTCTCCCCGCTCCGGTTCATCGTCTCGATCCGCTTGAACAGGGACTCGACGACGTACGGACCCTTCTTGATGGAACGCGCCACCGACTCTCCTTACTTCTTCCGGCGACGCACGATGAGCGAATCGCTCAGCTTGCGCCGGCGGGTCTTGAGACCCTTGGTGATCTTGCCCCACGGCGAGCAGGGATGCCGGCCGCCGGATGACTTGCCTTCGCCGCCGCCCATCGGATGGTCGACGGGATTCATCGCCACGCCACGCACACTGCCGAGGCGGCCCAGCCAGCGCCGGCGCCCGGCCTTGCCGTACTGGATGTTCTCGTGCTCGAGGTTGCCGACCTGGCCCACCACCGCGCGGCAGTCGACGTGGAATCGGCGCACCTCGCCCGACGGCAGCCGGAGCTGCGCGTAGTCGCCTTCCTTCGCCATGAGCTGGCAGTAGGCGCCGGCGCTCCGCGCGACGCGCGACGAGCGGCGGGGGATCAATTCGACGTTGTGGATGTTCGTGCCCAGGGGAATCGCCTTGAGCGGCAAGCAGTTCCCCGGGTTGATCTCGGCCTTCACGCCCGACATCACGCGGTCGCCGACCTTGAGGCCGTCGGGCGCCACGATGTAGCGGCGTTCCCCGTCCGCGTAGTTGAGCAGCGCGATGCGCGCCGAGCGGTTCGGGTCGTATTCGATGCTCGCGACGCGGGCCGGAACGTTGTCCTTGTCGCGGCGGAAGTCGACGATGCGGTAGCGACGCTTGTGGCCGCCGCCGATCCAGCGCTGGGAGACGTGACCGGTGTTGTCACGGCCTCCCGACTTCGTCAGCCGGCTCGTCAGCGACTTGAGCGGCTTGTCCCGGGTGATCTCCGCGTAGTCCGGGAGCACCGAGTGCCGCATCGTCGGCGTGATCGGTCGGAATTTCTTCATGCCCATGGCTGGTCCCTAGATCTGCTCGAACAGCTCGATCTTCTGATCGGGCTTGAGCGTCACGATCGCCTTTTTCCAGTCGTTGCGTCGTCCGACGTAACGCCCCTGGCGGCGAACCTTTCCGTGGATCTGCTGCGTGCGGACCGTCGCGACCTTCACGTTGAAGATCCGTTCGACCGCCTGCTTGATCTCGATCTTGTTGGCGTCCCGCTGCACCTCGAACAGGTACTGGTTCCGCGTCTCGCGGAGCACGGTCCCCTTCTCGGTGATGAGCGCCCGCCGCACGATCGCGCGAGGATCCTTCATCGGATGAAGACCTCCTGGACCCGCTGCAGGGCGCCGGGGGTGAGCAGCAGCGCTTCACACTCGAGCAGCTCGTACGGATTCAGCCGGTCCGCGAGCGTGGTGTTCAGGTTCCGGATGTTGCGGCACGAGCGCCACAGGTTCTCCTCGTGGGCGCCGACGACGAACAGCGTGCGCTTGCCATCGAGGCCGAGTGCCTTGAGCACGCCCGCCATCCGCGACGTCTTGGGCGCGTCGAAATCGAGCCCGTCGACGATCGACACGGCGTTCTCGCTCGCGCGCAGCGACAGCGCCGACACGAGAGCCGCGCGCCGCTGCTGCTTCGGCAGTTCCGTGCGGTAGTCGCGCGGCCGCGGTCCGAAGGCGCGACCGCCGCCCGGCCACAGCGGCGAGGTGTTCGAGCCCGCGCGCGCGCGGCCGGACCCCTTCTGCTTCCACGGCTTCTTGCCGCCGCCCGACACGAGTGCCTTGTTCTTGACGCACGCCGTGCCCTGGCGCTGGTTGCCCAGGTGGCGCTTCACCGACAGCCACATCAGGTGGTCGTGCACCGGCTGTTCGAACAACTCGGCCGGCAGGGCCGCCGAGCCCTTCGCGCTGCCGTCGATTCCGAAGATCTGTGCGTTCGCGCTCATGTCAGTCTTTCCGTTTCTTGACCATCACGAGTCCGTTCGACGGACCGGGCACCGCGCCCCGCACCAGCAGGACGTTCTGCTCCTCGTCGACGCCGACGACCTCGAGGTTCTTCGCCGTGAAGTTCTCGCCGCCCATGCGTCCCGGCAGGCGCTTGCCCTTCACGACTCGTGACGGATACGCCGACGCTCCGATCGAGCCCGGCTGCTTGCCGTGGGTGGGGCCGTGCGACGCGTGGCCGGCCGCGAACCCGTAGCGCTTGACCACGCCCTGGAACCCGCGTCCCTTCGTGACGCCCTGCACGTCGACGTGACGGCCCTTCTCGAACAGCGTCACCGTCAGGTGCTTGCCGATCTCCAGCCCGTCGAGCGTCTCGACGCGGAACTCGCGCACGAACTTCGCCAGGGGCAGGTTGCGTGTCTTGAACTGGCCCAGCGCCGGACGCGTCATCCGCCGCTCCTGGACGCTGCCGAACCCGAGCTGCACGGCCTGGTAGCCGTCCCGCTCGACGGTGCGCAGCTCCGTGATCGTGCAGGGTCCCGCCTCGATCACGGTCACGGGAATGCCTTCGCCCTTCTCGTCGAAGAGCTGGGTCATTCCCACTTTCTTACCGATCAATCCGATCATTGGAGAGTGACTCCGGAGTATTGCGTCACGTCTTGATTTCGATATCGACGCCGGCCGGGATGTCCAGCTTCTCGAGCGCTTCCATGGTCTGGGCGCTCGAACGCGTGATGTCGATCAGACGCTTGTGGATGCGGATCTCGAACTGTTCGCGCGACTTCTTGTCGACGTGCGGGCTGCGCAGCACCGTGTACACGGTCTTCTTGGTCGGCAGCGGCACCGGACCGGACGTGACCGCTCCGGTCCGCCGGGCGGCGCGCACGATTTCGGACGCCGACTGGTCGATGATCGCGTGGTCGTACGACTTGAGCTTGATGCGAATCTTCTGGAGCATCGTTGGCTTCCTACTGGACGATTTGGGTGACGACGCCGGCGCCGACGGTGCGACCGCCCTCGCGAATCGCGAAGCGCAGGCCGTCCTCCATCGCGATCGTCGAGATCAACTCGACGTCCATCCCGTCCACGTTGTCCCCCGGCATCACCATC
>JANLWK010000437.1:0-13340 GCA_031364505.1 Candidatus Eiseniibacteriota bacterium | reverse complement strand
GCCGGGCTCGCGGCGCAGCTCGCCCGTCAGCAGGTCGCGCATCCGGCGCTCGAACGTCGCGCGCGCGCTGCCGCGGGCGCGCAGCCGGGCGCCCAGCGTCGTGGGAGCCCCAGAGGGCGCCGCGTTGCTCGCGGCAGGCGGCACGCGCGCATCGAGCGGCGCGGGCATCGCAGTGAGCGCCATGGCGGCCACGCAGGCCAGCCACGCGGTCGCGAACCGGCGCATCGGGCGCGCCTTCATCGGCTGGTCGAATCGGTGACGGCCGGCTCACCCTCGCGGGCGAGCTGCTCGAGCAGCTCGATGCCTTCGCGACGCGTCACGTGGAGCGCCCGCGGCGGCGGCCGCAGCCGGACGAGCGGTGCCACACCGCGCGGCCGGATCCGCATCGACTGCACCTTGAGCGTCGCGCGCGTGCGGCCCGCGACATCGCCGAGCACGACGTGAGACGGCCACATCACGCGATCGAACGCTTGCCAGCGCTCGTAACGCGCGATCCATCGGGTGTGCCCGGGGCCCTCGACGGTGGCGCGCGCCGGCAGGCCGTCCGGCGCGATCGTGAGCGTCACGGCCTCGCCACCGAGCCGCCAGCTCACGACCGTCGCCGAGTCCGCGGTCCGCGCGCCGCGCCACGCGGAGTCGGGCGGGCTGAGTGATCCCGACAGCACGCTCCACACCACGCTCCCGGCGGAACCGAACCCGCCGGGGTCGGATGCCTCGTCGCTCACGACGCCGATTTTCCACACGGGCGCGTGGACGACGAGCGAATCGCCGCGGGCGGCGGCTTCGACGGCCGCGCCGAACACGCCGTCGACGCGCATGCGGAACGCATCGGGGGCCTCGAGCCACAGGTTCGCCGACACGCCGGGCCGGTCACTGACGCCGTCTCGATGCAGCCACAGGCTGACCTCGCCGTCGGCCTCGGCGCCCTGGACGCGGCGCGAGCGGAGCGCGGACTCGAATCGCGCCCGGGCCACGTCCGGTCCCAGCGACGGCATCCGCACGAGATGCGGCGCGCAACCGGCACCGCCCAGAACGGCGAGCGCCGCGGCGGCGCATGCGGCCGCGATGCGACGGCGCGCGATCACGCCGCCCCCGACGCGGCCAGGCCGCGGACGATCGCGTCGGCGACGCCGGCCGGGTCGAGCCCGTCGGTCGGCACGCGCAGGGCCGCGAGCGACGCGTAGCGGGGCGCGCGCTCGCGATTCAGTGTTTCGAGCCGCGCTCCGACGTCGTGACCGGCGAGCAGCGGCCGCGTCTCCGACTCGTCCCGCAAGCGCCGCGCGGCTTCGGCGGGCGTCACTTCGAGCCATACGACGACGCAGTGAGCCGCGAGCAGCGCGCGCGATGCCTCGACGGTCGGCAGGCCGCCGCCACAGGCGATGACGCGCGCGCCGTCGTCGATCACGCGCGCGAGGGTGGCCGTTTCGAGTTCGCGGAACGCGGCCTCGCCGCGCGTGTCGAACAGCTCGCCGATCGTCGCCCCGGTCTCCGCTGCGATGCGCTCGTCGAGATCGGCGGCAGGCCCCGCGAGGCGCCCGGCCAGCACCGCCGCGACGGCGCTCTTCCCCGCTCCGGGGAGTCCGACCAGCGCAATGGGGCGCGAAAGAGCCATGCGTCGACCCTAGCACACGGCTCCGAGTCGTCCGGGACGGCGTGCGTCCCGGAAATGCCACGAGGCCGCCAGGTTGTCCCGGCGGCCTCGCGTTCGAATCGGCTCGGACGTTAGTTGCTCGCGGCGGTTCCCACGAGACGCGGCGTCGCGATCGTCCCGTGTTCCGACGAAGGAGGGCCATTCTTTTCGCAACTGCGGACTTCAATCTCCACCCGAAGCGACCTGCGGCCGAGCCTCCGCCGCGTGCTGCCGAATCGGCGGCGTAACTCGAGGAGGAATTGATGCGAACGGCGGAGTCGCAGCCTGATGCGAATCGCTCGTGGCGGCTCCTATGACCATTGGAGAGTCAGAGGACGGGCTGAGTACAACGACGGGTTCACTGGTGGCGGCGTGGAGTCGCTCGGCCGTCGCCTCCAAGTACGCGTCATAGCGAGGTCCACGATCACTCGGCGGGTGATCGTACACAATGCGCGCATCGGAAGAGCCGAACGGGTCGAAGCCGAAGTGCGATCTGAAGTGTTCTCGATGCAAGGGTGCGGAGAGCTCATAGGGGCTTACGAGGCGCAAGCCCGGCTTTTCACCCAGAAGCATCTGGTATGCATTGTATCTGTGGAAAAGATCGCCGCCCCACAGAACGATCCCGCGCTCCAATGGGAGCGCGGTCCATATCTTCCGCACATTGAGGTCGAGTCGCACCAGGAGTTCTCGACGGCCTACGCCAATGCCGAGCCAATTGCCGTATTGCGCGACCGCAATCAAAGCAGCCCCACATGCGGCCCAGGCAATCGTGCGCTGAGCCCGAGGATGCGACGTCATCAATCCCGCGGCGGCAGGCGTCAGCATCGCGAGAGCGATGCCTAGCGGCGGTAGAAAGTACGTCGTGGGGTCAGGGACCCCATACAGCAAGCAGAAGGCCAGTTGGACCGTCGATGCTAGGAGCAACGACTTCAAGACAAACCCTTCCCTCCGGTCCTTGGTCGAGAACGCAGCAAGAACCATCAGCCCGAGTCCCGGGAGCAGAAATGGATAGACATAACGACTCAATGTCCGCGCTTGCGAGGCAGAAGCGCGGAAATGGCCAAGCAAACCGTGATACTGCTCCCCGGTAACGTGCGCGACGACGCTAGGCCACGTCGGTTCGAGCCTGAACCAAACCGCGGGGCTGGGGTGACTCGCTTTGAGGAGGAGCGTCACATAACTCAGAAGCGGGACGGCCAAGGCGGCCATGGCGATCAGGACCAGACGCAAAGACAGGCAACGTTCGCGCGCGAGCAAGACTAGAAGCGCCAATGAGAGGGTGCCCCCGATCAGCACAGTCGTGAGATGGTGCGACAAGCCAAGCCCACATAGAGCTCCCCACCCCAGAGCAAGCCGGAGAAACCTTGGCTCGCGACTTTGCGTAAGATCGCCCACGGGTGCATACGAGACGATCTGCCGCGCAGCCCCGACAAAGATAAAGGCTGCTGCCATGGCCCATGCCTGTTGCCATGAGTAGACCTCAGCGAGAGCAGTCACGTCCGTCCAGAGCGGGTTGAAGATGAAGAGCGCGACAGGAACCAAGGCGAGAACGTGACGGGCGCGCGCGGAGATCGGAGCACTTTGGGGAATCATGCGCAGGCTGAGCGCATACATGAAACTCACCGCCACCGCTCCACCCAATGCGCTCCAGGCGTTGGCGGCATACACCCAGATCACGCCGCACTGGTGCAGCGCAGCAACGAAGACGTGGCCCGCGAGCACGTAGATCGGATAACCGGTTGGGTGAGGGACGCCGTTGCGAGCAAGCGCGAGCGTCAATTCACTGGAATCGCCATCTCCCGGGGCGGATGGTGCTAGCCAAAGGTATGTGACCAAGGCTGCGACACCTACGAGCACGGACCAGATGATGGAGCTGGGAAAGGAACCGTTGGTCGCCGCGTGATGGGTGCGCCGACGTACTTCCTTCGTGCCCATGGCCGGAACTCTTCGGGTTGAGGGTCTAGGACTACGTTTCGTAGTAATCGGACGGTCAGCAACGACCGTGCCGCGTCTACTGGCGCCTCAACTTCTTTCGGGGCAGTCGATCAAGCACAAGTGCCTAAACCTTCCGCCTAGGATACTTCCAGCAAGCTGGCCCCACCGGTGGAACCTCGGCCAATGTCGGGGCCACGCGTTAGTGGAGTAGCCCCGGTTCGGTGGACGGTTGAGGACTGCGGTTGATCGATGGCCGCGCGTGGCGCTGTTTCGCCCTTGCAGCCCCCGACCTCGGACTCATGCGGATGCATGATGCTCGTTCTGCGGCCATCCTTGGAAGCCGCTTTCGGGCGACTCGCCCCGGAGCCCTGCTTCGTACCTCTGTTCGAACTCGATCGGCGAGAGATAGTCGACCGAGGAGTGGCGCCGTCGCGTGTTGTACCAGCCCTCGATGAAGCTGAACACGAGTGGCCTCGCCGCTGCCTGCGACTGGAATCGATGCTTCGCGAGCAACTCGCACTCGACGGTGGCGAAGAACGACGCGCACATCGCGTTGTCGTAGCAGTCGCCGACCGAACCTGTCGATGGCCGCACACCGGCTTCCCGACACCGAGAGCCGAACGCGACAGACGTATATTGACAGCCTTGGTCCGAGTGATGGATCACGTCCTGCGGTCGCCGACGAGCCAGCGCCATCTCGAGCGCGTCGAGGATCAGCTCCGTCCGCAGGTGGTTCGCCATCGCCCAACCCACGATGCGCCGGCTGAACACATCGCGCACCACGGCCAGGAACAGGAACCCGGTCCACGTCGGGATGTAGGTGATGTCGGCGACCCAGAGATTGTTCGGTGCGTCCGCGACAAAGTCGCGCTTCGCGAGATCGACTGATGCGCTCGGCTGGCCTCGTGGGCGTGGAGCGGGATGTATTGGGTTGAACTCGTCAGTAAGGGACGACTCTGCGCCGAGCGGGTAGTTTTCTTGCAGTGATGAAAGGCGCTGTGGGTACCTATATGGACACGAGCGTTGCCTGAAAACACGCGAGGCCGCCGGATCGCTCCGGCGGCCTCGCGTTCGAATCGGCTCGGACGTTAGTTGCTCGCGGCGGTTCCCACGAGACGCGGCGTCACGAAGATGATCAGCTCGCGGTTCTGGCGCACGTGGCTGTCGGAGCGGAACAGCATGCCGAGCAGCGGGATGTCCTTGAGCACCGGCACGCCGCGGCGCACCGACGACTCGTTCGAACGAATCAATCCGCCGATCACCGCGGTCTGGCCGTCGTCCACCATCACGCGAGTGTCGGCTTCGCTCGTGTTGATGATGACGCCGCCCTGCACGGTGCTCTGCGTCGACAGGTCACTGACTTCCGGATGCAGGTCCATGATGATCTTCTTGTCCTGCGTCAGGTGCGGCGTGACCTTGAGCTGGATGCCGATCGTCTGCAGCTGCGACACCGGGTTGCCGGCGACGTCCTGCACGATGAGCGGAATCTTCTGACCGACGACGATCTTCGCCTCGCGGTTGTCGACCGTCGTGATGCGCGGATTCGAGATGATGTTCGCCTTTCGGTTCTGCTCGAGCATCTGGATCTGTCCCTCGATCGACGCCCAGTCCTTGAAGATGCCGAACGTCACTCGGTTCGCGGGATCACCGATCGAGGTCGCCTGGGCAGCGCCGCCCACTACGCTTCCGTCCTTGTTGTGGAGCGTCCCGCCGCCCGGCAGTGGCTTCTCGAAGAACTTGGGTTCCAGCGGTCCGACGCTCCACTCGATTCCGAGCTGGCGCAGCGCTTCCGTGTCCACGTCGACGAGCTTCGCCGTGATCTCGATCTGCGGCGTCGTCGAATCGAGCGCCACCGCCATTTTCTCGACCGCGTCCAGGTTCGACGCGAGGTCGCTGACGATGAGCGAGTTCGTGCGCCGCTCCACGAGGATGCTGCCGCGGCGCGTCAGTCCCGCCTGCAGGGACGCCGAGAGCTCCGAGGCGTTCGCGTAGTTGAGCTTGATGATGCGGGTCTCGAGCGGCGCGCTCTCCATCTGCTTCGAGAGCGCGGTCAGCCGCTCGCCCATCTCGGTGGCGAGCTTCGTGCGGTCGTCGACACGGATGATGCTGCCGTCCTCGTCGGTGAAGTCGAGGCCGCAGCTGTAGAGAATCGTATGGAGCGCATCACGCCAGTTCACGTCCGTGAGTTTGACCGTCACCGAGGCCTTGACCTCCTTGGCGACGATGATGTTGCGGCCGCTGAACTCGGCGATCGCGCGGCAAACAGTGCGGATATCCGCGCCGTCGACGTCGATCGAGAACGTGCCGGGACCGGTACGCTGCAGACCGACCCGGTCCGATGCGGACACTTCCGCCGCTCCCGCAGGCCGGACCGCGATTCCCCCGATGAGCATGCCGGCACACACCAGGCTCGTCAGGGCCCCCAGCAGCTTAGCGACTCGCATTCGCTTCTCCCTTCCGCGTCAGCGGGATCTCCACCAGTTCGGACATGCCGTCCGAGTTGAGCTTCACGATCAACGCGTCACGCCGGAGCCCTTCCACGGTTCCGTTCATGACCCGGTCTCCCTGCCGAAGCACCGAGCTGTTTCCGCGCGGGTCCTCGACCAGGGCAAACTTGTCCGTCGCACCCCACACGATGCCGACGACCTTGATGCCGCCGACGTCCGGCGGCGCCAGTTCTTCGTCGGCGCCCACGTACCCGCCACCGATGAGCGGCGTGAACGGATCGCGGCGTCCGAGCGCGTTGTACTGATACGTCACCCGCTCCTCGACCGGCGTCACGTCCGGACCGGGCAGCGGCTTCGCCGCACTCGCACCCGCCTGCGGCGGGGCGATGCGCGTCGTCGTCACGGTCGGGGTACTCGACGCGGTGCGCGCGTTCGTGCCGTTCGCCGAGGCCGGCGCCGCGGGCTTCGCGGCGGGCTTGGCGTTCGTGGCCACCGGACTCGACTGCGCCGCGGGCTTCACGGCGGGCTTCATGTTCGCCGCGTTCGCGACGACACCGGCCGCCACGACTCCCGCCGCCACCCGAGCCGGCGTGGACGAGGTCGTCGTGCTGCGCGCGGGCACCGTCGCCTTGGCGACTGTCGACGCGGACGCCGTCGCCTTGGCGGCGGCCGGCTTTACGGGAGTCGCGACCGCCACGCTCGCTGCGGGCTTCACGGCGGGCGCCGTCGAGACCACGGTCGTCCGCGCGGACGCCGAGGCCGTACGGATCGTCGTAGACGCCACGGGAGTCCCGGGAGTCGAATTCCTGGCCGACGCCGACGCCACGGTGCGCGCGGGGGCCGCGGACTTCGCGGCCGGCGTCACGGCGGGCTTCTCCGAGGTCGTGGTCGCGCGCGCCACCGGCGCCGCGGACTTCGCGGCGGGCGTGGTCGTCGCGACCGTGCGCGTGGCCTGAGCCGCCGGCTTCGCGGCGGGCTGCGCCGCGGCCGTCGTCGAGGGAGCGCGCTTCGCCACCGTCGAGGCATGCTGGGACGTCGCGGCCGCACGGGCGGCACGCGCCGCGGCCACGGCCTTCACCGCCGCGGCGGCGACGGAGTCGGCGTGGGTCATGGGCGCCGCCTTCGTGGCGGCCGCCGTCGTCGCCGAAGCGGACGGCGTCGCGGGCGTGTTCGCGGGCGTCTCCGCCGCCGCGGCGACGGAGGTCAGCGCGACCCACGCCGCGAGCGAGGCGATCGCGCCGGTGATCCGCGGCGCGGATCCGGGTTCAGGAAGCCTTGCGAGCACTTGCCCCTCCTTCTTTGTTCGACGAAGCCGGTTCCACGGGGGCTGCGCCATTCAGGCTGTAGGCCGACGCGGTGAATTCGGCCGACACGGTCGCGGTCGGGTTGTCGGATTTCGTATTGGCCTTGAGCTGCAGATTCGTGACGGTGATGATGCGGCGCATGTTCGACAGCTCGGCGATGAACGAACCGACCTGGTGGTAGCCGCCGTACACGCTGATCTGGAGCGGCAGCTCCGTGTAGTGCTCCTGCACCTTGTGATCGTTCGGGCGGAACACCACGAACTCGACGCCGGTCTGCTGGGCCGCCAGCGTGATCTTGCGGAGCAGCACGGGCATCTGCTGGTCGGTCGGCAGCAATTCGGCGGCCTTGACCCAGCGCTCGTGCAGCCGGTCGTACTCGGACTCGAAGCGCGGCAGATCGGACACCGTCGCCCGCGCCCGCGCCAGCTCGCTCGACTTCTTGTCGTACTCGCCCTTCAGCGCGCCGAGGTGATCACGCTGGGTGGGAAACGTGAACGGGAGGAAGTGCGTCAGGAAGAAGATGCCGAGGGCGGTGAGGCCGAGCACGAGGCTCAGCGCCGCCTTCTGCACCGCCGGGTTCTTGAGATCGAAGTTCATGGTCGCTCCCTAGTTCGCCGATTCGCCGGAAGTGACCTGGCAACTCAGGCGGAACTTCACGACGCCGCGATCGTTGACGTTGGACCGCTCGGCCACCTCGAGGTTCACGCCGGCGAACATCGGCGAACGCTCGAGCCGCGCCATGAAGTCGGACACGACCAGGTTCGAGAACGTCTGGCCTTCGAGATTGATACTGCCCGGGTTCTCTTCGTCGACCCCGGTCAGCCACAGGTGATCGGGCACGCACTTCGCGAGCTCGTCCATCATGCGCACGCCCTCCGTGCGCCCGTCTTCGAGCTTGCCGATGACCCCGAGGCGCAGGTCCAGCTCGGCCTTCTCCTGCGCCAGCCGGTTGACGCGCTCGATCTGCGGGGCCAACGCGCGCGACTGCGCGTCGACGTCGGCGATCGACTTGGTGACCGAGGCCATCGCCATGCGCTGGGCGACGATCACGCCCATCACGATGGCGGCAACCGCGGCGATCACCCCGAGCGGGATCACGTACTCGCCCACACGGAACTGGACGGGCGCGTGTCTGTGGATCCGCTCCTCTTTCGGCAGCAGATTGACGCGGATCATTGCTTGTCTCCCAGGCGGCGCAGCGCGAGTCCGATGCCGACGGTGAGGAGGGGCGCCACCTTCGTCACCTCGTGCTCCGCGAACAGTGTCGGTGCATAGGCGATCCGCGCGAGCGGATTCGCGACGTCCGTCGGCACGTTGAGCCGGCGGTTGAGATAGTCGACGAGGCCCGGAGTCAGGGCGCTACCGCCGCATAGCATGATCCGCGTGATCGCGGAAGCCTCGCCCGACGTGCGCAGGTAGGCCTGCGCGCGGTCGAGCGCCAGCGCGAGCGTCTCGCACGACTGCTCGAGCACCGGCCGGATGTCCTGGCTCCCCGACTCGCCCAGCACCATCGCCATGGCCTCGGCCTGGCTGACGTTGAACTTGCGCTGCGTCGCCTCGACGAACGTGGCGCCGCCGAGCTGCAGGTCCTTGGTGAAGTAGGGCGTGCCGCCTCGGGTGATGTTGATGTTCGTGATCTCGGATCCGACGTTCAGGCAGGCGACCACCTCGTCGGGCCCGAAGTCGTAGTTGGCCTCGAGCGCGTTCTGCGCGGCGAACGAGTCCACGTCCACGACGAGCGGGGTGAGCCCCGCCTCGCGGATCAGTTCGCTGAAATTCAGCACCATGTCCTTCTTGGCCGCGACGAGCAGCACCTGCATCTTCTTCGGGTCGTTCGGCGCGGGGCCCAGCACTTCGAAGTCGAGCGACACGTCGTTGATGTCGTACGGAACGTGCTGCTCGGCTTCCCAGTACACCGCCTGCTCGGCGTCCTCGGGCGACAGCTTGTTCATCGTGATCTTCTTCACGATGACCGCGCGCCCGCTCACCGCGGCGACGACCTGGCGGCCCGTGATGCCGCGCGTCTCGAACAGGTTCCGGATCGCGTCCGTCACGAGCTGGCGGTCCATGATCTCGCCGTCCACGATCGCCTCGGCGAGCGGCGGGGAGATTCCCCAATGGACCAGGCGGTAGCTGCCCTTGGACACCGGCTCCAGCTCCACCGCCTTGATCGTGTGGCTCCCGATGTCGAGCCCCACGAGCGACTGCTTCTTCCCGAAGATCATGGCTCCACTCCCTGAGGGCGATGGGTGTTCCGACCGGTGCGCCGGCCTCGCGGCTCCCCCGCGCGAGCGGAAATTCCGTTCGCCGGTCACGATGTCTGGTTCATGCCGGGACGAGCACGCCGGAGCGCGGCACGTCTCGGCCGGTCGCTCGTGTCATCGGACGGTGCGGGGCGGATCTGAAGGGGAACTTCGGGGCCGTCCGCTTGGGCCCGCCGGCTCAGCGCGGCGTGAGCAGGACCTGGGGCACGCCGAGCGGGCGCCCCCCGGTCGTCGTGCGTCCTGCCTCGATGGCCTGGGCGATTTGGCGCATCTCGCGCACGGCGGTTTCGCGCAGGAAGGGATTGCGGCTCGTCTTCAGAACTTCGCGCCACAGCTCGAACGAGACGGCCAGGTTGCCGCTGTTCTGCCGGGCGAATGCGGCGAAGCGCCGGGCCTGCGGGGGCGCGTCGGGCTGGTAGGACGCCAGCTCGAAGTATTGGGCAGCCCGCTTGAGCTCCCGGCCGCCCGGCCGCACGTAGTAGAGGAAGCCCAGCTCGAACGACAGCCACCCGCTGTGCGGGTTCGCCTCGATGCCCTTGAGCATCAGCCGCTCGGCCGCCGGGAAGTTGCCCCCCTCCTGGGCGAGGGCGAAGCCGCCGAACACGTACGCCGGCACGAAGTGCGGCGACAGCGAGGTCAGGATCTCGAACACGTGCTCCATGCGCTCGAAGCGGTTGTCGGTGATGCGATGCTCACCGTAGTACTGGACGGCGCGCAGCCACGCGAGGTCGGCCGCGGTCTCCGAGTGGCCGAGGGTCGCCGGCCTCAGGTGCTGGCCCGACGGGTAGTACGCCAGCTCCTCGAGCGGACGCGGATGCGGCAACCGGCGCCAAGCGGCGTCCGAGAGCACGAACGCCGCGCCGAACAGCAGCGCGCCGAGCACGAGCGCCGTCGTCGCGTCGCGCCGATGTCGCATCGCGGGGGCGACCGCGCTCATTTGAAGTCGCGCGTCTCGAGCGCGGCGGTCGCGAGCGCGAGCGCACCGGCGCAGTACGCCGCGGCATAGACCGTCGCGATCACCAGGTGCAGCGCCGGCGCCACCGTGCCGTCGGCGGCCAGCGTGCGGATGTTGAAGACGGGCAGGTTGGGCGCCAGCGCCGCCAGCATCTCGCACATCGTGCGGATGCCGGACGGGAACCGCGCCGCGAACTCGCGCAGGTCGTAGCTCCACTGCCCGACGAGGAACAGCCCGATCGTGTAGAGCGCCGACAGCGCGGGCGTCGACACCGCCGAGAACAGCACCGCGACCGCGGTCACGACGCTCAGCTCGAGACCGGCCAGGTACACCGCCTGGATGACCGAAGGGATGTGCCCCGCCTGGCCGCGCGTGAGCAGCAGCAGCACGAGTGCCGCACCCATGGCGAGTGCCACGATCCACAGCGCGGCGGCGAGTCCGGCCCACTTGCCCACGAGGTAGCTGCGGCGCGACACCGGGCGCGACAGCAGGTTGTAGATCGTCCGCTTGTCGATCTCCTTCCCGACCATGCTCGTGCCGACGAGCAGCACGAGGGCGAGCCCGATGAACGTGATGCCGCTCAGGCCCAGGTCGACCGTCAGCCGGAGGCCCTCGCCGAGGGCCAGCGGCGCGAGCATCTGGGTCGCGGACAGCAGCGCCGCTCCGGCGCCCAGCGCGGCGATCAGCAGGCGGTCGCGGGCCGCCTCGCGGAACGTGTTGCGGGCGATCAGGACCGCGTTCACGCGCTCCTCCGATCGCGGCCGTCCACGCCCTGCGACTCGGCGACCGACAGGAAGAAGTCCTCGAGCGAGGCGCGCTGCGGCGTCACCGCGCGCAGCGTGGCCCCCGCGCCGATGAGCCAGGCCAGCACGTCGTTGACGTCGTTCTCGTCGCTCAGCACGAACGTCGTGCCCTCGGGCAGCTCGAAGCGGTCGATGGTGCCATGCCAGCGGGCGGGGATCGTGACCAGCGGCGCCCCGACGCATCGCACTTCGACGCGCTGCTGCTGCGAGGCGACGAGTTCGTTGACGGTGGCTGTGCGCCGCAGCGTGCCGCCGAGCACGACGCCGACACGGTCGCACAGCATCTCCACGTCGGGCAGGATGTGCGACGACAGCATCACGGTCACGCCGCGCTGCTTCTGCTCGAGAATCAGCTCGCGCACGTCGCGGCGGCCGAACGGGTCGAGGCCGCTCATCGGCTCGTCGAGGATCAGCAGCTCCGGATCGTGAATCAGTGATGCCGCGAGGCCGACGCGCTGCAGCATGCCCTTCGAGTACTTGCGCAGCGGCAGTCGCCGGCGCGCGCCGAGCCCGACGCGGCCGAGCCAGTGCGCCGCGCGCTTCCGCGCCTCGCGGCCGTCGAGGCCCGACAGGCGGCCCGCGTACTCGAGATATTCGGGGCCGGTGAGTGAATCGTAGAAGTACGGCTGCTCGGGCAGGAACCCGACGCGGCGGCGGCTCGCCTCGGTACCGATGGGCTCACCGAACAGCCAGCCGGCGCCGCCGCTCGGGCGCAGCAGGCCGAGCAGTAGCTTGATCGTCGTCGTCTTGCCCGCGCCGTTCGGCCCCAGGTAGCCGAACACCTCACCCCGGCGGATGTCGAGGTCGAGATCGGCGAGGCCGGTCGTGACCCGGAGTGTCCACGGGTGGCGGTAGTGTTTGCTCAGGCCGCGCGTGTGGACGGCGAGGTCGCGGGGCGCATCGGAGGTCACGTCGTGCGGCGGCGGATCGGTGGGAACCGGGATCATCCGATGATCACTCGAGGTTGGAGGCGACGGAACTGGAACGGGTGTCCGGGCGGCGCGAAGGCGCCGCGACACCGTGCGATACGCAATGCCCGTGCCGCGCCGGCGTGCCGGCGCCTACTCGCCGCTGGTCAGCGTGAGCGCGAGGGTGTCGCCGTCGGATCCATTGCCCTTGATCAAATAATGACCGGTGGTTGCGGGGTTGAGCGCAAGCTCTCCGCGAACCCCCGAACTGGGATTGGCGTTGAACCGGACGGCCGAGGGCAACCCGTTGTAAGGGTTCTTCGGAAAATTCCCGGTCGGACACACCTGAGAAAGTATCCGGCCGTCGGGCAGCGCCGTCAGACCCGTGACGGGGTAGTTGCCGTCGTTCAACAGGCCGAAGTCCTCGACCGCCATCTGCACCGTGTGCATGTTGGACTTGACCGAGCCCTCATTGGCGCGGCGCTGCATGTTGGAGAAGTTGGGCATCGCGACGGCCACGAGAATGCCGATCACGACGACCACCACCATCAGCTCGATGAGCGTGAACCCGAGGGAGCCGCCCGATCGCCGCGGTCCGCGAAGTCCGACATCCGGCTCGCCGCGACATGCGCGACGGACGCGCGGGCCCCGAGACGCGTCCGCCGACGAGTGCGACGGAACACCGGCGCCTTCGTTCGCGAGCTTCCCCACCATCTCGGGTTGCGTGTTCATCGAGTTCACCCTGGAGTTCGGATCGGAATCGACGTGTCCCGGCGGGCGCGGACGGCGAACCGCCCGCGCCCGGGCCGGCGACACGTGCGTTACTGGCCGGACGTCAGCGTGACGCTGATCGCGGCCGCCTTGCCGTAGCCCTTGACGTTGTACTGGGTCGTCGAGGAATCGGAGTAGCTCGTGATGCCCGCGGTGGCCGTCGGGGCCGCCACGAACGTCGCGCGATCTTCCCACGCGCCGCCCGAGCCCGTGCTTCCGTCGAACGGGTTCTTGTAGTTCGCCGGCAGCAGGTTGCCGATGTGCGTCGCATCCAGCGTCGCCGTATACACGCCGTCGTTCTGGACGCCGTAGTCCTCGGCCGC
>JANLWK010000436.1:0-1609 GCA_031364505.1 Candidatus Eiseniibacteriota bacterium | reverse complement strand
TCGCACGCGAGCGTCGATGGCAACATCGTCGACGTCCAGGTGCGCGTCGACGGCTCCAACGCGCCGCTGTTCTTCAAGCAGGGCACGTGGGATCGCCACTACTTCCAGGCGTTCAAGGGTCGCAACTACTCGCTCGTCGTGCGCAACACGACCAGCCGGCGCGTCGGCGTGCTGATCGCCGTCGACGGACTGAACGTGGTGAACGGCGAGAAGTCGAACCTCGCGCGCAACGAAGCCATGTACGTCCTGGGGCCGTGGGAACAGGCCGAGATCAGCGGCTGGCGGACGTCGCTCAACGAGATCCGGCGCTTCGTGTTCGTCGACGAGGAACGCTCGTACGCGACGCGCACGGGCCAGGCCAACGGCGACATGGGGTGGATCCGCGTGCTGGGCTTCCGCGAGGTCGAGCATCGCGCGTTCTGGCCGCAGGTGCGTGAGCGCCGCTACGACGAGGGCGGCCGCGAGCTGGGCAGCAACGAGCTGCGCGACGGCCAGCGGAAGCCGTCCGCGCCTGCCCCGTCGGCCGAGGGCCGGGCGCTCGGTGGCCTGGACAAGAGCATGGCGCGCTCGGAGAAGTCCAAGGCAAGCGAGTCCGACGACTATCGCGCCGCGCCGCAGGCGCAGGACGCCGCGCCGGGCACGGGCTGGGGCGACCGTCGCTACGACCCGGTGCAGCAGACCGCGTTCGAAGCCGAGCGTTCGGCGGCGGACCGGATCACGATGCGCTACGAGTACGCGAGCGGACTGCGGGCGCTCGGCATCATCCCGCGGCGCGCGCGGGTCCAGGAACGCGACCGAGGCGAGCTGGGGTTCGCGCAGCCGCCGCGCTGGTAACGCTGGCGCGCGACACACGGGGGCAGGCACACGATGCGGCGGGGGCGACCCCGCCGCATCGGCGTTTTCATGCGAACCGGCGGCGCATCGCGCGGGCCGCGCGCCGCGCCCCGTCGCGGTGCGCGCACGCGGCCGCGCTGGACGAGGTGGTGCCCGCGGGGTGAGAATCCGCGCCCGGCCGACGTGTAGTGCACGCGGCCCACCCGCCACTATCGAGGAATACGAGGAAACACATGGACGTCACGCTCGCCCTGCTCGCCGATGCCGCAAACGTCTCATCGGACGGCAAGCTCAACATTCTCGGGATCTTCAACGCGCTCGGCGCGTCGGCCTTCCCCGTCGTTCACCCGCAGATGGCGCTGGTGCTGCGCTTCGAGGCGACGCGCGCCGAGGGCGGCAAGGCCCGGCAGGTGGAGCTCCAGCTCGCCGACAGCGACGGCCAGAAGCTGTTCCAGATCAGCGCGCAGCTCATGATCCCAACCGGGGCGCCGGGTGCGCCGATCCGCCTCAACCACATCCTGATGCTCAACAACATCCAGTTCCCGCGCGCCGGCGACTACGTGTTCAACATCCTGGTCGGCGACGACCAGAAGGCGGGAATCGAGCTCAGGATCGTCGAGGTGAAACAACCGCAGCAGCCGCCCGGAGCCGCGCCCCCCGCGCCCGGAGTCCAATAAGCACGGAACGCAGCCGGCCGCGCCGGCAGGCGCGGCCCCCCAGAAACACGCGCACCGCCACGCCCCGCGATGGGGGCCCGGCGAACTACCACCACAGG
>JANLWK010000418.1:0-1847 GCA_031364505.1 Candidatus Eiseniibacteriota bacterium | reverse complement strand
GATGGTGCTGGTGTAAACGCTGCGCTCAGTATGGCGAGCGCGGCTACGAAAGCGGTGAGCCTGGAACGCGGATTCATGGGCACTCCGACACGTGTGGGGATTTAAGGCTCCGAGGGGACCTCGGTGATGAGCGATGTGCTGCGGACGCGAGCTGCCTGTTGAAAACGAATGACTGGCAGCGGCGGGGATCCGCGAAGACTCGGTCCGGGCTCAACGGCCAGCGAACACGATTGAGGGAATGCCGCCATAAGCACGAGGGACGGCACTCGATCGCTCGGAAAAGCGAAGTGTTGGTCAGGCATTATTCGCGAGGCTTGACCACTACTCAAGACAATTAGTGACAACGTCATTGCTTCTGTTTAGCGAAACGCGGTTGCTGTTTAGTGGAATCAAAACACGTTTGGCGTTGGTTCCGTTCAACGGCAACCGCGCCCGGTGAAGATCTCTTTACGAACTACCTCATCAACGTCATCAACCGCGTCATTGTCTGGCCCGCGGCTTCGAGTCGGACGAAATAGACGCCGGATCGCGCCGGGGTGCCGTGCTCGTCGGCGCCGTCCCACTGGATCTGGTACCGGCCGGCGGCGCGCTGGCCGTGCATCACGGTGCGGACGCGGCGGCCGTCGACCGAGTAGACGGACAGGTCCATGGCTCCCGGCTTGGACATGGCGAAGTCGAACGTCGACTGGCCGTGCGACGGATTCGGGATGACCGGGTTCAGCTCGGTCATGGCGGGTGCGGCGTCGACCGACAGCGTGGCCGAATTGACCGCGACCGTCACCGGCTGGTTCGTGTTGTCACGGCCCAGCACCTGGGTCGCGGTGATGCCGGCGGGGCCGGCCGCCACGACCTGGAAGCGAACCAGCGCCAGCACGCCGCTGCCGAGCATGCCCGGCGCGCGCGGCGCGAGCAGTACGACGTCGGCCTGGCCGGGGCACGGTGAGTACATGAGGCCATCGTTGTCGGTGACGTATGCCCCCTCGGTCATCGAGAGCGGCGCCACCGTGGCCGCATTCCAGCCGAGCTTCACCGAGACGGCCTGCAGGGCGCCCGAGCCCGACGCGAGGCGAATCAGCACGTCGAACACGCCGCCCGAAGGCACGGTGCCCGGCGCCTGGATCTCGATCTCGTCGGCCATCGCGGCCGCCGACGGCGCGCGCGGGACCGGCCGCGCAACGAGGCTCGCGGTCGGCGTGAAGTTGAGGCCGAACATCACGAGGTCCTCGAAGTCCGTCTTGCTGTCGGTCGTCGGACGCGCGTTCACCGAGAAGTCGGTCGTCGGGCCGACGTCCAGGTACTCGAATCCGGCGAGCGCTCCGCCCGTGAGGCCGTAGTGGGCACCCAGCAGCGACACGTCGGCCGTCGTGACCGAGTTGTTGCCCTGGCCGAGGACGAAGCCGTTCGTCACGTCGCCCAGGTGATAGTCGAGCGTGCCGCCCGTCATGTTCGAGACGCCGGAAACGTTGCCGCACGCGTCCCTCGCGTACGCGACGTAGTACCAGAAGTCGCGCGTCGCGGGCTCGTCGTACTGGCCGCTCGCGGTCACGGCCGTGAGCGTCCAGCCGGCCGGCGGGTACGCACCGGGCACCGGCGGCACCGAGCCCGCTCCCGGGGAGTTGTCGTAGAGCGGGTAGTTGCTGAAGCCCCTGCGCCACACCTCGACCGACACGGCGCCCGCGGGCGTCGACCAACTGAGCTGGATCTTTGTCGTGCCGTCCGTGTCGTTGCCCGTGCGGAGCTGCGACGCACCCAGGTCGGTCACGGCGGAGGCGGCCAGCGTGTTCGCGGCGAAGACGCCCGCGATCGAGTGGTTCGCCTGCACGTTCAGGAATGTGTACGCCGACACG
>JANLWK010000412.1:0-1525 GCA_031364505.1 Candidatus Eiseniibacteriota bacterium | reverse complement strand
GAGCCCGTCGGCCGCGTCGCGCGTCAGGCAGTCGCGATTGCGCACCTTGTAACGGCCCGTCTCGCGCTCGATGACCATGTCGACGAGCAGCAGTGAGGCGGAGGCCGCGCGAATCGACTCCGCCTCGCCCGCATCGAGGGGAGCCGCGATCTGGACGCGCCAGCACGTGTCCGATGCGGCCGAAGGACTTTGCGCCGCCGGCGGCGACGCCGGTGGCGCGCTCGCGGGCGGCGACGTGGGCGGCGGATTCTGCGGCGGCGACGCCGGTGGCGACGTCCCGGTGCCGGGAGGCGAACCGGGCGGCGTGGATGCCACGGTATCCGCGACACTCGGGCGCCGCTCGCCGAGCGGCAGCGTCGGCGAGGGCACCGGCACGTCGGGGGCACCGGTGTCGCTGTTCGATGCCCCCGTCGTATCGGTGGCCCGCGTGCCCGCATCGGGCGCCGGAACGCGCTCGCTCGCGCGGAGCGGCTCGGGGATCGTCGCGAGCACGGCGAGTGCGGCGGGCGACGGCGTCGAGTCGATCGGCGCGGCCGGTCGCGCGGCCACGGGCGGGCGCTGGGGCGCCGCGGGCGCCTGCGCCTGGGGCGGTGGCGAAGCCGCCGAGGGTGCGGGCAGCAGCGGCGCGCACGACGCCATCGCGACGGCGCCGCCGAACGCGGCCGCGATCACGAACGCTCGCACGCCGCCCGCACTCCCGCTCACGCGCCTGCGCACGCACGCGGCGCCGTCGCGCCCGCGCGCGCTCACGCGCCGCTCCGCGCCCGCGCCGCCTCGGCGACGCGGCGCACGTTGGCGCTGTCTTCGACGTGGCAGGCGAGCGCCCCGCCGCCCGCGTTGACGACGATCATGTCGCGCAGGTTCATCGCCGCCGCGGGCGACCCGTCGCCCACGATGATGCAACCGTCGCAGTCCACCGCGATGGCCTCGCCGAACAGGACGTTGCCACGCGCATCACGCGGCTGGCGGCGCGCCCACGCGCTCCACGAGCCCAGGTCGTCCCAGTCGAATGCGGCCTCGACCATCAGCACGTTGGGCGCCGTCTCGAGCACCGCGTAGTCGACCGAGATCGATTCGAGCCCCGGGAACACGCGGTCGAGTGCCGCCTGGAACGCGGCGGCGTCCCGGTGCGCCGCGAGCCCGCGCAGGGGTGCCGCGAGGTCGGGGCGGCCCGCCTCCAGGGCGTTGAAGAAGCTCGAACAGCGCCACACGAAGATGCCGCTGTTCCAGTAGTACTCCCCCGTCGCGAGCCAGGCCTCGGCGCGCGCGCGGTCGGGCTTCTCGGTGAACTGGGCGACGCGGTAGAGGTGTGGCTGGAGCGCGGCGCCACGCCGCACGTAGCCGAAGCTCGGGTCCGGCGCCACCGGCCGGATGCCGAACGTGACGAGCACGGCGCTGCGCTCGGCCTGCTCGAGCGCCCGCGTCACGTCGGCCGTAAACGCGGCGGTGTCGTCGATCGCGTGATCCGCGGGCATGACGATGAACGCGGGGTCGCCGCCGCGCGACGCGAACCACGCCGCCGCCG
>JANLWK010000344.1:0-6822 GCA_031364505.1 Candidatus Eiseniibacteriota bacterium | reverse complement strand
CACGACAAGGACGCCTCGGCGATGCTCGGGTCGCTGCGGGCGCTCGCGCCCGACGCGCGGCTGTTCGTGACGCGCACGCGCAACGCGCGAGCCCAGTCCGAGGAGGAGCTCGGCGCCCGGGCGCGCTCTCTCGGCTGGGAGCCAATCGAGCGGGACGGCACGGGGGCCGCCCAGCGCGAGGCGCTCGCATCCGTCGCGGGACACGTGTTGCTCGCGGGCTCACTGTTCGCCGTCGGCGAGGCGATGCGCGAGATGGGCGGTGCGCCGGGGGAGACGGTGTGACGCCGAAGTGGCTTCGCGTCGCCCCGCTCGCGATGCCGCTCGCGCTGCTCGGCCTGCTCACCGCCGGCGCCGCCGGCGCCCCGGGTGTGAAGGGAACACCAAGCTCCCAAGGCCCCCCGGGTCCGGCGGCGGATTCGCCACTCCGCATCTCCGCCGATCACATGTCGGGCACGCACGACGAGCTCGGCGACGTGGTGCTGCTCGAGGGCAGCGTGCGCATCATGCGCGCGGGCACCGTGATCACCTCGCGCACCGGCACCTACCACCGCGCGACCGGAATGCTGTTCCTACAGGGCGGCGTCACCATCGTCGACAGCGCGAGCACGATCACCTGCGACGACGCGTCGTACTCGGAGAACGACGACATCGTGCGGCTGAACGGGCACGTGCGCGCACGCGACCGCCAGGGGACGCTCGAGTCGCCGGCGGCGATCTACGACCGCCAGGCCGGGCGCGCCGACCTGTTCGGCGGCGTCCACGGCCGCTATGACCAGCAGCGCATGGAGAGCGACAGTGCCAGCTACTTCCGCGACTCGTCGGTGGTCCACGCGCGCGGCAACGTGCGCGGCACGGACGACCCGAACGGCACGACGCTCCGGGCGCGGGCCGTCGACTACGACCGCACCACCCGCGAGGCCGAGGCGCGCGGCGAGCCGTCGCTCGAGGAGCGCGACGCGGACGGCCGCACGAGCCGCATCAGCGCGCGGGTCCTGCGTGTGAACACGACGACGCGGGTCGCCGAGGCGATCGATTCGGTGCGGGTGTCGCGCGATTCGCTGCAGGCGCGCGGCGACTACGGGCTGTTCGACGACGCGGAGCAGCGCGGCTGGCTGATCGGCCACCCGCGCGCGTGGGACGACGAGACCACGGTGACGGGGGACACGCTCGAGATCCGCACCCGGGAACGCGAGGTCGAGCGCGTCGTCGTGCGCGGCGGCGCGGTGCTCGACTACCGCGGCAACCGCCCCGGCAGCGCGGGCGAGACGAGCCGGCTCACGGGCGATCGCGTCGACGTGTTCTTCGCCGGCGAGGACATCGACAGCCTGGTGTCGATCGGGAATGCGAAGAACGAATACGTGGCGGTCGCGGCGAAGGGCAAGACGGCCGAGCGGAACGTCGCCGAGGGTGACACGATCCGCGTCTACCTCGAGGACGGCAAGATCGAGGAGGCGCGCGTCCAGGGCAAGGCGCACGGCGAGTATCGATTCGCCGTCGCGGTCGCCGACACGAACGCGGCGAAGACGGAGATCGTGTCGTACGAGGCGCTCGCGATCCACTACCTGCTGCCGAAGAACCGCATCCTGCTCGAGGGCGACTCGCACCTGACGTACGGCGAGCTGGACCTCAAGGCACGCCGCGTCCAGTTCGACAGCGAGGAGCAGACGCTCGTGGCCGAGGGCGAGCCCGAGCTGGTCGACAAGGGCGACAAGGTGACGGGCCACCTGATGACGTACGACCTCGAGTCGCGCGTCGGCAACATCTACCAGGCCGAGACGGCGTACGAGAAGGGCCTGTACCACGGCGAGCGCATCCGCAAAGTGAACGACAACGAGCTGCAGGTGCTCTCCGGCTCGTACAGCACCTGCGACCGCCCGGATCCGCACTATCACTTCTCGGCGAAGTGGATGAAGATCTACATCAAGGACAAGCTCGTCGCGAAGCCCGTCGTGTTCTACGTCTCGCACACACCGCTGCTGGCGCTGCCGTTCTGGATCTTCCCGATCCGCCCGGGCCGCCACTCGGGCCTGCTGTTCCCGCAGTTCGAGCTGGGGTTCAGCAACCGCGCCGGCCGGTTCCTGCGCAACGCCGGCTACTACTGGGCGCCGAACGACTACTTCGACTTGACGACGTCCGGCGACTACTACTCTTTCGAGCCGTCGTGGGTCGTGCGCGCCGAGGGCATCTACAAGCTGCTCTACGTGCTCGACGGCGACTTCCGCGCCACGTACGCCAAGAACGAGGGGCTCAAGACCGAGGACTGGGACCTCGACGCCGATCACTCGCAGGAGCTGACGCCGCGCACGCGGCTCACGGCGCGCGCCTCGTTCGTGTCGAGCAAGGACTACAACTCGAGCAATCTGTTCGGGCGCACGATCGCCCAGCGGCTGAACCGCTTCCTCACCTCGAACCTGGCGATCACGAACCAGGCCGACTGGGCCAGCACGAGCATCGTGATCGACCGCCGCCAGGACCTGGACGCCGACCAGAGCATCGAGGACCCGGACGGGTTCGGGCCGGCGCACGGGCCGCCGCCCGGCACGCTCGCGACGCTCGCGAACCTGACCACGAACTTCCCCACCGTGTCCGTGTCGTTCCCGACCCGTGCGATCGGCTCGCTGCCGGTGTTGAGGAATGCGCCGTTCGCCAAGAGGTTCGCCTCGCTCTACCTGTCGATGAGCGCCCGGTTTCAGTCGTTCCGCGAGCGCCGCGCGTTCGTGTCGAATCGCTACCAGGTCTTCGACCTGGAGGGTGTGCCCGATTCGATCGTGACGCTCGACCAGCGCATCACCTCCCGCTGGGGCGCGGCCACGAGCACCTCGCTCACCGATTCGCGCCGCCTGTTCGGGTGGATCAACGTGCAGCCGGGTCTGAGCGCGGACATGGCGCTGTTCGATTTCGATCAGCTCGGCCACCGCGTGGTGCCCACCGGCACCTGGGCCGCGAACGTCGCGTCGAGTGCCTCGCTGTACGGCACGATACGCCGGAAGATCGGGCCGGTGACGGGCATCCGGCACGTCGTGGCACCCCGCGTGTCGTTCTCCTACAGCCCGGAGTTCGACAACCTGTTTTTCGTCGACGCGCAGGGATTCCGGCGGCCGCGCTTCAACAGCTTCGGCACCATCGGGGTCTCGGGGTTCAAGCGCGAGCGCCTCGACTTCGGCCTCGACCAGCGACTTCAAGTAAAGCTCGGCAGTGGCGAGACGGCGAGGCGCCTCGACAACCTGGCCTCGCTCACCGCCGGCGGCTCGTACGACTTCCTCTACAAGGAACACGGCGCCGCGCATCCGCTGTCGCCGCTCGGAGTCTCGCTGTTCCTCCAGCCGCCCACGGTGCTCAACGCCAGCAGCGCGGCCGTCGTCGATCCGTACCAGGGGCGGCCGCTGCGGTCGCTCTCCTACAACGTGGGGCTCAACCTCCAGAGCCGCCACGCGAAGTCCGCGACGCCCGACCTGCCCGTCGGCGTGCCGAAGACGGTCTACTACGACCAGGCACTCGAGGAGATGACCGACGCCTGGAGTCTCGGGCTCGCCTACTCGTACACCGGCGGATATTCCGGCCCGTTCTGGACGAACGGCCAGACCGCGAACCTCGTCTGGCGCATGCGCATGACACCGGCGTGGAACGTGAACTACTCGACGTCGTTCGACGTGACGAACCACGCGTTCGGCATCCAGCAGTTCTCGCTCACGCGCGACCTGCACTGCTGGACGGCGACGTTCTCGCGCACGTTCGCGCCGGGCGGCGAGGCCGAGTATTACTTCAAGCTCGCGGTGAAGGACCAGAAGGAGCTGTACCTCGAGCGCGGCACGCGCACGGGGAGCATCGGAGGGCTTAATTGACCGAGGGCCCAGTGAACGCAGTGAACGTGACCGATGGAATCGAGCTCGCCGTCACCGGTATGCACTGCGCGGCCTGCGTCGCGCGCGTCGAGCAGGCGCTCGCCCGCGTTCCGGGCGTGACGGGGGCGGCGGTCAACCTCGCGACCGAGCGCGCGCGCGTCGAGCTCGACCGGCGGGTGGATCCCGATCGGCTCACCGAGGCGCTGCGCGCCGCGGGCTATGACGGCCGCCCGGTGCACGCCGTCGTGGACGACGAGGAGCAGGCGCTCCGCGCCCGGGACGTCGCGCGGCTGAAGCGCCGGTTCGTCGTCGCCGCCGCGCTGTCGGCCCCCGTCGTCGTGCTCGGCAACTTCGGCATGCTGCCGCGGCTCCGCGATCTGCTGCCGATGCCGGCGCAGAACCTCGTCATGCTGGCGCTCGCGACCCCGGTCCAGTGGTGGGCCGGCGGCGCGTTCCTGCGCGGCGCCCTGCAGGGCCTGAAGCACCGCGCGCCGGACATGAACCTGCTCATCGCGACCGGCACGCTCGCGGCGTACGGGTATTCCGTGACGGCCACGCTCGCCCCGGGCCTGTTCGCGCGCGCCGGGCTCGAGCCGACGACGTACTTCGACACCGCCGTCGTGATCATCACGCTGATCCTGCTGGGCCGCCTGCTCGAGGCGCGCGCCCGCGCGGGAACGAGCCGCGCGCTCCGGCGGCTGATGGACCTGCGCCCGCCGATGGCGCGGCGCGAGCGCGGCGACGAGACCGAGGACGTGCCCGTCGACGCCGTCGTGCCCGGCGACGTGCTGCTCGTGCGGCCCGGCGAGCGCGTCCCGGTGGACGGCACCGTGATCGACGGCCGCTCCGCCATCGACGCCTCGCTGCTCACCGGCGAACCGATGCCGGTCGAGGTGGGCGCGGGCGACCGGGTGACGGGGGCCACGATCAACCAGACCGGCGCGTTCCGTATGCGGGCGGATCGGGTGGGCGCCGACACGGCGCTGATGCAGATCGTGCGCCTCGTCCAGCGCGCGCAGACGAGCAAGGCCGAGGTGCAGCGCCTCGCGGACCGCGTCGCCGCCGTATTCGTGCCCGTCGTGATGGCGATCGCGCTCGCCGCCTTCGCGGCGTGGATGCTGCTCGGCCCGGCACCCCGGCTGGCCCACGCGCTGCTCGCCATGGTGTCGGTGCTCATCATCGCCTGCCCGTGCGCGCTCGGCCTCGCGACGCCGACCGCGCTCGTCGTCGGCACGGGCCGCGGCGCCGAGCTGGGCGCACTCGTCCGCGGCGCCGACGTGCTCGAGACGGCCGATACGATCCGCGTCGTCGTGTTCGACAAGACCGGCACGCTGACGCGCGGCCGCCCGCGTGTCACCGACCTCGTGCCGGCGCCGGGCGTCACGGAGCGCGATCTGCTCGAACTCGCCGCGACGGCGGAGCAGTCCAGCGAGCACCCGCTCGCCTCGGCAATCCGCGACGCGGCCACGGCGCGCGGCGTCGCGACGAAGCCGCTGGACGACTTCGGCGCCGTTGGCGGGCTCGGCGTGATCGCCGTGCTCGACGGCCGCGTGCTCGTCGCCGGCAACGCGGCGCTGCTCGCCGAGCAGGGCATCGACACCGGCGCACTCGAATCGGAGCGTGAGCGCCTCGAGTCGAGCGCCCGAACCGTGTTCGGCGTCGCCGCGGGCGGCGCCTTCCACGGTTGGATCGGCGTGAGCGACGAGGTGAAGCCGGGCGCCCGCGAGGCGGTCGCGGCACTCGGCCGCGCGGGCTACGAGGTCTGGATGCTGACGGGCGACCAACCGCGCACGGCGGCGGCCGTCGCCGCCGAGGTCGGCATTCCGCCGTCGCGCACGCTCGCGGGCGTGCGGCCCGAGCGCAAGGCGGCGAGCATACGCGAGCTCAAGGCAACGGGCGTACGTGAGCTCAAGGCGGGCGGGCGTGGGGTCGCGATGGTGGGCGACGGCATCAACGACGCGCCGGCGCTCGCCGAGGCCGACCTCGGGATCGCGATGGGCAGCGGCAGCGACATCGCCAAGGAGACGAGTGCCATCACGCTCGTGCGCAGCGATCCCGGGGGCGTGCCGGTGGCCCTCGGGCTCGCGCGGCGCACGCTCCAGGTCATCCGGCAGAACCTGTTCTGGGCGTTCGTCTACAACGCGCTCGGTATTCCCATCGCCGCCGGACTGCTGTACGTATTCCTGCGGCCGGGCGGTCCGGTGGGCCCGGTCCTCGGATGGGACGGGCGCATGAACCCGATGCTCGCCTCGCTGGCGATGGCGCTGTCGAGCGTGTCGGTCGTCGGCTCGTCGCTCAGACTACGCGCGTTCGGAAAGGACTGACCGTGTTCATCGGACACTACGCCGTGGCGCTCGGGGCGAAGCGCGTGTCCCCGCGGACCTCGCTCGGAACGCTCACGCTGGCGACATCGCTGCTGGACCTGGTGTGGCCGCTGTTCGTCGCGGTCGGTCTCGAACGCGTGTCGATCCGCCCCGGCATCACGGCATTCACGCCACTCGACTTCGAGCACTACCCGTGGTCGCACAGCCTGCTGATGGCGATCGTCTGGGGCGCTTTACTCGGCGGCGTCTACGGCGCGCTGTCGCGCAATCGGCGCGGCGCCTGGGTCGTCGGCGCCGTGGTGGTGAGCCACTGGGTGCTCGACTGGATCACTCACCGGCCGGACCTGCCGCTCTACCCCGGCTCCGCGCGGTTCGGGCTCGGACTGTGGAACCACCCGACGTGGACGCTCGTCATCGAGTGCGCGATGTTCCTGATCGGGCTCTCGATGTACCTCGGCGTCACACGCGCGCGCGATTCACTGGGCCGCTGGGCGTTCTCGGGGTACGTGGTGTTCCTCGGGCTGCTCTACGTGATGGCCCGTTTCGGCCCGCCCCCGCCGAGCGTGAAGGCGCTCGTGGTCTCGGCGCTCGTCTGCTGGCTGTTCGTCGCGTGGGCGTGGTGGGCCGATCGCCACCGCTTCCCGCGGCGCTACTAG
>JANLWK010000338.1:0-19077 GCA_031364505.1 Candidatus Eiseniibacteriota bacterium | reverse complement strand
GCGCACGCGGGTCGCCGAGGTCGTACCGGCGTCGACATCCGCGGGCGCCACGACGGCCACGTCGTCGCAGAACGGCGCGAGTATGGCGACGGCGCGGTCGAGCAGCGTGCGCCCGGCGACCTCGACGCGCGCCTTGGGCATGCCGGCATGGAGCCGTTCGCCGCGACCGCCGGCGAGGATCACGCCGCGCGGCCGGCTCAGTAGCCCGCCCGCTTGTCGACGACGTTCCGGAGCGGCGCCCCGTCGAGATAGCGGCGCAGGTTGTCGTCGAACATCGTCATCGCGCGTCCCCAGTAGTCCGGCCCGAGGCCCGACACGTGCGGCGTCACGATCACTTCCGGCATCGTCCACAGCGGACTCGGCGCGGGCAGCGGCTCCTCCTCGAATACATCGAGGGCCGCGCCCGCGAGCCGGCCGGACGCGAGTGCCACGATCAGCGCGTGCTCGTCGACGAGCTTGCCGCGGCCGATGTTGACGAGCCGCGCGGAAGGCTTGAGCCGCGCGAGCTCGGTGGCGCCGATCAGGCCGCGGGTCTCGGCGGTGAGCGGTGCGGCGAGCACGAGCCAGTCGGCGAGCGGCAGCAGCCGCGGCAACTCGCCGACGCCCCACTGCTCGTCGGCGGGCGCGGCATCACCCGGCGCCGCATCAGCGGCGGGATGCCGGCGCACGGCGATCACGCGCACGCCGAGCGCGCGCGCCCGCGTGGCGATGGCGCCGCCGACGGCGCCGAGCCCGACGAGCACCATCGTGGTCCCCGCGAGCATTTCGTAGCCGGGCGTCGCGGTCCACAGCCGGTCCTGCGTCCACTCGCGCGCGTGCTGCGCGTCGCGCGCGACGTGGAGGCGGCGTACGAAGGCCAGCATCACGGCGATCGTGTGCTCGGACATCGAGGCGGCGTGGATGCCACGGCTGTTCGTGAGCACGACGTCGCTCTCCACGAACGCGGGGAACAGCATCCATCCCACGCCCGCGGCGAGCGAGTGCACCCAGCGCAGCCGGCCCGCGCGCGCGAAGTTCCCGGCGTTCACGCCGGGGCCGAGCACGACCTCGGCGTCGGCGAGCGCGGCGTCGAGCTCGGCGTCGTCCGCGGGGCTGCTGAAACGCGCGGCGGGATACCGCTCGCGTAGCGCTTCGATGTACCGCGGCGGCAAATTCCACACGTCGGACGACCGCACGTATTCGACGACGTGGACGGGCATGCGGCGCAGAGTGCCACAGCGGCGCGCGGCGGGCACGAACGGGGCCCGCCGCGCTTGCGTCCCCGGGCGCAGGGCCGCTAGGCTGCGCGCTTCACGACCGGGCTCGTCCTATTTGGAGGCGGATTCCTTTCATGCGCGCACGCGCCGGTTTGCCGCTGTGGTACCTCGTCGTCCTCGCCCTCGCCGCCGTCCCCGTGACGGCCCAGGCGGGCCCCTGGCTCCCGGCTCCGGGTGAGCACTACGCCCAGTTCGAGGCCGGCCGCACGTTCGCCGACACGTATCTCGACGCGGACGGCGGGCGCCAGGACCTCGCGGCGCACAGCGAACGGCGCGCGATCGACTCGTACATCGAGCTGGGCTGGAAGCGGAAGCTGAGCTTCGTCCTGGCCGCCCCGATCGTCAGCCAGACCCATCGAGTCGGGACCATCAGCGAGACGGCGACCGGCCTCGGTGACATCCACGTGGGTTTCCGCTACGGGCTGTGGACGGGCCCGCGCGCGCTGGCGATCCAGCTCGACGTGCGCGAACCGCTGGGCTACGACACGCGGCGCGCGGCGAAGCTCGGCGACGGGCTCCAGGACTGGGGCCTCGATGCCCACTACGGCTCGCCGATCACGCGGCGCGGCTTCATCCAGGTGTCGGCGGGGGGTGCTCACCGCTTCCTCGAGAAGGCGTTCTCGTCGCAGCCCGATTCGATGGTGAAGCAGAAGTCCTCGTTCACGCAGAAGGACACGCTCGTCCGCAACGCCGATTACATCGCGCTCCACCACCAGGAGCAGGCGCGCTTCGGCGCCGACGTCGGCTGGTGGGTGGGTAGGGCGTTCCTGGTGACGGGCCACTATCGCGGCGTCATCACGGTCGCGAACGGGGATGCGAGCCCGGATGTCGCGATGCACGTCGTCGGTCCCGAGTTGCGCTACCGCGTGGACGACCGACTGGACCTGATCGCCGGGTCGAATCACATCGCGTCGGGCCGCAGTGCGCTCCACGACGACCAGTATTACGTGGGCGTCGCCTACCGTCAGACGAAGCTGAACCGTCTGCAGGGGTTCCTGGGCAACCTGTCCGCACCCTGATCCCCAGGCTTCGGCGGCCAGCCGGCCGGGCTGGCCGGAGGGAGAACGTCCGCCATCCGACCCGCTCTCTCACGACTGCTTCCCACGCTCAGGCGGTATCGCCGCGGCCTCGCCGTCGGCGTCGTCTGCATCGTCCTCACGAACGTGTTCGCGCTGGCGCAGCCCCAGTACCTGAGCCGTGCGGTCGACGATCTCTACAAGGGCGTCACCGCGGCCAAGCTCGGCCAGTACGCGGTGATCCTGTTCCTGATCTCGCTCGTGGGGGGCACGTTCAAGTACTTCATGCGGCAGACGATCATCGCGATCTCGCGTCACATGGAGTACGACCTCCGCAACGAGCTGTTCGAGCACCTGCTCACGCTGCCGGTGTCGTACTTCCAGCGGCGGACGACCGGCGACCTGATGTCGCGGGCGACGAATGACCTCGCCGCCGTGCGCATGATGCTGGGCCCGGGCTTCATGTACCTCGTGAACACGGTCGTCGTCGCCGTGCTGGCGATCGGGTTCATGCTCGCGATCAGCCCGCGCATCACGCTGTACGCGGTGCTGCCGCTGCCGCTCGTGAGCCTCACCGTGTGGTTCTTCGGCGATCGCATCCACCGCGGCTTCGAGGGGATCCAGGCCCAGTTCTCGGCGCTGTCGGCACGCGTGCAGGAGAACCTGGCCGGCGTGCGCGTGGTGCGCGCCTTCGCGATCGAGGAGTCCGAGATCGAGCTGTTCCGCGCGCTGAACGTCGAGTACCGCGACCGCAACCACCGCCTGATCCGCGCCTCGGGCCTGTTCCACCCGGTGCTCACGTTCTTCTCGGGGCTCGCCGCCCTGCTCGGGCTCTACCTCGGCGGCCGCGAGGTGCTGGCCGGCCGCATCACGCTCGGCCAGTTCGTGGCGTTCATCGTCTACCTCGCGATGCTCAACTGGCCCGTCTACGCTCTCGGCTGGGTGATCAACCTGTTCCAGCGCGGCACGGCCTCGTACGCGCGGATCGTCCAGCTGCTCGACGTCGCGCCGGAGATCACGAGTCCCGCGCATCCCGTGACACCCGGCCCCGCGCGCGGGGAGATCGAGTTCCGGCACGTCACGTTCCGCTATCCGGGCACGACCGAGCCGGCGCTCCGTGACGTGTCGTTCCGCGTGCCGGCGGGCTCGACGGCCGCACTCGTGGGCCACACGGGATGCGGCAAGAGCACGGTGCTGTCGCTGCTGCCGCGCGTGTTCGACCCCGAGCCGGGCACGGTGTTCCTCGACGGCGTCGACGTGCGCGAGTTCGACCTGCACGAGCTGCGGCGGCGCATCGCCAGCGCGACCCAGGACCACGTGCTGTTCTCGGAGACCGTCGCCGCGAACATCGCCTACGGCGCGCCGGACGCAGGTGCGGCGGCGATCGAGCAGGCCGCGGCGCGCGCGCGGCTCGATGAAGAGATCCTGCGCTTCCCGAAGGGCTACGAGACGATGGTGGGCGAGCGCGGCATCACGCTGTCGGGCGGGCAGCGCCAGCGCGCCTGCATCGCCCGCGCGCTGCTGCTCGGGAGCCCCGTGCTGCTGCTCGACGATTGCCTGTCGAGCGTCGACACCGACACCGAGGAGGGCATCCTGCGCGGACTGCGCGAACACGGGCACGGGCGCACGACGCTGCTCGTGTCCCACCGCGTGAGCACGGTGCGTGACGCGGACGTGATCCTCGTGCTCGAGGACGGGGCCCTCGTCGAGCGCGGCCGGCACGACGAGCTGATCGCATTGGGCGGGCGCTACGCCCGGCTCGTGCGCGAGCAGCAACTCGAAGAGGAGATCGAAGCGTCGTGAGCCACGACGACGATTCCTTCCGCGGCTACGATCACCGGCTGATGGGCCGTCTGATGGGCTACCTCACGCCCTACCGCGCCCAGGTCGCCTTCGCCGTACTCGTCGTGCTCGCCGACTCGGTCGTCGGGCTCGCCGGCCCGTACCTGACGAAGGAGGCGATCGACAACGGCATCCGCCACCACGACGGCGTGCACCTCCACTACGTCGCGATCCTGTACCTCGCGATGCTGGGCATCGGCGTCGGGCTCGGCTACCTGCACAGCCAGGTCATGCAGCGCGTCGGCCAGTCGATCATGCTCGACCTGAGGCTCGCGCTGTTCCGCCACCTGCAGCGGCTCCCGGTGTCGTTCTTCGACAAGAACCCGATCGGGCGCGTGATGACGCGCGTGACGAACGACGTCGACACGCTGAACGAGCTGTTCACCGCCGGCATGGTGTCGGCGGTCGGCGACGTGTTCACGGTGATCGGCGTGGTCATCGCGATGGTGCACCTGAACGCCGAGTTGCTCGCGGTCGCGTTCTCCGTGCTCCCCCTCATCGTGATCGTGACACTGGTGTTTCGCGCGCGCGTGCGGCGCTCGTTCCGCGACATCCGGACGCGGCTCGCGCGGCTGAACGCCTATCTCAACGAGAACCTGACCGGCATCAACACGATCCAGCTGCTGAACCGAGAGGAGCGGAACGCCGAGGGCTTCCGCGAGCGAAACGCCGGGCACCGCGACGCGAATCTCCAGGCCGTTTTCTATCACGCCCTGTTCTTCCCCTCGATGGAGCTCGTCGGGGCCGTCGCGGTGTCGCTCATCGTGTGGTACGGCGGGCGCCAGGTGATGTGGACGGGGATCACGCTCGGGACCCTCGTGGCGTTCCTCCAGTACACGCAGCGCTTCTTCCGCCCGATCGCCGACCTGAGCGAGAAGTACAACACGCTGCAGCAGGCGATGGCCTCGTCCGAGCGCGTCTTCGAGCTGCTCGACACGCCCGTGGCCGCGGGACTCGAAGGCCGAGCGCCGGTGATCGCGGCGTCGGGAGCGAACGGCGCGCCGCACATCGCGCCCCGCGCCGCGCCGACCGACGCGCCGGTCGCGCCCCCTGGGGAAACGCAGGGAGCCGCGAGGCTCCCTGCTTCCAAAGGCCGCATCGAGTTCGACGGCGTCGGCTTCGCGTACGACGGCGAGCACCGGGTCGTCGAGGGCGTCACGTTCACGATCGAGCCGGGCGAGCGCGTGGCGCTCGTGGGCCCGACCGGCTCGGGCAAATCGACACTCATCAACCTGCTGCTCCGCTTCTACGAGCCGCAGCAGGGCGAGATCCGCGTCGACGGCGTGCCCCTCCGCGATTGGGATCCGTACGAGCTGCGCCGCCGCATCGGCGTCGTGCCCCAGGACGTGTTCCTGTTCTCGGGCAGCATCGCCGGCAACGTGGGGCTGGGGCTCGAGCCCGGCGATGCGAGCCGCGAGCGCATCGTGCGAGCGGCGCGCGACGCTCACGCCGACGAGTTCATCGAGCGCCTCCCGGGCGGATACGACGCCCAGGTTCGCGAGCGCGGCGCGACGTTCTCGGCCGGGCAGCGCCAGTTGCTCTCCTTCGCGCGCGCCCTCGCCCGGGACGCCGGCATCCTCGTGCTCGACGAGGCCACCTCGGCGGTGGACACGCGCACCGAATCGCTGATCCAGCGGGGCCTCAACGAGCTGCTGCGCTCCCGCACCAGCCTCGTCATCGCCCACCGGCTGTCCACGATCCTCGACGCCGACCGGGTCGTCGTGCTGCACCATGGGCGGGTGCGCGAGACGGGCACGCATGCCGAGTTGCTGGCGCTGCGTGGCATCTACGCCCGGCTGTACGAGTTGTCGTGCCTGTCCGGGAGCGGGCGCATGACCGGCCGCAAACCGGTCCGGAGCGCCATGTTGGAACGGGACGGGGGTGTCCCTGAAACACAAGTCGTTGACACCCGCATGCATATGGATTAGCATTACTGAACATCTGCCTTTGGCCCTCCTAAACCCCTATGGAGGTTGGACATGCAACTGGGCAAGAAGATCCGGGAGTTGAGGTTCCGTCGAGGACTCACGGTCCAGCAACTCGCCGAACTCAGCGGCCTCTCGAAGGGTTTCATCAGCCAGGTCGAGAACGAACGCACCTCCCCGTCCCTGGCGACGCTCCGCGACCTCGCGCGGGCTCTCAACACCTCGGTGGCGTACCTGGTCGTCGAAGACGATGCGGCTCCCCACATCGTCCGCGAGAACACCCGGATGCGCGTCGTCAACGGCGGCCCGATCAGCGTCGACGTCCTGACGGCGCAGCCGCGGCGCAACCTCGAGATGATCATGGCCTCGATTCCGCCCGGCGGATCGGCCCGCACCGAGCGCGACTATCACCACGGTGAGGAGTGCGTCGTGTGCGTCGAGGGTCGCATCGTCGTCGTGCGCGGCGAACACCGGATCGAGCTGATGCCGGGCGATTCCTGCCACCACGACGGCCGCACGCCGCACCTGCTCGAGAACCCGGGCCCGGACCACGCGCGCGTGCTCGTGGCCATCACGCCCGCCACCTTCGAGCCGAGCCCGCGCCTGCGCGCGCCGGTGGTGCTCGGCGCGGCCGAGACCGAGGTCGGAACACCGGGCTGATCGCCTGGGGCCGGCATCGCGGATCGCACCCCCGTAGCTCCAAGTCCTTCAACGGCGGCACCCGACGGGCCGCCGTTGGCATGTTCGGGGGCATGACCCCGCTCGGCGCCGCATGGCATGACTACCGCGACGCCGTCGTCCGCTTCTCCCCGCCCGCCCGGCGCCTGCTGTGGACCGAGGTGCTCATGTGGACCGGGCACGGCGTGTCCCAGGTGCTGTTCAACCTGTACTTCGTCGAAGCGGGCGAAGCACCGACGGACGGCTGTTCGAGCCGATCCCGCCCGAGATGCGCCGCCGGCTCCGGCCGATCGCGGTGAACGCGCTGCTCATCGGCGCGGGCGCCGGGCTCGTGATCCCGTTCATGAACCTGTACTTCGCCGACCGCTTCCACTGCTCGAGCGCCCAGATCGGCACGTTCTTCTCGGTGGCGCAGGTCTGCACGACCGCGGCCTCGCTGCTGGGGCCGGCGCTCGCTCGGCGCTACGGCAAGCTGCGCACCGCCGTCGTCGCCCAGCTGGTGTCGCTGCCGTTCCTGCTGACCCTCGGGCTCGAGCAGCGGCTGCCGATGGCCGTCGGCGCGTTCTGGGCGCGCGCGACCCTGATGCAGGCAGCGAGCCCGCTGCTCGGCACGTTCATCATGGAGGTCATGCCGCCCCCGCTGCGCGCGACGGCGACGGGACTCACGAATCTGCTGTGGAACGTGGGCTGGTCGGTCAGCGCCACGCTGGCCGGCGGCGCGATCCAGCGCTACGGCTACTTCATCACTTTCGCGACCACCGCGACGCTCTACGCCGCGGCGGCGTTATACTTCTACGCGTCCTTCCGGGGGACTCCGGAGGGCGCGGCGGAATCCCGCCTGTCGGAGGAAGCGAAGGGGCATCGCGGCGACGGTCCCCTGACTCCCTGACGGCGCAAGAGACGAGGAGGGATCCATGAAGCGTCTCGTGATCCTGATCATCGTGGGGGCCACGGCCTGGTACGGGTGGCACCACTACAAGGCTCTGATCACCCGCACCCCACGGCACGAGGCCGTGATCCGCAACCAGTGCGGCGAGACCGTGACGCGCCTGCGCCTCATGGTTGCCGGTCAGACATTCGTGCGCGAGGAGCTGAAGGACGGCGAGACGGCGACGTTCCCCTTCGCCGTCAACGAGGACTCGAAGCTCTCGATGGAGTGGGAGTACGCCGCGAACACGCTCGAGGGACGCTGGAGTGGCGGCATGGTGGCGAAGGGGCCGCTCGTGTCGCGGCACACGCTGACGATCAAGGCCCAGCGGGGCGTGGTGTACGAAGCGACACCCCTCTAGGACGGCGCGCTACGCCGGGACCGGCGAGCTGCGGCGATCCCACTCGATCAAGTACTCGCCGTCGAACAGGCGCGCCGTCACCTCGCCCGCGTCGAGACTCACCTCGACGCCCGAATGTCCGTGCCCGTCGCGCATGCGCACGCCGGTCACGCCGGCGGGCGCCGGGAAGCGGATCGGCTCGCGCGGCACGCCGTAGTAGCGGAGAATGGAGCCGCGTGAACCGACGTCGCGCAGCGACCACGCGCGCTCCTGGAGCTGGCGCACTTCGGTGTCGGCGAGGAACACGGCTCCGTCCTCGACGAGTCGCTTGAGCAGCGCGCGGAGCGCCGCGCGCCCGGCGGCCGGCGGCGCCTGGCGCAGGTGCGCGTAGTTCAGCCGGTGCGTGCTCACGATCGCCGGCTGCCCGCGCTGCCACGCGTCGCGAACCCGCGACCGCGTGTCGTCGGCGAGCGCGTTCGCCGACTCGGTCGGCACGGCGCTCGGCTCGAACGCGATGCGCGACGGCAGGTGGAACATCGTTCCGCGGCGGTGTGGCCACTGGTATCGCAGCACGAGCCGCCGCAGGCGGGCGAAGCGCGAGCCCGCGTGCTCGGCGTTGCCCTGGAGCATCGTGAGCCCGAGGCGCGTCGCGTCCTGTTCGAGCGCGGGATCCCAGCGGTAGTCGGGCGGGCAGATCGATTCCGGTGCGCGCCCGAACCGCGCCGTGAAGCGCTCGACGGCGAGTGCGAGGTTGCGGCTCCGGAGGTCGCGCGGCTCCGACGGATCGTACTCACCGCTCGCCTCGACGGCCTCGCAGATCGGACTGTGCTGCTCGTGTGCCCGCCGCGCGTCCGCCTCGCCGCGGCGCAGTGCCGTCAGCCACGCCCGTTCGGGGATGTGGTGCAGGCCGTGGAGCTCGGGCCACCACATGCCCTGCTCGCGCGACTCCTCCACGGCCTCGTCCAGTCCCGGCCGCGTCCAGCGCGGCGAGGCCAGTCCAGGTGCCGCGATGGGCAGCGCGTCGACGTTGAATGCGGGTGGATGGAGGCGCGTGTAGTCGGGCGCGGCGACGACGGTGTTCGCCTGCCACACCGGCGGGAACCCGTCGCCCCCGCGGAATTCGGCGAGCGTCGCCGAGAGCTGGCGCACGTCGATCGCGCTCTCGAGCGTCGAGCCGCCGTAGCGCCGCCCCGCTTCGGTGCGGAATGCCGGCGAATCCGCGAGCACGCGCAGCGCCTGCTCGTCGGGCACCCACGCGCAAAGACCCCAGTCGTCGCTCTGGAACACGAGCGCCTTGAGCCGGCGCCAGTCGAGATTCACGCCCACGCCTCCCCGTTTCGCGCGCGGGACCATACCACGACGGAGAAGCGTCCACGCGGGCGCCCCCCGGGCTCCGTGCTACTCTGCGTGAAATGACGCCCACGGCGCAGGACACGCGACTCTCCGCGATCGCCCGGGTGCTGACGATCACGCTCGCGCTCAATCTGCTCGTCGCGATCGCCAAGATCGTGTTCGGCCGACTGAGCGGCTCGCTCGCCATCAGCGCGGACGGGCTCCACTCGCTGCTCGACGCTTCGTCGAACGTCATCGGCCTCGTGGGCATCAGCGTCGCGCGGCGACCCCCCGACGACAACCATCCGTACGGACACCGCAAGTTCGAGACGTTCGCCGCACTCGGCGTGGCCGGCATGCTGTTCCTCGGCTGCCGCGAGATCCTGGCCGAAGGCATCGCGCGCATGCGCCACCCCGTGCCCGTCGAGATCTCGACGGCCGCCTTCGCGGTCATGGGGATCTCGATCGCGATCAACCTGCTGGTCGTGCGGATCGAGGGCCGCGCCGGCCGCCGGCTCAACAGCGAGGTGCTCACCGCCGACGCCGCGCACACGCAGAGCGACGTGTTCGCCTCGCTGCTCGTCATCGTGAGCTTCGTCCTGCAGCGCCTCGGCGCGGGCTGGGCCGACCTCGCCGCGACCGCGCTGATCGTGCTGCTCATCTTCCGCTCCGGCGTCGAGGTGCTGCGCGGCACCCTGTCGACGCTGTCGGACGAACGCCGCATCGCCCCCGACCTGATCGAGACCGAGGCCCTGCTCGAGCCCGGCGTGCTCGAGGCCCACAACGTCCGCTCGCGCGGCGCCTCCGACGACGTGCACGTCGACATGCACATCCTGGTCGCCCCCGAGACGCGCCTCGCCGAGGCCCACGGCATCGGCCACCGCGTCGAGGACCGCCTCCGCGAGCGCTTCCCCGGCGTCACCGACGTCGTGGTGCACATCGAACCCGCCCTCGCCGGCGAGCGCGCGACGCGGCGCGAAGGCGGCGGCCTGCGGGCGCGGTAGCGGCGGCAAGCCGCCCGGGCCGTGACTGCACGCCGCGGCGCGGGGGAGCGCGGACCTCTCACTCCTCCGCACGCCACAGGACTACCGGCATGTAGCGAGCCGCGACCCACGATCACGTGCCCAGCGCGGATCCCGCGTGAACGCGAGGTCTCCGGCAGAGCACCCTGAGCGCCGACCGCACCTGTTCCTCGAGCGATACGTGAGGCAGCGCTCGGCAATGCTCCAGGCCGCGGCGCACTTCGGTTGTGCGGAAACCCAGCTCGCGCAGCGCGGCGGCGAGATCCTCGTCCGAGTCCTCCGCGCGCTCTTCGGCCTCCTGAGGTTCGAGAGCCACTTTCGTATCCGCCGCTGGCGCGACTCGCCGGGACGCGGCCGCCGCTCGCTTCTCCTCCCTCATGCGCCGCGCCTCCTCCCGCTTCTCTGCCATGAACCCGGCGCCGAACAAGCACTCCGCCTCGAACTGGTTGTGCGCGCGGCATCGCAGCCGCATGCCGTCCACCGTCGCGCGGCCGCCGCGCGCGACGGGATCGACGTGGTCGAGCTCGAGCAGCGTGCGCGACTCGCAGGAATGGCCGTCCTCGCTCACGAACGTGCAGCGGCCACCGTCGCGCTGCCGGACGGGGCGCTTCACCTCGGCGGGTATGTGACGCGGGCTGCGGCGTGCGGCATCGCTCGCCGGCCTGTCCGACCGCGCCCGACGCACGGGACGACTCATCGCCGCGCACTTCCGCTTCTCGAGTTTCGTGACCAGTGCATCCAGGGCGCGGTCGATGACGTCGGCGACGTCGCTCGAACGCAGCGCGTGGCTCAGCAGCTCCTGCGCATGACGGAGCTTTTCGTACGTGGCACGGCTCAACATGAGCTGAAGAGCGTAACGGTCGCTGGCGCAGGGCGTTGCTTTCGAGCGTTGAACGGTCGTCTGAACATGCCCCGGGGCATGTTCGCTGTCCTCAACGCCCGTTCCAGCATGCCCCGGGGCATGTTCGACGCCCGGCTGGGGCGCCGGAACGCGCTGCTCCATTGGCAGCGATTCCGTGCGAGGGAAGCGAGAGGCGAGTAGCAGCTCGACGTCCGCTTTGGTCTTGTGCACCGCCGCCACGATCAGCCCGTCGGCGTTCGCCGGAGTGAGATGCGGCGCGAGCAGGCACACGGCACTCAGATGCAGGCGACCGTCGGCCACCGCCGGGAAGATCGCCGGAAACTGGCGCGCCGCACGGGCCGCGTGGATCCGCTTGCTCGCGGCATCCTCGGAGCAGCGCAGGTGCCCGACGCAGTAGGCGAACATCGACGGGTAGCCGGCGGGCACGTACAGCCGGCGCGAGTCGACCTCGGCGATGTACGCGAGCATCTCCGCGGTCGAGGCGCGATGCCTCGCGACGACCGCATCCAGGTGACGAACGACGACGGCATCGCCGAGCTGCGACAGATCGTAGGTGTGCATGGGACACATGCTTTCTTCGGGGGCGCACCACTGCTGTGTGATCGGATCCGCGATCCGATCGCGATGGGGCACGTCATTTATATCACGCGTGTTTTCGACGCACGCAGATGCGCGGAGAGCGCACGAGACGATGCGCGACGAAATCGAAAGGCAATCGCGAGCGATCGTGGCGCTGCGCGAATCGTCGGCGAGATGATGCGCACTCGACGCAGCGGCACGGACGTGAGACACGATGGGTCGCGCGAGACCGTCAAGGAGAAATATTCGCGCGTGCGAATTTGGTGTGGATGACGACTCGCGGGCGACCCTACTCGCGTGATGTTTCGCAGGGAGATTTTTCGCGCCGCACGATCAAACGGCTACGCGGGCATTCGATCCGCCACCGCGACGCACTCTCCGTCAGAGAATCACGGCACCGCACGAGCACGGATTCGATCCGCCGCCGCGACGCGCGCTCCGCGGCAGCACGACACCGCGCGAACGCGTCGAACCTGCCCCGGGGCAGGTTGGTGCTGCGAAACTCGAGCGCAGCCAGAGCGCCGCACACCACTCCGCGCACCGCGAGCCCGCCGCGGCACCGCAAGCTCACGCGCCCGTGCCCGCCTCCTCCGGCGCCCCTCACGCGGCCGCCCACTCCGCGCGTCCCGCCTCAGCCGCGCAGGCCGGCGCCCCGCCTTGGCCTCCTGCCCCGCCCCTCGCGCCCCTATCTCATGTCCCGAACAGCTCACGCACGGCGGCGGACAGCGCGTCGAGCTTGCGGTCGAAGAAGTGTCCGGCGCCGTCGACCATGACCAGTCGTTTGGGTTCGGCCCAGTACTTCCAGTCGGCCTCGAGCAGGTTCGGCGGGCAGATGGTGTCGGCGCTGCCCTGGACCACGAACTTGGGCACGGTCGTCTTGCGCATCGCGGTGAAGTTGCCACGGTCGAGCGACGGGGCGACGAGCAGCACGCGCTCGACGTCGCGCTCCTCGGCGGCGAGGCGCGAGGCGATCCACGCTCCGAACGAGAATCCGGCGAGCCAGCGCCTGGCGCCCGGCCATCGCTCGCGGGCGTAGCCCCAGGCGGTGCGTGCGTCCTCCAGCTCTCCGACGCCCTGGTCGTGCGTGCCCTCGCTGCGGCCGACGCCGCGGAAGTTGAAGCGCACGGTGGCCGCGCCGAGGTCGCGGAGCGTGGACGCGACGCGGTGCGTGACCTTGTTGTGCAGCGTGCCGCCGTAGAGGGGATGCGGGTGGCACACGACGGCGGTGATGGCCGGAGTGCCCTCGTGGGACTCCTGGATCACGGCCTCGAGCCAGCCCGCGGGTCCGGCGAGGTCGACCTGCGTCAGACGCGCTGCGCCCGGCGCGGTCATATCAGCGACGGGCGGCCTTGTAGTGGGCGCGGAGGCGGTCGGCGAGATCGGCGGCGAACGTCGCGAAATTCAGGCCGTCGCCGCTGCCGAGCGCGAGCAGGCAGCCGGCGTCCGCCATCCACTCCTCGAGCCCGAGCGGCGTGGCCTCGTTGAAATCGTGCAGGTCGCTCGAGACGCGGCCCGGAAACGGCTCGAGCTCGTCGTTCCATTCGGCGCACAGGAACAACTCGTCGACGCCGTGGAACATGCCGATCGCGGACACGCGGTCCAGCTCGCCGGGCTCGAGCAGCAGCACACCGCGATGCTCGCGCGCGCGAATGCCCTCGGCCCGCAGGCGGCGGCGCACGGTCGGCCACTCACCCGGACGGTCGGCGCCATCGAGCACGGGGACGGCCGCCAGCTCGAACGAGGGCAACAGGTCGAATCCGGCGTCCACGACGTCGCTCACGTTGGCGACGAGGCGGCCGTGCACCAGGCGCTCGCTCATTCGTTCTCCGCAGGGTGGCTCCCGCCGCGTGGTACCGCGACGGGGTTCGAGCCGCGGATACTACGGGGCGCCGCGGGAGCGCGCCAGCGGGCGCGAGGACGCGATCGGCTACCCGCGCGCGTGCCGCTCGACGGTGACCCTCGCGGTCGCCCCCATCGTCCGGGCGCCCGGCCCTCTATCGCGCGCGATCACCCTTCGGTGCGGACGGCACGATGAGCACCGGGCACTTGACCTGGTGGCGCAGGCGCGACGTGGTCGAGCCGAACACGACGTCGCCGACGAGCCGGTGGCCGTGCGAGCCGACGACGAGCAGCTCGGCGCCGGACTCGCGGACGAGCCGTGCCAACTCGTCGACCGCGTCCCCGTGCCCGAGCGCCACGTCGGCGCGGAAGCCGCGCTCGCGGAGCGACTCGGCCAGCGCGTCGAGCGTGCGCCGCTCGGAGCGCGCCTCGAGGTCTCCGCTCTCGTCGCCGAGGTAGCGGCTCGCCGCGCTCTCGGCGACGTGCATCAGCGTGAAATGCGCGCCAGCCTGCGCGGGCAGCGTGCGAAGCAGCTCCAGCACGGCCGCGTCGCCGCCGCCCATCTCGAGCGCCACGGCGATGTGGCGGTGACCTGCGGCGTAGATCGCGTCGAGCGGCAGCACCGGCGCGGCGCGGCCGGCGGGCGCGGCGACGGCGGCCATGTCCGCCGCAAGGCGCCCGGATCCCGCGGCGACGGGGCCCGCCTCGTCGAGCCGGTCCATCCGGAAGCGCTCGGGCCAGATGCGCTCGAGCAGCGGCGAGAACACGATGTATGCGAGCGTCAGCGCGAGTACAGCGATCACGGGGCCGACGATCCAGATCAGCCGCCCGGCGGCCGGGCTCGAATTCATCCAGCGTCCGATCTCGCCCGTCGCGAGGTTGAGATTGAGGCTCAGGATCAGCACCGCGGCGAGGCAGGCAAGCGCGATCACCCATTTCGGGCTCACGAACTCGCCCATCTTGCGGCGGTCGCTCGTGAACGTGATGAGCGGAATCACCGCGAACGAAAGCTGCAGGCTCAGGACCACCTGGGACAGGACGAGCAGGTCGTCCACCGCCGACGTGCCCTTGATGCTGATGAGCAGCACGGCGGGAATAATCGCGAGGCCGCGGCTGATGAGCCGCCGCAACCACGGACGGATGCGGATGCGCAGGAAGCCTTCCATCACGATCTGCCCGGCGAGCGTGCCGGTGATCGTGCTCGATTGTCCCGAGCACAGCAGCGCCACGGCGAACAGCGTCGAGGCGATCGAGGTGCCGAGCAGCGGCGACAGCAGGCGGTGCGCGTCCTCGAGCTTCGCAACGTCCTGGTGCCCGCTCGAATGGAACGCCGCCGCGGCGAGCACGAGGATGGCCAGGTTCACGAAGAACGCGAGATTCAGCGCCACGACCGAGTCGATGAAGTTCATGCGCACGGCCTGCCGGCGGCCGGCGACCGAGCGCTCGACCGCCCGCGTCTGGACGAGCGAGCTGTGCAGGTACAGGTTGTGCGGCATGACCGTGGCGCCCAGGATGCCCATCGCGATGTAGAGCGCCTGGTGGTCGAGGCCGAGCGGGCCCACCCCGCCGCGCGGGAAAAGCGTCGGATGCCCGGCGGGATCGCGCGGAATGAAGTGGCGGAGGATCTCGGGCACGTCCGGCCGGGAGAACACCATCTCGAGCGCGAAGCAGCCGCCGATCGTCGCGACGAGTACGATGATGATCGCCTCGAGCCGCCGCATGCCGAGCCGCGACAGCGCGAGCAGCAGCAGCACGTCGCCCGCGGTGATCAGCACGCCCCACAGCAGCGGGATCTTGAACAGCATGTGGAGCCCGATCGCCGCACCCAGCACCTCGGCCAGGTCGCAGGCGACGATCGCCACTTCGCACAGGATCCACAGCGGCCACACGATCGCGCGCGGGTACCAGTCGCGGCACGCCTGGGCGAGGTCTTTGCCCGTCACGACGCCGAGGCGGGCCGACAGGGTCTGCAGCAGCACGGCCATGAGGTTGCTCATCAGCAGCACCCACACGAGCCGGTAGCCGAAGCGGGCGCCGCCTTGCAAGTCCGTCGCCCAGTTGCCCGGGTCCATGTAACCGACCGCCACGAGATAGGCGGGCCCCGCGAAGGCGAACAGGCGCCGGAACCACGACGGGTCCATCGGCACCGCGACCGAGCCGTGCAGCTCGGGCAGCGAACGCGGATCGTGGGACTTGCCGGGCGACTTGTCGCGGGACTTGTCGCGCGACCTATCGGCCACGGGGGCCTCCCGAGCGCTCGACCAGCACGCCGTCGAGTCCGCTGCCGCCGCTCACGAGCGTGCGGCCGTCGACGTCCAGCTCCACGACGTCGTCGGCCGTGCGCACGACGCGCACCTGGACGCGCGCGCCGGGAACCAGCCCGGTTTCCTTCCACCGCGCCATCCGGCGGCGTGCCGGATCGTGGACCTCGCGCACGACGGCCCGGTCGCCGGCGACGAGCGAGCGCAGCGGGCGCAGCGCGCGGCGGGCGACACGTCCGCGGCGATCGGGAATCGGGTGCCCGTGCGGATCGGTCGAGGGGTGGCCGACGAGGCGGTCGATCGCGTCGAGCACGCGGTCGCTGACGTGGTGCTCCAGCACCTCGGCGTCCTCGTGCACCTCGGCCCAGTCGAAGCCGAGCACCTGGACGAGGAACGTCTCGAGGATGCGGTGGCGGCGGAGCAGCGCCAGCGCCTGGCGGCGGCCGGCGGCGGTGAGCCGCGCGCCGGCGCGCGGCGCGTGCGTGACGAGGCGCTCGCGCGCGAGCGTGCGCAGCATGCCGGTCACCGAGGGCGCCGAGACGCCGAGACGCTCGGCGAGCGCCGACGTCGTGACGCTCTCCCCCGCGGGGGCGAGCGCGTACAGCGATTTCAGGTAGTCCTGCCGCGACCGGCTCAGCATGGGCGAATTAGATACACCTAACTAGCGCATTTGGCAAGCCTAATGAAATGACCGGATCGGGCCGCGACCGCCGTAGCGTTTGAACGCCTTCGGGCCATTGGTTAGGCTGCGCCGTTCTCATTCCCGCCGGAGATCCCGATGCCCGCGATGACCATGGTGCAGGCCATTCAGGACGCGCTGCGGCACGCCTTGCGCGCGGACGAGCGCGTGGTCGTGCTGGGCGAGGACGTCGGCCTGAACGGCGGCGTGTTCCGCGTCACCGAGGGGCTGCAGGCCGAGTTCGGCGCCGATCGCGTGGCCGATACGCCGCTCGCTGAGAACGGCATCGTGGGGGCCGCGATCGGCATGGCGCTCTACGGCATGCGCCCGATCGTCGAGATCCAGTTCGTCGACTTCATCTACCCGGCCTTCGACCAAATCGTCAGCGAGCTGGCGAAGATGCGCTGGCGCTCGGCGGGCCAGTACTCGTGTCCCGTCATCGTGCGCGCGCCGTACGGCGGCGGCATCCGCGGCGGCCTGTACCACTCGCAGAGCCCCGAGGCGTACTTCTGCCACACGCCGGGCCTCAAGGTCGTGATCCCGTCGACGCCCGCCGACGCCAAGGGCCTGCTGCTCGAAGCCCTGCGCGGCGAGGATCCCGTGATGTTCCTCGAGCCCAAGCGGCTCTACCGCTCAACGCGCGAAGAGGTGCCCGAGGGCGACCACGCCGCACCGCTCGGCGTCGCGCGCACGGCGCGTGCGGGCGAGCACTGCACCGTGCTCGCGTACGGGGCGATGGTGCCGGTCGCGCTCGAGGCGGCGCAGCAGGCCGAGGCTGCGGGCTTCAGCGTCGAGGTCATCGACCTCCGAACGCTCGTGCCGCTCGACGCGAACGCCGTGCTCGAGAGCGTGACGAAGACCGGCCGCGTCGTCATCGTGCACGAGGCACCGCGCACGTGCGGCTTCGGCGCCGAGCTGTCGGCGCTCATCGCCGAGCGCGCGCTGACGTCACTCCAGGCGCCGGTGCTCCGCGTCACCGGCTACGACACGCCGTTCCCGTACACGCTGGAGCACACCTACCTGCCCGATGCGCCGCGCGTCCAGCGCGCCATCGAGCACGTCATGAGCTACTGAGCGGAGGCGTTCGATGGCGTTCGAGGTGAGGCTTCCCGACATCGGCGAGGGCGTGGCCGAAGGCGAGATCGTGCGCTGGCTCGTGAAGCCCGGTGACGTCGTGAAGGAGGATCAGCCGCTCGTCGAGGTGATGACCGACAAGGCGAGCGTCGAGATCCCGTCGCCGCGAAACGGCACGATCGCCGGCCTCCACGCCGAGGAGGGCCAGGTCGTGAACGTCGGCACGACGATCATCACGATCGAGGTCGCCGGCGAGGCGGCGTCCGCGTCCCCGTCGTCCACGCCGCCGGCGGCGCATGCGAAGCCCGCCGCCTCCGCGACCGCGGCGGTCGCGACCTCCGCGCCGCCCGCGACCCGCGTCCAGGCGACGCCTGCGGTGCGCCAGCTCGCGAAGCAAATGGGAATCGCGCTCGAGGGACTCGCGGGCAGCGGGCCCGGCGGTGCGATCAGCGCCGACGATGTGAAGCGCGCCGCCGCGTCCGGCGGCGCCGCGGTTGCGGCTCTGGCGTCCGCGGGCGGCACGGCGGCTGCGACGCCGACCGCGGGCGCCGTCGCGTCCCCGGCGCCGCCGTCCGCCGGCGCCGAAACTCGTGTCCCCCTGCGCGGGCTGCGCCGCAAGATCGCCGAGCACATGCGCCACTCGATCGACACCGCCGCGCACTTCACGTTCGTCGCCGAATGCGACTTCACGGAGCTCGTCGCGCGCCGCGAAGCCCTCAAGGCGAAGGCGGCCGGCACGAAACTCACCTTCCTGCCGTTCGTCGTGCGCGCGATGACGGATGCGCTCAAACAGCACGAGTTGCTCAACGCCACGCTCGACGACGCGCGCGGCGAGATCGTGATCAAGCGCTACTACCACGTGGCGATCGCGGTCGAGACGGCGGACGGGCTCACCGCGCCCGTGATCCACGACGCCGACCGCCGTCCCGTGCTCGAGCTGGCGCGCGAGATCGACCGCCTCGCCAGCGCGGCGCGCTCCGGCAAGCTCAAGCTCGAGGAGCTGCAGGGCGGCACGATCACCGTGACGAGCACGGGCGCCAGGGGCGGCGTGCTCGCGACGCCGATCCTCCACCATCCTCAGGTTTCGATCCTCGGCGTGCACGAGATCAAGCCGAAGCCCGCCGTGAGGGACGGGCAGATCGTGATCCGAGAGCTGGGCAACCTGTCGCTGTCGCTCGACCACCGCGTCGTCGACGGGGCGGTCGGTGCGGACTTCCTCTACGACTTGATCCATCGGCTCGAGACGCCGGCGGAATGGCTCGACGAACGGGCGATCGGATGACCGTGAACGCGACGCCCGCCCCCGACATGCTCCGGCTGCTCGACGCCGACGGCGCCGTCGTCGGCCCGCTGCCCGCGATCCCGCCCGACGATCTCAAGCGCTTGTTCCGGCACATGCTGGGCCTGCGCGTACTCGACCAGCGCATGCTGTCGCTCCAGCGCC
>JANLWK010000315.1:0-18423 GCA_031364505.1 Candidatus Eiseniibacteriota bacterium | reverse complement strand
TACGCGTTCTCGCAGCCGGGATTGCGGACGGGGCTCTACCTGTACCGGCTCAAGGCGTCCAACCCGGTCACGGGCGCGTCGCGGATTTCGAGCTCGGGCAAGATGATGCTGATGCAGTGAGTGCTCCCGGGGCGCGCGGGGCCGGGCGGATACCGGCCCCGCGCCGCGCCACGGCGGGAGCGATGGCCGAGGCCATTTCGCGCGGATGCGCGGGCGGGGACGCGTGAGGATTCATTGGACGGCGGCGGTGGGCACGTGCCTGTTGCTGCCGTTTTTTTCCGGAATCGGCTTTGCCGGCACGACCGGCAAGTTGTCCGGCCGGATCACGGACTCGAAGAAGGCGCCGCTCGCCGGGGTCAACGTCGCGGTGCCGGCCGTTCGCCTCGGCGCGGTGACCGACGCCGACGGCCACTTCATCGTGCTCAACATTCCGTCCGGCGGTTACGACGTCAAAGTGTCGCTGATCGGCTACCGGCCCATGACCTACCAGGGGGTCGTCGTCTCCGCGGACAACACGACCCGGCTCGACGTCACGCTCCAGATCGCACCGGTCGCGATGCAGGAGGTCGTGGTGAACGCCGAGCGCCCGGTCGTCGACCTGACGCGCACCAGCACGATGGCGTCCGTCGACCGGAAGAAGATCCAGTCGCTGCCGGTGCAGGACCTGGCGGATGTCGTGAATCTCCAGGCCGGCGTGGTGGACGGGCACTTTCGCGGCGGCCGCAAGGGAGAGGTGCAGTACCAGGTCGACGGGGTCAGCGTGAACAACGTCTACGACAATACCTCGAGCCTCAGGCTCGACCGCTCGTTGCTCGAAGAGGTGCAGGTGATCAGCGGCACCTTCGACGCGGAGTACGGGCAGGCCATGAGCGGCGTGGTGAACGCGGTGCTCCGCCGGGGCACGAAACAGCTCCGCTGGGACGGCGAGATGCTGTTCGGCGGCTTCTATTACTCGGGCAGTGACCGGCTGCAGACGTACGCCTGGCGTCCCCTGGGCACGCAGAACTACCAGGTGACGCTGAGCGGGCCGTGTTACCCGCGCACGACGTTCCTGGTGAGCGGGCGCTACTACCACTTCGACGACTGGATCATGGGCGAGCGCAAGTTCAAGCCGACGGACGTGTCGGACTTCGAGCACAAGGACTACCGCCCGACCGGCAACGGCGAGCGCGTGCCGCTGGGGTACAGCCGCGAGAAGTCCGGCATCGCCAAGCTCACGAACCGGCCGCGCCAGAGCACGGAGCTGAACTACCAGGCGGTGTTCAACGTGATCGAGGGCCGCCGGGGGGACTTCGGCTCGGACTCGTACCGGTACCGGCTCGAGCCCGACGCGCTGTCGAAGCAGCGAACGACGTCGCTGACCCACGGGCTCGACTGGACCGAGACGATGGGGCCGGCACGCTACCTCACCACGAGCGTCCGTCAGAACCACTTCGACTACAAGGACACCGCCTACGACTCGCTCTACGACCCGCGCTACGACGCGGCCGGCTTCCCGATCGGCGACCCGAACTACGAGAACGGGGCGGTCATCCAGGGCGTGCAGCCGACGCGATTCCACCAGGAGACGAACACCTACGTGATCAAGTCTTCGTTCGTGAACCAGTACGCGAACGATCAACAGGTCAAGTTCGGAGGCGAGTTCCAGTGGCCGGAGCTGAAGTTCGGCTCGATGGGTTACATCGTCTACGAGCCCGACTCGACGGGAACGCTGCACTACGGCCGCCACGACAACGAGCCGCCGACCTACCCGGGTGTCACCACCTACTGGCCGCGCATGGGCGCCGTATTCGCCCAGGAGGACCTCGAGTGGAACGACCTGCGCATCCGCGCCGGGCTGCGGTTCGAGTACTTCGACGGCAATTCGACGCTGCCGAGCGACCTGCGCAATCCTGCCAACGCGCTGCCGCCGCCGAGGCCGCAGTCGCATCCGGTGCCCACGACGCCGAAGATCTCCCTGTCGCCGCGGCTCGGCGTGTCCTACCCCGTGACGCGTGACGCGGCGCTGTTCTTCGCCTACGGCCACTTCTACCAGATGCCCTCGCTCGGGCAGGTCTACAACAACTCGAATTACGACAAGCTGGCGACGCTGCAGGCGGGGACGTCGTCGTTCGGGGCCGTGATGGGTAACCCCGACATCCGACCCGAGCGGACGGTGCAGTACCAGTTCGGCTACAAGCAGGCCCTCGCCGAGTGGCTCGGGCTCGAGGTCAGCATGTTCTACAAGGACATCCGCGACCTGCTGGGGACCGAGCTCATCACCACCTACAACAGCGCGGAATACGCGCGGCTCACGAACGTCGACTTCGGCAACGTGGTCGGCTTCACCGTGATGCTGGACCAGCGCGCGCGCGGCATGTTCAGCTCGACGGTGGATTTCACGTGGCAGCTCGCGCAGGGGAACTCGAGCGACCCGAACGAGACCGCGACGCGCGCCGAGGCGGGGGAGGACCCGCGGCCGCGCCAGGCCCCGTTCAACTGGGACCAGCGCAACACCCTCAATCTCACGGGGACGTGGTCGCGGCCGGATGACTTCATCGCCAGCACCATCGTGCGCATCGCCAGCGGCCAGCCGTACACGCCGACGATCGCTTCGGGATTCGGCGGCGGGCTCGAGACGAACTCGGGCCGCAAGCCGGCGACGTTCGAGGTCGACCTGCGCGGTGAGAAGCAGCTTCCGAGCCGCCTCGGCCGCGCCGCGGCGTTCCTGCGCGTCTTCAACGTCTTCGACACGCGCTTCGCCAATGGCTTCGTGTTCGGCAGCACCGGGAGCCCGTACTACTCCAGCGATCCCGCCACGGACAAGAACACCCTGGCGAATCCGTCGCGCTACAGCGGCCCGCGGCGCATCGAACTCGGCGTGACGATGCAGGGGGGGCAGTGATGGCGCGACCGCGGGTGTTCCGGTTCGCCGTCGCGGTGCTCGCTGGCTTTGTGGCCATGGATGCCATGTGCGTCCTGGACGCATGGGCAGCGCAGCCGTGGGCGCGCGCGGACGCGAGCGCCGCGGCCGACAGTTGCCTCGTGCCGTTGAGGCTCCGCGGCGACTACAAGTGGGAAGCGCGTGGCTCGCACGACGCGGCGAACATCCGCACCGCGTTCTGGAACTTCGGCATGGTCGGTGACTTCTTCGCCCGCGACCCGGTCAACGTCGACCTCACGACGTTCCACTCCGCCGAGGTGCCCAAGGGGAGCGGCATGAACTACTCCGACGGCATCTCGCCGTTCGTGCTCGCGAAGGTCCGAACCGAGGGCCGCGACGTCTTCATCATGGAGACCGGGTTCCGCGAGCGGCAGGCCATCAGCGCCTCGCGGCCGGGCGAGCTGCAGATGCGCTTCGAGCCGCGCCCCGGCTACTTCCAGGACAGCGTGGAGGTCAACCCCCTGCTGTCGCCCGCGATCAGCAGCGACCCGCTCACGTGGCCCGCCACCTGGCCGGACAAGGCCTCCGACGCGTCGGACCCGGGATGGAAAGGCTCCTGGAACGGCTACTTCGGCAAGCGTCCCGCCGCCGACCAGGAGAGCTACTTCGTGATGGACGACGACTACTACGACTCGTTCGGGTTCAGCCCCGACTCCAACTGCGCCTCGGCCGATTCCGGGCGGCGAGGCCTCGGGCTGCGCGTCGAATGCCGCGGGTTCCAGTGGGCGAATCCTCAAGCCGGCAATGTCATCTTCTGGCACTACGACATCACGAACGAGAGCACCACCGACTACAACGACAACATCATCTTCGGCCTGTACATGGACTCGGGCGTCGGCGGCTCGGCGGTCTCCTGTGACGGCGTCCCGGAGTCCGACGACGACAACGCGTTCTTCGACAAGTCGTTGGGCTTGAACCTCGTCTACACGTGGGACCGTTACGGCCACGGCGTCGACCTGGCCGGCGGGTGCAGTCCCTCCGGCTACCTGGGCTACGCCTACCTCGAGACCCCCGGCAATCCGTACGACTCCACGAGCTCGGGCGTGCCGCGGGACAACGATGACGACGGCATCTCGAACGAGCGGCGCGACGGCGGCCGGGGCGAGAAGATCCTGGGGCAGGACGCGATCCGCACGTACGTGACCTCGCACTACGACCTCGCCAAGTTCGAGAAGTTCTTCGGCCCGCTCGAGAAGCGCCCCGCCTACAAGTTGAGCGTGTGGTGGACGGGGGACGAGGACATGGACTGGATCGAGGAGTTCGACGACACGGGCGGCGACGGCATCTTCGGCTCGCCGAATCCGATCGCCGACGGCGAGCGGGACGGCATCCCCACCGAGGGCGAGACCCACTTCGATCGCACCGACGTGGACGAGTCGGACCAGATCGGGCTCACGGGCTTCAAGATGAACCGGATCAAGGCCGGGACCGGCAGTCCCTCCAACCAGATCGACGACATCGTGTTCTTCACGAACCAGTACGCCTGGCCGGAGCGGCTGTACAACATGTTCGCGAATGCCGACTCGTCGCAGCGTTTCGACCAGGCGCTGGTGCTCAACTACAACATCGGATTCTTGTTCGCGTCGGGCCCGTTCCGGTTGCCGGCGGGCAAGCGCGAGCGATTCAGCCTGGCGCTCGCCTACGGCGCCGACCTCGCCGAGTTGCGCGAGAACGTCCACGTCGTCCAGCAGATCTACAATTCGAACTACCAGTTCGAGGTGGCGCCGCCGCGCCCGACGCTGGACATCGAGGCGGGCGACGGGAGGGTGACGCTGACCTGGGATGACGTCGCGGAACGGGCGTTCGATCCGGTGAGCGGGCAGAACGACTTCGAGGGTTACCGGATCTATCGTTCGACCGATCCCGAATTCCGCGACCCGCGGTTGCTCACCAACGGTCGCGGCAACCCGCTCCCGGGCAACGGCAAGCCGATCGCGCAATTCGATCTGGCGGACGGCATCCGCGGGTACTCCAGCACGGCCGTGGGCGGCGTCCAGTACTGGCTGGGAAGCGAGACGGGCATCACGCACACCTGGACCGACACGACCGTCCAGAACGGCCAGACCTACTACTACGCGGTGTGCGCGTACGATTACGGTTCGCCGCTCGGTGTGCCGGATTCATTGTCCTTCTACCCGTCCGAGAACACGATCCCCGTCTCGCGCAACGCGCGCGGCGAGCTGTCGCCCGTCATCAGCGTCAAGGCGGCCCGGCCGGAGCCGCGCGTTCCCGGCTTCAGTGCCGCCGGCGCCGCGGATCTCGAGCGGCGCTCCGGCACCGGCTCGGGCTCCGTGCGCGTCGACGTCGTGAACAACCAGCGTGTGCCGGACGGCCACGTCTTTCGGATTGCCTTCCTTGCGCCGTCGCCCGACAGCATCCACGCCTTCACCTACGCGCTGATCGACTCGACCACGGGCGATACGCTGTTCGCGCGCGGCGAGGCATTTGATGGCCTGCCCGCCGGGCCGTCGGGGGCGGGGCTGTTGCCGGTCGTGAACACGCCCGCGGCCGTGCTCGTGGACACGACGCACTTCCATGGCGGGCCGGCACGTGTGGCAATCAGACCGTTCACCTTCTCACCAAAGGCCAGGGCGCCGTACTCGCTGACGGCCAGGTACGTCGGCTCCAAGTCACCCAACCTCCGCCGCCCCGGCTACCCGCAAGACCTGCGCATCGTGTTCTACGACGAGGTCGCCGACACCAGCACGCGGCTGCAGCCGTTCCCGGCGCTACCCGTCAAGTTCCGCGTGTTCGCGCTGACCGACACCGGCTACCGTCAGATCGACTTCACGTTCCAGGACTTCACGAACGCCACGACGCCGCCCGACAGCACGCTGGCGAGCCCGTTGGACCAGCTCTCCCTGTTCGACTATTCCGCGCCGCTCCCGCGGTTCTCCGACTACACCTACCAGGTCGGGATCGTCGGAACCGTGCGGCGGCCGCCCGCCGCGCGCGACACGTTCGACATTCATCTCCAGGTGCCGTTCGGCCCGTCGGACGCGTTCGCGTTCCGCACCCGGGGCGCGGCGATCGATGCGGCCCAGGCGCGCGCGGATTTCGCGCAGAGTCCCTACGTGGTGCCGAATCCCTACGTGGGGTCCGCCAGTTTCGAGCCGGCGCGTTTCGCCGTGTCGGGTCGCGGGGAGCGCCTGATGGAGTTCCGCGCCATCCCCCAGTCCGCGACGGTGCGCATCTACACCGTGCACGGGGACCTGGTGCGGACGCTGCAGCAAGACGGCAGTCACTCGGGCTACGTGCCCTGGGACCTGCGAACGAAGGACAATCTGGACGTGGCGCCCGGCCTGTACGTATTCCAGGTGAGCGCCCCGGGAGTCGGCGACCATGTCGGCAAGTTCGCGATCATCAAGTAGCCACGGGCGAGCCCAAGGGGCTTGGAGGGCGGCGTGGGCGCCGGCGTGTGCGCCGGTGCTGGCGACCGCTTTGCTGGCGTTGTGGACGGCGCCGGCCGGGGCGCAGTCGAAGACGGGCACCACGTTCGGCGCCTTTCTCTCGATCGAGCCTAGCGCGCGCATCGCCGCACTCGGCAACACGGGCGTCACCGAGCCGGAGGGGCTGGACGCTGCCTACTACAATCCGGCCGCGATCGCGCGCCTGTCGCGCCTCGGCCTGCATTTCACGCACAGCGCCTGGCTGGCGGACATCTCGTACAATTACGCCGCGGTGTCGGCGCCGATGGGGAGGTGGGGCAACGGCTTCGCCAGCGTCACCTCGCTCAACTCCGGGCAGATCGACGTGCGCACCGTCGCCCAGCCGCTGGGCACGGGCGAGCGCTTCAGCGTCTCGGACGTCGCGATCGACCTGGGTTACGGCCGTGAAATCACCGACCGCTTCGCGATGGGCATGCGAGTCACCTACGTGCAGGAGACGATCTGGCACGTCTCGGCGAGCACGATGGTGCTCGGCGTCGGCACGCTCTACCAGGTGTCGGACGGGGGCCTGCGCATCGGCGCAAGCCTGACCAACTTCGGCACGCAGGCGGGGTTCTCGGGCCGCGACCTGCGTGTCATCTACGACGCGGACCCGTCACGCTATGGCGACAACGGGGGGCTGCCGGCCTCGCAGTTCACCGACGAATTCGCCGTACCCGTGATGTTCCGGGTCGGGCTGGGCATGCCGGTCCGGCTGGATACCGACTACCAGTTGCGGTTCGCGGTGGACGCCGCCCACCCCAGCGACAACACTGAGAGGCTGAGCGCGGGCGCCGAGCTGGTGTACCGACGGAGCCTCGCGCTGCGCTGGGGCTGGCAGAACGCGTTCCAGGAGGACGCGGAAACCGGGCTCACCATGGGCGCGGGAGTGCAGGGCGACCACGGCGGCAATCGATACCACTGCGACTACGGCTGGGCCGACTTCGGCCGGCTGGGCAACGTTCACCGCTTCTCGTTCGCGTTGGAGTTCTGATCGTGAATACCGCGATCGATCGCACCGAAGGGCCGAATTGGAGACAACTATGAGACGACTTGCGCTGCTGCTGGCCCTCACACTGGTCGCGACGGAGGCGCGGGCGCAGCTCACCACGGACGCGTTGATCGATTCGCTCCAGCACCGATCGTTCGGCTTCTTCTGGAGCGAGGTCAACCCCGCGAACGGCCTGATCCGCGACCGCAGCGAGCCGTGGTCGGCGTGCAGCATCGCCGCGCAGGGATTCGGCCTGAGCGCGATCTGCGTGGCGATCGACCACGGCTGGATCACTCGCGCGGAAGGCCGCACGCGCGTGCTCACGTCGCTGCAGACGTTCTGGAACGGCCCGCAGGGCACGGCCGCGAGCGGCACGATCGGCTACAAGGGCTTCTTCTACCACTTCCTCGACATGGGTACGGCGCGGCGCTCCGGGACCACGGAGCTGTCCACGATCGACACCGCGCTGCTGCTCGCGGGCGTCATCGACACCAAGCAGTACTTCACCGAGAACGACCCCGACGCGAACCTGATCCGGGCACTCGCCGACTCGATCTACTACCGCGTCGACTGGACCTTCCTGCAGAACCCCTCGACCAAGGGGATCAAGATGGGCTGGAAGCCCGAGGGGACGGTCTTCGGCGACTGGATCGGCTACAACGAGGCGATGATCCTCTACCTGCTCGCGTTCGGGTCGCCGACGCACCCCACCGATTCCACCGGGTGGAATCGGTGGACGAGCAACTACTTCAATACGTGGGGCACGTACTACGGCCAGACGTACCTGGCGTTCGGGCCGCTGTTCGGCCACCAGTACTCCCACTGCTGGGTGGACTTTCGCGGCAGCTGGGATGCCTACATGCAGGGGAAGGGCCTGACGTACTTCGAGAATTCGCGCCGCGCCACCTACGCGCAGCGCGCCTACGCGATCGCCAACCCGCTGCACTGGGCCGCCTACAGCGACAGCATGTGGGGGATGACGGCCGGCGACGGACCGCCTCCGACTAACTATCGCGCCCGCGGGGCGCCGCCCGACTGGTTCAACAACCCCGACGACGGCACGATCTCGCCCACCGCGCCGATTAGCTCCATCGCGTTCGCGCCCGAGCTGGCCATCCCGGTGATCCGCAACCTGTACAACACGTACGGATCGCAGGTGTGGGGCGACTACGCGTTCACCGACGCGTTCAACCCGAGCCAGAACTGGTGGGACGTGGACGTACTCGGCATCGACCAGGGCCCGATGGTGCTGATGATCGAGAACTGGCGCAACAACAACGTGTGGACGCGCATGATGGCCAACGCCGATCTCCGGCGCGGCATGCAGCGCGCCGGGTTCGTGCCGATCCCGGCCTCCGTCGTCGACGGCGCGCCGGGCCCGACGCCCGAGCTGATGTGGTGCGAGCCCAACCCGTTCGTCTCGGAGGCCATGATTCGCTACCGGCTGCCCCAGGCGGCCGACGTGCGGCTGGCGATCTACGATGTCACGGGGCGCGAGGTCGCGCGGCTTGCCTCCGGCACGCGCGAGGCGGGGTTCCACGAGGCGCGCTGGTCGGCGAGTGGCGTGCCGAACGGCATCTACTACGCCCGGCTCGAATGGGGCGGACGCGTGGCGACGAAGAAGCTGGTGCGGGTGCGGTAGCGACCGTGACGGGGCGGGCGATGGCCGCGCCGCCCCTGCCGGCCGCATTCGGGAGTGCAGGAGTGAACGACATGGCGACCATTCGCGACGTCGCGCGGGAGAGCAGCGTGTCCATTGCGACGGTATCCCGCGTGTTCAACAACAGTCCGCTCGTGAGCGACGGCACCCGCGAGCGGGTCCGGGTGGCCGCCGAACGGCTCGGCTACTGGCCGAATGGAATCGCCCGCAGCCTCATCACCAACCGCACCCACGCGATCGGAGTGCTGCTGCCCGATCTTCACGGAGAGTTCTTTTCGGAGCTGATCCACGGCATCGATCAGGCCGCGCGCGAGCGGGGTTTGCACCTGCTGGTGGCGCGCGCGACCTCGACGGCTGCGGAGCTCACGGCCGCACTGCGGTCGATGCGCGGTCGCGTGGACGCCCTGATCATCATGGCGCCGGACCGGGAGGCCTCGGCCGTGCTGCGCGAGCACGCGAACCAGGTGCCGATGGTGCTGCTGAACTGCGACGTGAGCGTGCCCGGCGCCGATTGCGTGTCGGTGGACAACCACGCCGGGGCGCGGGCGATCGTGCGGCACCTGCTCGCGGCCGGGCACCGACGGATCGCGATCATCACCGGGCCGTTGCACAACGGTGACGCCGGCCAGCGCCTGGAGGGCTACCGGGACGCGATGCGCGAGGCGGGGTTGAGTGCGGAGGGGCTGAGTGGGGAGGGACGCGCGGGCGAGGGACTCGAATTCGCCGGCGACTTCACGGAACCATCCGGCTACGTCGCCGCCCGGCGGGTGCTCGACCACGTTCCCCGGCCCACGGCCGTGTTCGTGGCCAACGACCACATGGCGATCGGCGTGCTGGGAGCGCTGCAGGACGCGGGCGTGGACGTGCCGAAGGACGTCGCCGTCGTCGGCTTCGACGACATCCCGATGGCGCGCTACCTGACGCCGCCGCTGACGACGGTGCACGTCGACATCTTCCGCATGGGCCAGCGGGCGATGGGCCTGCTGCTCGAACGGGTCGTCGAGTGCGGGCCGCTCGAACCGCGGAAGGAGCTGCTGCATACGACGCTCGTGGTGCGGGGTTCCTGCGGCGCCCAGATGCCGGTGGACGGCGAGACGCCCGAGCCCTGGAATCGCAGCCGGGCCGCCGGCTCGACTCGGCGCTGACCGCGATGCTCGGTTTCGTGAACGCCAGGCTCGGAGTCGTGGCCGCGGCGCTGGCCGCGTGGGTCGGGCTCGCCGCGTGCGCCGCGTCGGCGCGGGCGCCCGCAGCGGAAACGTCACTCGCGGGGAGCCCGGCATTCACGCCGAGCCCGGCCCAGACCGCGTTCCTCGACACGCTGGAGCGGCGGACCTTCTTCTGGTTCTGGGACCTCAGCGATTCACTCACCGGCCTCACGCCGGACCGCGCCCCGACGCCTTCGTTCGCGAGCGTGTCCGCCACCGGCTTCGCCCTCACCACGTACCCGATCGGCGTCGAGCGCGGCTGGGTATCGCGTGAGCGCGCGCGAGCGCGCACGCTCGCCACGCTGCGCTTCTTCTGGACCGCGCGGCAGGATACGGCCCGGGCCGGCTGCATCGGCTACCGCGGGTTCTTCTACCACTTCCTCGACATGACGACGGGCACGCGCTTCCGCGACGTCGAGCTGTCGACCGTGGACACCGCCCTGCTGCTCGCGGGCGTGCTCACCTGCCAGTCCTACTTCGACGCGTCCCAGCCGGACGAAGTCGAAATCCGCGCCCTGGCCGACTCGCTCTACGCGCGGGCCGACTGGGACTGGGCGCGGGTGCGGTCGCCCATGATCGTGCACGGCTGGGATCCGGAGAACGGGTTCCTCGCCTGGGACTGGCGCGGCTACAACGAATCGATGATCGTGCCGCTGCTCGCGATCGCCTCGCCGAGCCATCCGCAGGGTCGCGAGGTGTGGTCGTACTGGGCGAGCGGCTGCGTGTGGGGCACGTACCAGGGCCAGGAGCACATCGGCTTCCCGCCGCTGTTCGGCCACCAGTACTCGCAGGTGTGGCTCGACCTGCGCGGCGTGCGCGACAGCGTCACGAGTGCCCACGGTCTCGACTGGTTCGAGAACTCGCGCCGCGCCACGCTGGCGCAGCGGGACTACGCGCGCGCCAACCCGGGCGGGTTCCGCGGCTACGGCGACCGGCTGTGGGGGCTATCGGCGTGCGATGGGCCGGTGGACGCCACCGTCACGATCGGCGGTCGCGAGCGCGCCTTCCGCACCTATGCCGCACGCGGGGCTTCGTTCCGCGAGGTGATCGACGATGGCACCGTGACGCCCACGGCGGCGGGCGGCTCGGTGGCGTTCGCGCCCGAGGCCGTGATCCCGGTGCTGATGGCGATGCGCGAGGACTGGGGCGAACACGCCTTCAACCGCTACGGGTTCGTGGACGCGCTCAACCCGACGCTCACCACCGCGATGAAGGTGCAGCACGGCCACATCGTGCCGGACGTCGGCTGGTTCGACACCGATCAACTCGGCATCGACCAGGGGCCCATCCTGGCGATGATCGAGAACCACCGCACCGGGCTGGTCTGGCGTCTCATGCGCAAGAACCCGCACATCGTGCGCGGGCTGCGGCGCGCGGGCTTCGAGGGCGGCTGGCTCGACGCCGCGCCGGCGACACGATGAGCGGACGCCGGGTGCGCGTCGTATCGCCGCTGGCCGTCGCACTCGCGGTCGCGCTCGCGACGATCGCCGCGCTGTGCGCGGCCGGCTGCGGCGGCGCGCGCACGCGTACCGAGACGCTTCGGTTCTGGGCGATGGGTCGCGAGGGCGAGGTGGTGCAGGAGCTCGTCACCGATTTCGAGCGCGACCACCCGGGCATCCACGTGGTCGTCCAGCAGATTCCGTGGAGCGCGGCGCACGAGAAGCTGCTCACCGCCCACGTCGGCGGCTCGACGCCGGACATCGCCCAGCTCGGCAACACGTGGATCCCCGAGTTCGCCGCGCTGCGCGCCATCGAGCCGCTGGACGCGCGCATCGCCGCCTCGAGCGTGGTACGGGCCGACGCGTTCTTCCCCGGCATCTGGGATACCAACGTCGCGGACGGCGCCGTCTACGGAGTGCCGTGGTACGTCGACACGCGAGTGCTGTTCTACCGCAAGGACCTGCTCGCGCGCGCCGGCTGGCCCGCGATTCCGGACAACTGGGCCGACTGGCTGCGCTGCATGGAGGACGTGAAGCGCGCCGGCGCCCGCACCGCGATCTTCCTGCCGACGAACGAGTACACGCCGTGGATCGTTTTCGGGCTCCAGACGGGCGCCCGCATGCTGCGCGACGACGACACGCGAGGCGACTTCTCGGGGCCCGCCTACCGCCGCGCCGCCGACTTCTACATGGACATCATGCGGCGCGGCCTCGCGCCGACGGTCGACGGCCAGACGATCGGTAACGTCTACCAGGAGTTCGAGCGCGGCACGTTCGCCATGTACATCACCGGGCCGTGGCAGCTGGGCGAGTTCCGTGACCGGCTGTCGCCCGCGATGCAGTCGAGCTGGGCGACGGCGCCGCTGCCGGGCCCCGACGGCGCCGCGAGCGGCGCGTCGACCGCCGGCGGCTCGAGCCTCGTCCTGTTCCGCAGGTCGCGTCACCACGACGCGGCGTGGCAGCTCGTCGAGTACCTGTCGCGCCCCGAGCAGCAGGTGCGCTTCTGGCGCCTGACGGGCGACCTCCCCGCGCGGACCGAGTCGTGGCGCGACACCGCGCTCACCGCCGACCCGAACATGCGCGCGTTCGAGACACAGCTGCAGCGCGCGGTGGCCACGCCCCAGATCCCGGAGTGGGAGGAGATCTCGATCCGCCTGCAGAACGACGCGATCGGACCGATGGTGCTGGGACACGCGCGACCCGACTCCGCGCTTGCGGCACTCGACCGCGCCGTGGATCGGATGCTCGAGAAGCGCCGCTGGCTCGTCGAGCGCGAACGCCGCCGCGGCGTGGGGACCGTGGGACGGACACCGTGAGGGCGTCGCGAAGCACCATGGGCGCGAGCCATCACCGCGCCGGCTGGCTGTTCGTGAGCCCGGCGCTCGCGCTGATCGGCGCGTTCTTCTTCCTGCCGGTGCTGGGCGGGCTGGTGCTCAGCTTCACCGACTTCGACATCTACGCGATCGGCCGGCCCGACGTCGCCCGCGTCGTTGGCGTCGACAACTACGCTCACGTGCTGAGCGACCCGATGTTCTGGAAGGCGCTGGGCAACACGTTCACCTTCGTGCTGCTGGGCGGCCCACTGTCGGTGTTCGTGTCGCTCGTGGCCGCACTCCTCGTCACGTCGAAGCTGGCGCGCATCCCGGCGGTCTACCGCTCGATCTTCTTCATGCCCGTGATCACGACGCTGGTGGCCGTGGCGATCGTCTGGCGCTACCTGTTCCACACCCAGTACGGGCTGCTGAACTGGGCGCTCGGTAGCGTGGGGTTCAAGCCCGTGGACTGGCTGGGTGATCCGCACTGGGCGATGTTCGCGATCATCGTCATGGCGGTGTGGAAGAACTTCGGCTACAACATGCTGATCTTCATCGCCGGCCTGCAGAGCATCCCGGACGAGCTGTACGAGGCCGCGGCACTCGACGGCGCGGGCGGGTGGGACCGCTTCGTGCACGTCACGCTGCCCAGCCTGGGGCCCACGCTCCTGTTCGTGGGCGTCATGACGATGCTGGGGAACTTCCAGTTGTTCGCGGAACCCTACGTGATGACGCAGGGCGGACCGCTGCGCTCCACGACCACGATCGTCATGCTCATGTACGAGGAGGGCTTTCGCTGGTGGCGCATGGGTCTCGCCGCGGCGATCGCCTTCGTGCTGTTCGTGATCATGCTGATCGGCACCGCGATCCAGATGCGCGTCCAGCGGGTGCGTGACTGATGCGCCGCGCGATCCCCGGCCTGCTCCTGAACGCCACGCTCGTCGCGGGCGCGATCCTCACGCTGATCCCGCTGCTGTGGATGGTGTCGGCCTCGTTCATGGCGAGCGGAGACGCGAACACGTTCCCGCCGCCCCTGCTGCCGCGCCGGTTCACCGTCCAGCACTACGTCGACTTGTTCACGCGCATGAACATCGCCCGCGCATTCGTGAACAGCGCCCTGGTCGCGGTGACGGCGACCGCGATCTCGGTGCTCCTGAATTCGATGGCGGGCTACGCGTTCGCAAAGCTGCGCTTCCGCGGTCGTGAGCGCGCGTTCCGGCTGCTGCTCGTGGCGCTCGTCATTCCCGCGCAGGTCGGCATGCTGCCGCTGTTCCTGTTGCTCAAGTCGATGGGACTCGTGAACACGATGGCCGGCGTTGTGATCCCGTTCATGGCCACGGTGTTCGGGATCTTCATGATCCGGCAGTACGCGCTGAGCATCCCCGACGACCTGCTGGACGCCGCCCGCGTGGACGGCGCCAGCGAGTTGCGCATCTTCGCGACCATCGTGCTGCCGGTGCTGCGGCCGATCCTCGCGACACTCGCGGTATTCACGTTCCTGAGCGCGTGGAACGACTTCATGTGGCCCCTGGTCGTGCTGAGCGACGAGGCGAAGTACACGCTGCCGGTCGCGCTGGCGAGCCTGTCGGGCGAACACGTCCAGGACACCGAGCTGATGATGGCGGGCTCGGTGCTGACCGTGCTGCCGGTGATGGCCGTGTTCCTCTCGCTGCAGCGCGCCTACATCCGCGGTGTCATGATGGGGAGCGTCAAGGGGTGATGGGAGCGCGTCGCGCGGCGGCCGTCGTGTGCGCACTCGTGTCGTTCGCGATGCCCTCGCTCGCGCGCGCCGGCACGCTCATCGACGACTTCGAGTCCGCTGCCGCGTGGAAGGCCGTCCCGGCGGACGGTGTGGAGATGAAGCTGTCTTCGGAGCCCGGGTCGCCCGGGTCGCCCGGGTCGGCCGGCTCGCCCGGCTCGCCCGGCGCCCACGGCCGCGCGCTGCGCGTCGACTTCCGTTTCGTGAAGGGCGGCGGCTACGCGGTGCTCCACCGGGACGTGGTGCTCGACCTGCCCGAGAACTATCGGTTCACCTATCGACTGCGCGGCGAGTGTCGCCCGAACAACCTCGAGTTCAAGCTGATCGACTCGACAGGCGCGAACGTGTGGTGGCTGAGCCGCCGTGACGTCGCGTTCCCGCGCGCGTGGGAAGCGCAGACCATCAAGAAGCGTCACATCTCGTACGCCTGGGGCCCGGCCGGCGGTGGCGAGATCCGGCATGTCGCGGCGATCGAGTTCGCGGTGACCGCCGGTCAGGGCGGCGAGGGCACGGTGTGGATCGACGATCTCGAGCTGACCGAGCTGCCGCCGCCCGGCGGCGAGCCGCCACCGATCCGCGCCATCGCCACGTCCGAGCGCCCCGGACGCCTGGCCTCTCGCGCCGTCGACGGCGACCCCGAGACGTGGTGGGCGAGCGGCGCTCGCGACCGTCGGCCGTACCTCGAGCTGGACCTCGGCGCCGAGCGCGAGTTCGGCGGGCTCGTGATCGACTGGGTCGCGGGGCGGCACGCACGTACCTACGTGATCGAGACCGCGACGGAGAAGGGCGCGTGGAAGACCGCGCGCACGGTGGTGAACGGCGATGGCGGCCGCGACTGGCTGCGGCTGCCCGAACGCGAGGCGCGCTGGCTGCGCCTGCGCGTGCTGCGGCCGGCGGTGATCGGGGAGGTGGCGCTGCGCGAGTTCTCGATCATGCCGCTCGAGTGGGGCGCCACGCCGGAGAGTTTCTACGCGGCGATCGCGAAGGAGTCGCCGCCCGGCAGCTACCCGCGCGGCATCTCGGGTCAGCAGCCGTTCTGGACGGTCGTCGGCGACGAAGCGGACGACGCCGAGGCGCTGTTCAGCGAGGACGGCGCGCTCGAGGTGGGCAAGCGCCAGTGGTCGATCGAGCCGTTCGTCGCGGTGGACGGCGTGCTGCGCACGTGGCACGACGTCACGACGCGCCAGCGGCTGGCCGGTGCGCCGGGCGACACGACCGCCGGCGAGTGGCCGCTGCCGGTCGTCGATTGGATCGGGGACGCGTTCGAGCTGTCGGTCCGCGCGTTCGCGATCCCCGATTCGATGTCGTTGCCCCCAGCGGCGCGCGCCGTGGCCGGCGCGAGGCCGCGCGTGCTGTTGCGCTACGGGCTCCGCAATACCGGTCCGCGCGCGCAGACCGTAAAGCTCTATGTCGCGTTTCGCCCGTTCCAGGTCAATCCGCCGGCGCAGTTCCTGAACAACCCCGGCGGTGTGGCGTCGATCCGCGACATCGAATACGCGGATCGAGTGGTCCGCGTCGACGGCGCGCGCGGCGCCATGAGTCTCGAGCCGCCCACAGGCTTTGGTGCCGCCGCGTTCGACCAAGGCGACATCGTCGAGCACCTGTGGAGCCGCCGCCTGCCGGCCAGCCGCCGTGTGCACGATCCGGAAGCGCTCGCGTCGGGCGCCCTTGCGTACGAGTTCATGCTACCGGCCGGCGTCGAGGCGCACGTCACGCTCGTCGTGCCGCTGCATGAGCGGCCGGCGGCGCTGCCCGCCGCGGCGAGGGAAGACGCGGCAGACGCCGCCTTCGCCGCCGTGCGCGAGCGCTGGGAGGCCCACCGCCGCGGCATCACGATCCGCGAAGGCGCGCCTGCCGCCGCCCGTGGCGGCCCGGCGACGGGCCCACGGGCCGCGGCCGACAGCGGCCCGAGCGTGACGCTCGGAGGCGCCACTCGCTCGCTGCTCCCACAGCTCGGCTACATCCTGATCAACCGCGACGGCGCGGGCATCCAGCCGGGCTCGCGTTCGTATGAGAGGTCGTGGATCCGCGACGGCGCGCTCACCTCGACGGCGCTGCTGCGCCTCGGACACCCGGAGGTCGCGCGCGAGTTCATCGAGTGGTTCGCGCCGTACCAGTACGCCGACGGCAAGGTGCCCTGCTGCGTGGACTATCGCGGCTCGGACCCGGTGCCCGAGAACGACAGCCACGGCGAGTTCGTCTACCTCGTCGCCGAGTACCACCGGTACACGCGCGACAAGGCGCTGGTGGAGCGCGTTTGGCCCCACGTCCGCGCGGCTGCCGCGTACATCGATTCGCTTCGGCAGCTCCGACGCGGAGCCGAGTGGCGTACACCGGACCAGCGCCGTTTCTTCGGCCTGCTGCCGCCCTCGATCAGCCACGAGGGCTACTCGGCGAAGCCCATGCACTCGTATTGGGACGACCTGTTCGCGCTGCGCGGACTCAAGGACGCGACGTACCTGGCCGAGGTGCTCGGCCTGGAAACCGAACGCCAGCGCTTCGCGCGCGCACGCGACGAGTTCCAGCGCGACCTGGCGGCATCGGTGAGGGAGTCGATGGCGTTCCATCACATCGACTTCATCCCCGGCTGCGCCGACCTCGGCGACTTCGACGCCACGTCGACGACGATCGCCTTCGATCCCGTGCAGGCCGACGACGTGCTGCCGATGCCGGCGCTAGAACGTACGTTCGAGCGCTACTGGAAAGAAGTCCGCGACCGCCGCAGCGGCACGAAGGACTGGGACGCCTACACACCCTACGAGCTGCGCAACGTCGGCGCGTTCGTGCGCCTGGGCTGGCGCGACCGCGCCGCCGAGCTGCTCGAGTGGCTGCTCCAGGGCCAGCGCCCGCCCGGCTGGCGCCAATGGCCCGAGGTCGTCTGGAAGGACGCCCGCGCGCCGCGCTTCCTCGGCGACCTTCCGCACACGTGGGTCGGCTCCGACTACATCCGCTCGGTCCTCGACATGCTCGCCTACGCGCGCGAAGGCGATCGCGCGCTCATCATCGGCGCCGGCGTGCCGTGGAGCTGGACGGAGGGCGAGGGGCTCGAGGTGCGCGCGCTGCCCACGCCGTACGGCAAGCTCGGCTACACCATGCGCGCGCGCGGAGACGACGTGGAGGTCCTGCTGGAGGCCGGACCCGAGCTACCGCCCGGCGGATTCGTCGTCATCCCGCCCGCGCGAAAGCCATTCCGGACCGTCACCATCGACGGCCGGCGAACGCCGCTCGGCACGGGCGGCGAGGTCGTGATCAAGGCTCCGCGCGCGCGCATCGTGTTCCGCCCGTGAATCCGAGAGCTCACTGTCCCCGGGGACAGTTTCGTTCGATCGCGCAGAACTTTCCTGCGCAGAGCGCAGCGAGCCGAAGGGCGAGCGAACGCGAGCACCCGCCGTCGAACATGCCCGTGCACGCGGGGCATCCGGAGGCACGCGGACAGGGCGTGTGAATGGCGCGCGCAGCCAGGATGGCGGAGCGCAGCCAGAGGCAGCGAGCCGTAGCCGGAGCGAAGGCGAGCGTGCCCTGTCCGCGTGTCTCCGGATGCCCCTCCGGCGCTCGAGCATTCCGGCGCTCGAATCAAAGAGCAACTGTCCTTGAGGACAGTTTCGTTCGATCGCGCTAACCTGCGTCCATGTCCCTGGCACCTGAACGCATCGCGGAGCTGGAAGCCCTGCTAGGGCGGGACGGCGTGCTGGCGAGCGAGGCCGC
>JANLWK010000310.1:0-1542 GCA_031364505.1 Candidatus Eiseniibacteriota bacterium | reverse complement strand
CGATCACGCGCAGCATCACGGGATCCGGCGTCTCGTCGCGCGGCGCCAGCACCAGCGCGTGCCGGTATCCGTCGCGAAGCGCCACCTTCAGCGTCTCGAGGGCAAGCTCGTTGGCGGGGTCCGACACGAACGGGATCGTCACCTGCACCGAAGTGGATCGTGACGGCATTGGAGTCGACGTTCGCGTCGGTGTTCGGGTAGCCCTCTGTGCCAACGTGCGTGAGACAGGCCCTTCCTGGAATTCAATGTAGAGGGCTCTACGGGTAGAACCGATGGATCTGGCACTGCAAGGCGCGTCTGGAACGGCGGAGACCGAGGTGAGCGACAAGGCGAAGCGGAGGCGGTTCTCGCCGGCCGAGAAGCTGCGAATTCTCGAGGCGGCGGATCGCTGCGACAAGTCAGGCGAGCTCGGGGCGCTGCTGCGACGCGAAGGGATCTACTCGTCGCACCTGGCAGCGTGGAGGAAGGCGCGACGGGAGCGCGGCGAGTCGGCGGGGCTGGAGCCGCAGAAGCGCGGCCCGAAGGGCGTGAGGAAGGACGAGCGCGAGCGTGACGTGAAGGTCGCGAAGCTCGAGCGGGAGAATGCGCGACTCGCACGCGAGCTCGAGCGCGCGAAGGCCATCATCGAAATCCAAAAAAAAGTGGCGGAGCTGCTGGGGATTCCGCTCGCGAAGCCCGGAGAGGAGAGCTGATGCGCGTCGTTACCGAGCACGGAAAAGCTCTCGGCGTCGCGACGTTGTGCGCGGCGCTGGCGATGCCGCGAGCGACCCTCTACCGGCAGCTAAGCCCGGCGAAGCCGAAGGGGCCGCGCCCGAAGCCGCCACGCGCGCTCGACGAGGAGGAGCGCGCAATGGTGCTGGCGACGCTCAACGAGCCTCGATTCGCGGATCTCTCGCCGGGCGAGGTCTACGCGACGCTTCTGGACGAGGGGACCTACCTCTGCTCGGAGCGCACGATGTACCGCGTGCTCGACGAGAATGACGAGGTCCGCGAGCGGCGCAACCAGCTCGCGCACCCGAAGTACGCGGCGCCGGAGCTGCTCGCCACGAAGCCGAACGAGCTCTGGAGCTGGGACATCACGAAGCTGCGCGGCCCGACGAAGTGGACCTACTTCTACCTCTACGTGATCCTCGACGTCTTCAGCCGCTACGTCGTCGGCTGGATGATCGCGCCGCGCGAATCGGCCACGCTGGCCGAGAAGCTCATCAGCGAAACCTGCGAGCGGCAGGGCATTTCCGCGAATCAGCTCACCATCCACGCCGACCGCGGCTCGTCGATGAAGAGCAAGGTCGTTGCCTTTCTCCTCGCCGACCTCGGCGTCGTGAAGTCGCACTCGCGGCCACACGTCTCGAACGACAACCCCTACTCGGAGGCGCAGTTCAAGACGCTCAAGTACCGCCCTGATTTCCCGGTGAATTTCGGATGCATCGAGGACTGCCGCGGCTTCTGCGGCGACTTCTTCCCCTGGTACTACGACGATCACCACCTCGCCGGCATCGGCATGCTGACGCCTCGCGTCGTTCATTACGGCCTCGCGGCCGC
>JANLWK010000264.1:0-2205 GCA_031364505.1 Candidatus Eiseniibacteriota bacterium | reverse complement strand
GCGGACACGATCGGGAGCTCGAGCGAGATCCCACGGCAGAACGGGCTCGCGAGACGAATGTCACGCCGCGACCCGAGCCGGCCCTTCTGAGGCCGGAACAGGAAGTCGTCGTAGGTACGCCCAACGAAGAGATCGAGACTCATTGCAGGATTGTAGTGACCTCGGGGAGAGACATTGCGCCAGGCTGAGCAAAGGCCGCTCGCGGCTCGGATTTCCCTCGAGCCTGCGCTATAAGTCTTCGCCCCGCAACACCGTGGGGCGGCATAGCCAAGTGGTAAGGCGAGGGTCTGCAAATTGGCCTGAGCTTGATTTCAACGACTTACGCGTTATCCATCGCAGTTGATTATCTGATCCCCCGTGGGGGTTGCACCTCATGGGGGATCAGTTTCGACCGGTCCTGACCGGGCGGATATGGGCCGTTAGTGACGTTGAAACGAGAGCTAAGGGGTGCCAGAGAACGAAGGTCGGCCGACATGACTCCGAGAGGTCTTGTCAGCGTGAGGACGATAATCGAGGGGCAGGTGGACGCTCATCCCAGGCCCTTCTTTCCCGAACCTCGTCGATCAGAAAGCGCGCGCCCTGGTTATCTGAGGGGTTGAGCCAGAGCATCCGGTCGAACACTCGCTCGGCTTCCTCGAATTGACCGAGCCTCCACAGGCACAGACAGAAGCCGTGCATGCAGCGGAGGAACGGTCGGTTGTCGATGAGCCCCCAAGGCAACAGCCCGTCGAAGTCGCTGCCGATCGACAGCTCGCCGATGCGCACGCCGACTGCATAGTGACGGATGGCCCGCTGTGGCCTGTGGTCGAACACGAAGTTGCCGAGGTGGGCATGGGCGTCCAGGCAACGGAGATCAGCCTGGCAGAGCTCCATCAGGATCCGGTGCGCTTGCTCGTGGTCGCCGGCATTCCTGAGGTCGTTGGAATCGGTGATGGGATCGCCGTCCGGGTCATCGGGGTCCGCCCCTGGGAGTACCTGCTCCATTTCGAATGCAGGTCGCGGGCCGCGTGCGATGATCGACTCGGCCCACGCCTCGATCGGGTCGCCTTCCTCGCCCCAGTATTCGTCCTCGGGGTTCCAGATTCCCTGGTCCGTCAATCGCAGAGGCACGAGGCCGAGAGCGCTTGCGTCGAGCCGCGCGGATTCGATCTCGCCGGAGAGGTAGGGATGGCCAGCGTAGCTCCACTGCTTGCGCGACTTGACCACGATGATCTCACCGGGGACCACGTCCCAGAGTCGGCGCGCGCGGAGCGTGATGACCCGGTCGCTGCCCAGGAGCCGGCAACGCGCCGCGCGCTCCTTGACCGAGAGGGCCACCAGCTCGACCGGGCCCGTCAGATCGAGGTCCGCCGGAGTGGCCTTGTGCTGGCGTCTGCGGTGGGCTCTGGCGGCGCGCTGAGCCGGGAATGATTCGAGGCCCAGCCATTTGCGGTAGGCGGCCACATACCGAGCCCCGATCGAGAGCTGCGGGAGCACGACGTCAGCTGCCGCGACGATGTGTTCCGAGCCGTCCTCGCGACGACATCTCGCCGTCAGCCCGCGACGCTCGTTGCCATCGTAGTCGAACTCGATCACCGAGACCGGCTCGCCGATCACGAAGCCGTCGCAGGGCACCGAGACGTTGTCCTCGAAGCCCTGCCTGAATGCCCAGAGCTGCTCGTCGTTGCCGTACGCATCGACCGTGATCTCATCGATCAGATCGTCGAGGACTGCGAAGTCCGAGTCGCCGCGTTTGGTCCGACTCACAGGTTCTCTTCCTCGTATCGTTTCCCCCATCTCGCCCTGGCGCGCTCGAGGAAGGAGGGTTTGTCGGTCGGCCCTGAGCCGGCCACGAGCTTCTCGAACCCCGGCATGAAACCGGTCTTGCGCTGGTGCTGGGAGCGAACCCTGTGCACCGTTCTCTCCCACTCTGTGGTCCGCCCGGCTTCTTGGTAGCAGCGCATCGCGCGCTCGAAATGGAAGAGAGCGGCATCATAGAGCTTGCTCTTCCTCGCGTTGACGATCTGCATCCCCAGGGCGTGCCAGAGGCGCGCGGCCAGGTCCGGGTGGTGCTTCTCCAGCGCCTTCGCCGCCGGCTCGGCCATGTAGTAGCTGACCCGCTCGAGGGCCTCGTTCTTGGTGCGGCGCACGAGCTCCGCGAGCCGTTCGATTTCCCCTGTCTCGAAGAGCAGCTCCATCAGTGAGTCGAGGTCTGCGCGCAGGGCT
>JANLWK010000259.1:0-1821 GCA_031364505.1 Candidatus Eiseniibacteriota bacterium | reverse complement strand
GGCCCGGCTCGGGCTGGGCACGGCGTGGGCGCTCGAGGCCGAGATCCAGCGGCACCCGCTCGCGCGCCGCCGCGCGCGGCTCAGGGCCGCCGCCCAGTTCGCCGAGGTGCCGGAATCGGCGCCGGAGTACGGCGAGGCGCTCTACGACCGGGCGATCGTGCTCGCGCACGTGGGCCGCCACGACGAGGCGGCGCGCTGTGCCCGCGCGTGGCTCGCGCGCGGCGGTGGCGAGGGCGAGGCACCGATGCGCGAGATCGCCGCGGCCGGCCGCTGAGTCGAAGCACCCAGCGCGCGCGCCCGCCGCGCGCTTCCTATGCCCGAACGCCCTCGACGACGATCATCTCCGTGTACGCGACGCTCTGACGCATCGCCTTGGCGTCGGCGTACTCGGACGAGCTCCACCACTGGTGCGCGCTCGCGCGGTCGGGGAACTCGAGCACGACGACGCGCCGCGGCGTCCAGCGGCCCTCGAGGATGTCCACCTGCCCGCCTCGGACGAGGTAGCGGCCGCCGTAGGCTTCGATGGCTCCGGGCGCCATCTGCTTGTAGACCTCGTACTGGCTGGGATCCTGGATCTCGACGTTGACCACGACGTATGCCGGCATGCGTCCTCCCCCGGAATCGAATCAGCAGGAATCGAATCAGTCGCCCAGGTCCAACCGGTCGTCCCACCACAGCGAGCGTCCGAGCTCCCGCGGCGCCAGCGACTCGAGGCGCTCGCGCACGAACGTGCCCGCGGCGCGCTGCAGCAGGCCGCCGCGTGGCCGGCGGTACTCGACGAGGCGGATCGCCTCGTCCGCCGGAATCCTCGCGCGCCGCCGCGCCTCGGCGATCGCCGCCTCGAGCCCGCCGATCTCGTCGACCAGCTTGAGCCGCACGGCGTCGTCGCCCGTCCACACGCGGCCGCGCGCCGCGCGCTCGGCCTCGTCGTACGGCAGGCGGCGGCCGTCGGCGACCAGCGTCACGAACTCGCGGTAGTCGCGCTGGATCATCGAGTCGGCGACCGCCTGCATGCGCGCGTCCCAGTCGTGCCCGAGCGCCCACGCCTTCATATAGTCGCCGCGGATGAAATCGTCCTGGTGGACGTCGTGCTTGCGGTAGAAGCCCTCGAGCGACGGGCGCACGAACAGCACGCCGATCGAGCCGGTCGAGGTGAAGCGGTCGGCGTAGATGCGGTCGCCGGGCAGCGCGATCTGGTAGCCGCCGCTCCCCGCGCTGCGGCCCATCGACACGATGAGCGGTTTCTTCGTCTCGCGCTTCATCCGCGCCAGCGCGTGCTGCATCAGCCCGGAGGCGATCGTGACGCCGCCCGGGCTCTCGATGCGGAACACCACCGCCTTCACGCCGGGCTCGCGGAACGCCTTCTCGATCTGGCGCACGAGCGTCTCGGACCCGAGCGTGGGTCCCATGAACAGGTCGCCGCCGCTCGGGCCCAGGTCGATCGCCCCCGAGGCGTAGATCACGGCAACGCTGCCTGGCCGCGTCCACTCGGGCCGCACCTCGGGATGGCGCGCGAGGCGCACGGTGCGCGGATGCGTGCCCAGCCCCGCGAGCGAGCCCGCGAGCGCCACGGCGTCGGGCCGATAGCCGAGCGAATCGACGAGGCCCGCCGCGCGGGCGTCGGCCGCCCGCCACGGGCGGCCGTCCAAAATCTCGAGCAACTTCGCGCGATCCATGCGGCGCCCGCCGGCGACCGCGTCCACGAACAGGTCCTGGCGCGCGTCGATCAGGTGGTCGAACGACTCGCGATCGGCCTTCGTGGTCGAATCGACGCTGTACTCGCGATACGCCGACTTGTATTCGCCGTACGACGCGCGGTCG
>JANLWK010000244.1:0-4321 GCA_031364505.1 Candidatus Eiseniibacteriota bacterium | reverse complement strand
CTAGCCTCGATTATTCACGAAGGGTAGCCAACAAGAAGACCTCCGCATGGTAGAAGAGCGTTATCGAGGCGCTTTTCTTCCAAGGACGGAGGTCTTCTCGTGGCGGACTTTACCACACAGTCTGTTCTGTTCCCCGAGCTGTTCGATCGACCGCTGCTCGCCCGCTTCGATCGCCCCCACGCCAGCTCGGACGGAGGCGCCGTGCTGCTGAAAGCTGCCGATCGCCGGCTTGGATTGATGACCGCGCTCACGGCCTGCCTGCGCGACACGCGCGATCCCTCGAAGGTGAGGCACGGCCTGGACGACCTGTGTGCGCAGCGCGTGTACGGCCTGGCGTGTGGCTACGAGGACGCCAACGACGCGGCACGACTGGTCGACGACGCGATCCACAAGCTGCTGCTCGGTCGCGATGCGATCACCGGCGATGCGCTGGCGTCCCAGCCGACGCTGTCGCGGTTCGAGAACGGCGTGACGCGCGGCGAGCTGTTGCGGATGAGTCATGCGTTGTTCGCGACGGTGGTGCGGCGACAGACGAAGCGGCTGCGCGGCAAGGTGCGCACGATCACGATCGACCTGGACGTCACCGACGATCCGACACACGGGCAGCAGGAGCTGACGTTCTTCCACGGGCACTACGGGCACTGGTGCTACCTGCCGTTGCTCGCCTATCTGACGTTCAACGGCGAGCCCGATCAGCATCTCGTGGCCGCGATGCTGCGCCCGGGCAACGCGCCGACTTCGCGCGGCGCGCTCACGATGCTCCGGCGCATCGTGGGGGAACTGCAGGAGCGCTTCCCGCGTGCGCGACTGCTGGTGCGACTCGATGGTGGCTTCGCCGGCCCGGAGTTGCTCGAGTTCCTTGATGAGGTCGATGTCGACTACGTGGTCGGACTGCAGTCCAACCCGGTGCTGGCGCGGTCCGCCGCGGCCTTGCTCGCCTCCGTACAACGTACGAGCGAGCGGACTGGAGCGACCGCACGCGCCTATGGCGAGTGCCGCTACGCGGCGAAGACGTGGGAAGGCGAACGGCGCGTGATCATCAAGGCGGAAGTCGTGCGGCACGACGGCCGCGAGCCGCGCGACAACCCCCGGTTCGTCGTCACGAACTTGAAGCGCACACCGCAGCGCCTCTACGAAGGCGTCTACTGCATGCGCGGTGAGATCGAGAACCGGATCAAGGAACTCCACCACGGCCTGTCGTTCGATCGCACCAGCTGCACCCGCTTCCTGGCCAACCAGCTACGGGTGCTGTTGACCACCGCGGCCTGCGTGTTGATGCAGGAGATCCGTACCGCCGCCTCGCGCACGAGCCTCGCTCGCGGCCAGATCAGCACGTTGCGCGAACGGCTGTTCAAGCTCGGCGTTGAGGTCGTCGTCTCCGTGCGGCGGATCGTCTTGCACCTGCCGGCGACGTTCGCGTTCCGCGACGAGTGGTGCGCGGTCGCCGCCGCCCTCGGGGCTCGATTCGGGTAGTCCCTCCGCCGAACCCCGCGCGACCCAACGAAACCCACCGTCACACAACCGGGCGGAGCCGTGCCCGAAAACACATCAACGCGACCGCCCGGCATCGCGATCGCGTTGATGTTCGTGGTTGCGGCGTGTGGCGCCGTCGGCGCACCATCGACAGCGGCGTCAGGCAGACTGAAGACCCGCTTTGGCCGCTCGGCCGCCGACCTCGTGAATAATCGAGGCTAGCGCCGGATGAACAGGTCCAGCCACAGGCCCGGGAGCACTTCGGCGCGGGCCGGTTCGTATTGCGCGGCGCGGGGGTCGGCGAGCCAGCCGGCACCGTGGTTGGGATCGGTCATCCCGGGCGGAGGAAGCTCGGCGAGCGGATAGAGGCGTGCCTCGAGGATCGCGAGCCGGGGTGCCACGTCGTGGACGCGCTTCGGGTTCGCGCGCTGATGCCCGGGCCAGGCGTCGGGCACCCAGGACCCGGTTCGCGCCGCCTCGAGATCGGTGATGCAGAACAGATCGATCGCGCGCATGCGTGAATAGAAGGGAATGATGCCGGCCGGCTTGACCGCCACCCACTCGGAGTCCGGATAGCGTCCCGCGAGCCATGTGCCGATGGCCTCGCGGGCCAGTTCGTCGCGGGCGCCGCGGGTGTAGGCGTCGTGGTCGGGGCCGCGCCAGCCGGGCGTGGCCCACGCGGCGAGCACGAGCGCGGCGATCGCCACCGCGACGGCGCGCGCGATGCGGACGCGCTCGCCGAGGGCGCGCGCGATTCCGACGATCCCGAGCGCCACGACCAGGCACACGAGCGGCCACACGGGCGCCACGAAGCGCGAATACGCCATGAAGTCGCCGCCCTCGATCGCGATCGCGGCGGCCCACGCGGCGATCGCGGCGAGCGACACGATGGCGGGGCGCCGGAGATCGCGATGCGCGAGCGCCACGAGCGCGACGGGTGCCACGAACGCGAGTTGCGCCGACAGAGCGGTCCGTCCGAGGTAGGCGAGGCCGTGCCCGAGATTTCCGAGCCCGTTGAGCTTCGCGTAGTAGGAGACGGGCAGCACGGTTCCGAACGTGGCCCACAGGTAGCCTGCGACCGGAAGTGCCACGATCGCCCATCCAGCGACGAAGCGCGCCATGCGCCCGATACGCGGTGGGAGGCCGGGGCGCCCCGCGGGGCCGGTCGCGAGCGCCAGCGTGCCGAGCCCCACCGCGAGCGCGAGCGCGCCGTCGGGGCGGAGCGCGATCGCGGCGCCGGCGGCCAGCCCGGCGCGGAACGCCTCGCGCGCATGCGCACCGGGCTCGATCGCGCGCAGCAGGCAGAGCACGCAGACGAGCACCATGAGCGCGAACGCCGAGGTCTCCATGCCGCTCAGCGGCCACGCCGCCCAGAGCGCCGAGCCGGCGCACAGGAGTGCGGCGATCGCGCCGGCGGCTCCGGCACCGGGCGCCGCGAGCGCGAGTGTGACGAGCGTGGCAGCTCCCGCGAGCGCGCCGAGCACCTGCGCCACGACCGGCAGTGCCGCCGGCGCCACGTGTCCCGCGCCGGCGAGCGAGGCGACCCACAGTGGCGACGTCGGCACCCATTCGCGGATGCCGGCGTTGTACTCGGGAACGCCGTGTTCCATCCAGTGGCGCGCCACGCGCAGGGAGATGAACGCGTCGTCGACGACGACACGGAATCGCGAGGCATGTAGCGCGCCGGTCGCGACGATGCCGACCAGCATCATGCGCCAGGCGAGCGGCGGGACTCGACGCATCCGCCGCGACCTACAGCCGGTGCGCCAGCACGATGCCGCGGAACACCAGGTCGTCGATCGGCGCCTGGCGGTACACACGGGGATTCGCGGCGAGACGCAGGCGGTCGATGAAGCGGTGCTTCGATCCCGCGACGAGCCGGGCGGCGGCGCGGTGCTCGGGACTGAGCCGGTCGCCGAACAGCCGCAGCAACTCGTCGACCTGGCGGGTCACGCTGTGCCCCCGGTTCAGGAACCGGGTGAACCGCCGCGACCACTTGCCGACGGAGCCCGGCGCGATGCCGACGGCATTCTGCGCGTGCTGGCGGTACAGGATGCGCGACTGGTCGTCGTAGCGGATCTCGCCGCATCCGGCCGCGACCTGGTAGATCCACCAGTCGTGCATGAACGCGAACTCCGGCGGCGCCGAGACGACGAGATCGCGCGCGGCGCGATTGAGCACCATCGTGCATCCGGGCAGCAAATTCTCGACGAGCGCGTTGCCGAAGCCCAGGGCACGGGGGGGCTTCGGCGACATCTCGATGGGTGCGAGGGCCTCGTCAACGACCTGGACGCGGCTGCCGTAGAGGCGGGCGGTCGCCGGATCGCCGCCCAGGAAGCCGAGTGCGCGGGACACCTTGTCGGGCAGCCAGACATCGTCCTGGTCGCACAGGGCGACGTAATCGGCATCGGGGGGGGAGCGGCGCAGCAAATCGAAGAAACTGCGCACCACGCCGACATTCTCGCCGATGACGACATGGACGCGGCCGCGTGTGGCGTAGTCCTGGAGCAGGACAGGCGTCCCGTCGCGCGACCCGTCGTCGCGCACGAGGACGTCCAGGTTCGGATGATCCTGGGCGAGCACGCTGTCGAGCAGCGGCCGGAGGTACCGCTCGCCGTTGCACGTGGACAGCAGCACTTGGACGCGGGGGACGGCGTGATTCACGCGGCGACAGTAATGGAGCGCGGCATCGATTGCATCCTCGCGCTGTCGTACGTCAGTGATTCTGCACCCTTTACGCGTCAGTGATTCTGCACCCCCCTGCCGGTCAGGCCGACCGGGTTGAGGGTGGGAGCACGGCGGCCTTCTTCCAGGCGTGGCCGGGTTTCGGTTTACGGCGATTGGTGTA
>JANLWK010000232.1:0-3436 GCA_031364505.1 Candidatus Eiseniibacteriota bacterium | reverse complement strand
ACGAGGCCATGCAGCGCTGGGCGGGGGATGACTTGCGCAGCCTGAACGCGCAGATCGAGTTCATCCTCCGCCGCTCGCTGCAGCAACAAGGCCGGCTCGCGAGCACGGCGACGCCGAAGGTGCGGGAGAAGAAGGAGTAGGCGGCGCGAATACGCCGCCCGCTTCACTCAATCGGCTAGCACGACTTTGATGACCGCCGATTCGGCGCCCTGCGTGAGTCGCGCCCAGTAGATCCCCGCGTGCAGACCCGCGCTGTCGAATCCCGCATGCGCAGCGAGGCCCGGCGCGATACTCCAGCTTCGAACGCGACGTCCCGCGATGTCGATCAGCTCGATTGTCGCGGGCTCCACTCGGGCGAGGGAGTACGTAAAGCGCAGCGCACCCCGCGCGGGATTCGGCCCGTTCTGTGCCAGCGTCAGCGCATCGCCCGGGATCGCGAGCTCGGTGGACTCGACGTAACGCAGCGCGTCTGCGACGCGAGTTCCGAGCCGACAACGATAGCGATGGCCGGGTCGCACGGAGCCGTCTTCGAAGCGCACGAGTCCCGACGCATCCGGATCGAGCGACCCGACGTCCTCCCATGCGCCGCGATCGGCCGAGCGCGTGATCAGGGCGCGCGCGCCCAGTCTGCTCGCCGAATGCCACACGATGACGGCCCGTCCATGCTCAAGGGTCGCCCGCACGAATGCTGGTGCCGTCGGGACGGGTAGGCTCGGCGTCGTGTTCAAGAGCACGGTCACCGAGGGGCCGGGCGGGTAGCCGTATCCGCCGGTCGTCCCGAGCACGAGGTCCGTCATGCCGTCGCCATTCAAATCGCCACGGCTGATCGAACTATTGAACATGGGAATGAACCATTCCCGTCCATAGGTGTCGAATGCGCCGCCACCCCGGTTCACGCGTAACGACAGACGGGAGCCAAACGATCCCTCACCAAAGCTGTAGTTCAGGAGATCGGAGAGCCCGTCACCGTTTACGTCGGCCGTCGACAAATAAGGCGCCTCGGACACCAGGTAGTAGGGTGGCAACCCCGACTGAAACACTCCGCCCGCGCCCGTATTGAAGAATGCGTAAGCAAGGCCGGCGCCTGAGCTCTGGGACACCCACGCCAAGACGTCCACGTCCTGGTTGCCGTCGAGATTGCACGCGATGAGCGACGGCGGGCTTGATCGATAGTAGGACCAGTCGATCGCGGTCGACGGTCCTGCGGAGAATGCACCGTTGCTCGCGTTGATGCTCAGGCTCAGCGCCGCGTCGTAATCGCCGCTGACCGCAGCGAGATCGGCCCGGCCGTCACGATTGAAATCCACGGCGAGCAGGTCGGTGACTTCCGAGGCGTCGAGCCACGGCAGCAGCAGTGTAGCAGGCGACGCGAACCCGTTGCCCGTTCGGTACGCGATCGAGGCGCCGCCCGGGGGCCCGAGTAGCAGGTCGTCCGCGCCATCGCCGTCGAAGTCGGCGAGGCCGAGGATGAGCTCCGACGGCGGCATGGGTATGTCCGCCACCGCGCCGCCGCAGTACTGAATCTGAAGTACTCCGTTCTGGTTGAAGGCAACGTCATCGCAACCATCGCGATCGATGTCGACGATGATGGCGCCATCACCGACGGGAAACGCAACCGACGGCTCGAGCGAACCATCAGAACGCGCGTACATGATGGAGTCGGGTGCATCGCGGCGGACCATCACGCCGAGCCGACTGCCGTCGCGCACGACATGCGCACCCGCGAGGCGGGATGTCCCCGCCACGGCCAGCTCGAGGCCGATGAAGCGCCGTCCGGATTGATGACGCACGACCCACAGCTCCCCGCTGCTCGACCAGCCGCCTGCGAAGTATCCGCCGTCAACGGCGAGAACGATGAGGTCCTCGAGGCCATCCTCGTCGAGGTCGGCAGCGGTGCCCCGCGCCCCATGCGCGCCCGGCTGTGCGACGAGCTGCGTCGTCACGCGCGGAGAGTCAGGAGCGAGCTCCCAGTACACGTTCAAACCGCTCGGGCGGTAGTAGGTTCCGTCCAAGCGCCCAACGACCAGGTCCGTGCGCCGGTCGTGGTCGAGGTCGCTCGCAATCGCCAACGGTGGCCAATAGATGCCGCCGGTTTCGAGTGTTTCGGCAGCATCCATCGAGCCCGTTCCGTCGTTCCACACGACCCGCGACGTGTCGCTGCCGACGATGGCAATGTCCGGCGCTCCATCGCCGTTGAAATCGCCCGCGACGACACGGGAGTCGCCGGACGGGCCGACGTCGAATGTCGTGGAGTCCAGGCTGCCATCGCCCTTGTTTGTGAACACCATCAGTGCAGGTGTCGAGAAGGACGCCACCACGACGTCGGCGACCCCGTCGCGATTGAAGTCCGCGACATCCAGCCCCATGGAGAATTCCCGACACGGATACAGCGTCGGCGTCGCCCAGGTGCCGTCCGCATGCTGGAACACGACCGACAGAGCGCTCCATCCCACCGCCGCCACGACGTCAGCGTACCCGTCGCGATTCATGTCGACAACGCGAAACGTCCACTGATAGTCGCCGAGAGGGATGATGTCGCCCGAACCGAAATTTCCGTTTCCGAGTCCATGAAATAGCTCGACCGATTCCTCGCGACCCACCGCGAGGTCGAGAACATGATCGGCATTGGCATCTGTGAGCACGAGGGTGCCGGGGTGAATCGCGAGCGTGTGGTCCAGCACCAGCCGTCCGCGTCCGTTGCCACGCCAGACCTGAACGCCGTCCGGCTCCCTCGTGGCGACGAGGACATCGGCGTGCCCGTCGCCAGTTACGTCGCCCGAGACGACATCCACGCAATCGCCGGGATTGTTGTAGAACTCGCCGAGGGAATACGGCTCATCGAACGTCGGCGCGCTCGCGTACGCGGGCGATGCGATGATCGGAAACGTCACGCCACACAGCAATGCGCAGCAGACCCATGCACGCCAGGGAACGGCGGGGGCGTCGTGCACGTGAACCTCCAGTGGGACCTTGCGGGCTCCGCTCGAGCATGGAACCGACCCGAGGTGTCGGACAACTTTCCAGATACTTCGCGTGGGAGGTTTGGCAGCCGTGCATTCCGCAAGTGTTGTGCCGATGTCGAAGCGCACGCTGTTCTGCAGGAATGAACAATCGCCATGCATAACGGAGTGGTGGTGGCCGGGCGCGGAGGCTCGCCCGGCCCGACCATGATGCTCAGCCTCGACTGCGCGTCGATGCGGCCTTCGCGGTCTTCGCGACGATGCGGTGCGCGATGCTCTTGCCGTTCTCGTCGCGGTAGAACACCGTCACGCGCGCGTCCTTCGCCACGTCGCCTGTCGTGCGCAGCTCGTCGTGCTTCGTGAACGTGCGCGACTCGGGCTTCTTGCCGCGCTTCTCGACGGTGACGCTGGTGCCGTCCATCGACGTGACGTAGCCGGTGAACTGGCGCAGCGCGTTGCCCGCCCGCTTCGAGCCG
>JANLWK010000202.1:0-1570 GCA_031364505.1 Candidatus Eiseniibacteriota bacterium | reverse complement strand
GGCGCTGTCTGTTCCCGGCCGGTCCGCGCCACCAGGATGGTCGCCGCGAGGATGTTCGTGGCGGCAACAGCGCACTGGATCGCGAACACCGTCCGGTTGAGTTCGAGGGCGTAGAAGCCGCGCAGCACCAGATAGTGCACGGTGAAGAAGATCAAGCCCACACCGAAGAGGGTGAGGGAGGGCACGTAGAGCGCCACCGTCTCGCTCGCGTCGCCGTTCCAACCCCAGACGATCTCGGCCAGCCTGGGGGCGATGACGATGAGGAGCAGGGCGAAGGGGACGATCACGACCAGCGCGGTGCGCAGGGTGCTGGCCAGCGTCCGGGCCACTCCCGCCCGGTCCTCGTTGGCGGCGTACCGCGATAGGGCGGGCAGCACTGCGGTCGCCAGGGAGACCGTGATGATCGAATGCGGCACCATGACGAGCAGGAACGTATAGGCATAGACCGTGTAACCGGTGCCGGGGTCCGATTCGCACCCCACGGCTGTGCCCGTCGAAGCCAGTCGGACGATCACGGTGTAGGCGATCTGGTTGACGATGACGAACAACACCGCCCAGACTCCGAGCTTGAGAGTGTGCCCAAGGCCGACATGCCGGAAGTCGAATCGGGGCTTGAACGCGAATCCTGCCGAGCGCAGATAGGGGATCAGGATCGCGAACTGGGCGACGATGCCGATCGTCGAGCCGAGCCCGAGCAGGCGCTCCTGACCGGGAGTGAAGCCCGCGCACAGCGCGGCGCCCTCGGCAGTGCCGTACACGACCAGGTAGGTCACCAATACGACCACGGCGATCGCGTTGTTGGCGATGGGGGCCCACATCATGGGGCCGAATCGGCCGCGCGCGTTCAGGATCTGCCCGACGAGCACGAACATCCCGTAGAAGAAGACCTGGGGCAGGCAGTACCGCGCGAAATCGATCACGGAGTCGCGCTGCGCGGCCATCTCGGGCTCGTAGTACTCCGGCCCAAGGAAGATCCGCATCACCCAGGGCGCTGCGATCACGAGCAGCACGGTCACGGTGCCGAGGAAGAGGATCGCGAACGTCACGATGCGATTGGCGTACGCCGTGCCGCCGTCCTCGTCGTGCTTCATCGTGCGCACGAGTTGCGGGACCAGCACCGCGTTGAACACGCCGCCGGCAAGCAGGATGTAGAGCATCGTGGGGATCGTGTTCGCGATGTTGAACAGATCTGCGTGGAGCAGGTTTCCCAGGGCGGCGGCGAGCAGCACGCTGCGTAGGAAGCCGCTCAGCCGGGAAAAAGTGGTGCCCAGGGCCATCACAGCGCTGGCCGAGGCGATCTGGGCGCGCTCGCTGCGGTCGGAGTCGGCTTCGGGGGTGCTCACGACGAACCGTCGCTCTGGGTGCTCCGCACCCGGCGTACGAGCCTGACGACGATGGCTGCGAACAGCAGGGCGATACCCACCCCGATGATCACCCAGATGATCTGACCGACCTGGGCGGAGCGGACGGGAAGGCTCGTGACGCCTCCCAGCGGGACTCCGTCGACATCGGTGATCAGCAGTTGGAGGTTGTTGACCCCCAAAGTGGTCGCGCTGACCTCGAGGACTAC
>JANLWK010000148.1:0-6273 GCA_031364505.1 Candidatus Eiseniibacteriota bacterium | reverse complement strand
TCTACCTGTATCCCGAGAACGTCGTGGCGTATCACCAGCAGGTGCGGGCGAGCGGGGTGGCCGCCCCCGACCTCGATGTCACGTTCTACGGCATGACCGAGTTCCGTCTCGACGATCCCGATGGCAACAGGTTGTGGATCGGCCAGAACACGTCGGAGCCGAGCGTCGTGAAATGAAGACGTTGTTGCTGCTCCTTGCGTTGATCGCGACCACTACGGTGGCGCCCCGAGCGTGGGCGGCGTGGACGTCCAACGGTGTGCCGATCTGTACGGCTCCCGGCAGCCAGTTCGCCTCGGGTATGACCACCGACGGCGCCGGCGGCACGATCATCGCATGGATCGATTTCAGGGTGCCCAATAGCGGTGCCTACGCGCAGCGCATCGACTCGACGGGTGCGGTCAAGTGGGCGGCGGATGGCGTCGCGCTCACCGCGATCACCGCAAATAGCGGGACGTATCCCAGCCTCGTGGCAGACGGATCGGGTGGCGCCCTCATCTTCTGGAACGACGGTCGCGGCAATCAAAACCTCTACGGCCAGCACCTGAACGCATCGGGCGCCGCGCTGTGGGACGTGGACGGTCAGCAGGTGTGCAGCTCGACCCAGTCCGGATACGGCGCCGTCGCCGCGTCCGACGGTGGCTCCGGCGCCGTCGTCGCGTGGACCGACCAACGCACCAACACGGACACCAACATCTACACGCAGCACGTCGATGCGCTCGGTGGTGGGTTGTGGACAGCGGTCAGCCTCGGCCGCGTCGTTTGCGATGCCCCGGGCGATCAGAGCCGAGTCGTCATCAGCCCGGACGGCTCGGTCGGAGCGCAGGGTGCATTGGTCGCGTGGTTGGACACCCGCGCGGCCGAAGCCGACGTGTACGCGAACCGTGTCGACCCCGCCGGAACCGTCCAGTACGGCAGCACCGGAACCGCCGTGTGCACGGCGACCGGCACGCAGGGGCCTCCCGTCATTGCACCGGTGAGCGGACAGAGCGCCGTCATCGCGTGGCACGACGAGCGCTCGGGCGTGTACGACATCTATGCGCAGAAACTCCACGCGACTGGCGGCATCCAGTGGGCCTCGAACGGCGCGCCGGTGTGCTTGGCACTCGGCGAGCAGACGTTCCCGGTCATCGCATCGGCCGGCAGCGGCGCCACGATCATCGTGTGGCAAGACGGTCGGAGCGGTGTCGATCTCGACATCTTCGCCCAGAAGCTCGACGCGAGCGGCACCCGCCTGTGGGGAAGCTCGGGGATCTCGCTCTGCACTGCGGACGGCGATCAATATTCGCCGAGCATCATTGCCGACGGTGCTGGCGGCGTGTTCGTGACGTGGGTGGACGAGCGGTACCTCGGCGACCCGAATCTCGTCGCCCAGCACGTCGACGGGGCCGGCAGCACGCTGTGGCCGGCGAACGGGCTGTCGGTCTGCGCCGTCCCGGGCTCCCAGGGGCAGGGTGCCCTGGCGCCGTCGAACGGACCGAGTGTCATCATGTCGTGGACGGACGCCCGCACGTATCCCGCCGACATCTACGCGGCCCGGCTCTTCGCGGCGGGCCCCCTGGACGTTCTCGACCGACGCGTCGACGCGCTGCGCCTCGAGTGCGTGTCCGCCAACCCCGGTTACGGCGAGGCCCGGTTCGCCCTGCATCTCGCGCGTGATGCCGCGGTCTCCGCGGACGTCTTCGACTTGCTCGGCCGCAAAGTGCGCGCGCTCCAGCCCGCGACGCGCCTGGGTGCCGGCCGTCACGACCTGCGCTGGGACCTCACGACCGATGCGGGAGCGCCGGCGACATCGGGCCTCTATTTCGTCAGAGTTCGCGCCGGGTCGGAGGTACGCGAAACGAAGTGGGTCTCGCTGAGATGATGCTCGATGCGGTCCCCGCGCGTCGCGCCCGCCGTCCGGGCGGATCCGCACGACGCGCGCGGGGCTAGTGGACCAGGATCAGCTTCCGCGTCCCGAGCACGCCGTTCGATTCGAGCCTGTAGAAATAGGCCCCTGCAGGCTGTCCCGCGCCCGACCAACTCCGGCTGTAAGTCCCCGGGGCGAGATCGTCGTCCACGAGGGTTCCGACTCGATGGCCGGCGACGTCGTAGATGCGAAGCGAGACGTGGCCACCGCGCGATACGGCGAAGTCGATGCGCGTGGAGCGGTCGAACGGGTTCGGGTTCGCATCGGAGAGGAACGCGTTCTCCTTCGGTCGCTTCGGAACGCCGGTGGGCTGGCACGGTCCACCCGGCGTGGGCGGTATGGTCAGTTGCGGTGGCTGGTTCGTGCAGAACCGCGTGCGAAATCCGGCGCCCGCGCCCTGGTGCCACTGCGCGATCGCCTGAGTCTCGGACGGCGTCAGACACGCGATGCCGACGTTGATCGTGCCCTCGAGCCAGTACTTGTTGAGCAGGTACTGAACCGCGTAGCAGGACGGGCTCGCAGCGTCGAACGTGTCGTCGCAACCGTTCGTGATCCCGCAGCACGAGCTGTGGGGGAAGTTGTCGAGGTGGCGCGCCTCGTGCGCATAGAGGTCGATGTTGCCCGAGATGCCCCGCCACTCCCGGTCGAAGTCGCGATTCGCGTCATTCTGCGCCCCGACGGCGATGAAAGTCCGGCCGTCGAACGACTCGCAGCAGAACGATCCCGAGCCGTCACGGATGTCGATGCCTCCGATCTTGCCCTTGAGCCACGCATACAAGGAACCCGGAGCCCATGGCAGGTGCCCGGACTGCCCGAGATCCATGTAGTAGATCGTCCGCAGGCCCTGGACGACGATCAACTCGTCGGTGTACTGCGCGACGGGAATCGAAGAAATCGGCCCCGCGCACGGGATGTCGCCCACGAGGACGCCGTTCCTGCGAATCTCAAAGTCCGACCGAATCGTCGCGTAGACGGGATCGGTCGTCGGGCATTGCTCCAGGAACGATTTGATGTTCGCGATCTGCCCGGCAACGGCCGGCGTGGAGACGATGGCCGACACCACGACGCCCAAGAGTAAAACCAGCGAAGGGCACGAGCGAAACCCGGACTTGAAGCGGGCCATCATTGACCTCCGAGGGGGAGACGCGACCACGCCGCCCTGCTACTCATGAGCCGGCGTATCGGACGGCGCTTCCTGGCACTTCAACTCCAGCACCGATGTCATCGCGGCGGCGAGCACGAGTCGCAATCGTGGATCCGCGCTCATGTCCATCCAGACGGTGTTCTTGTACATGCCCGAGATACCCGAGCTGAAGTACTCCACCGCGCAAAGGGAGCGTCCATCTTCGATGAACTCGTATCCCATGGCCGGAGGGCGGAACTGCATCGCGAGACCCGAACCGAACGACGGTTTCTCGGCGAGTTTCCTGGAAAACACGGGAGCGAGAGCGATGCGCCGGTCCCCGTGAACCAGGATGGACGTATGGCGAGCCAGGTCGTCGCGGTCGCCGTAGGAATCCGAGACCTCGGTGTCGCCGACGAATAGCTCCCATCGCTCCGTGGTGTCGCGACCGATGGCAATCGACGCAATGAAGTGATCGGTCTCCACCGTTTGTCCGGTGCCGCCGACGTGCACATCACGCCCGACCTTCAGTCCGGGGTTGGATCGCTCGATGATCTGATGCGCGGCGTTCACGAGTGCGGAATCCGCCGTCTTGTTGCTCATGACGAATGAGAACTTGTTTTCGGAGTGGCTCATCGTCTTGGTCTTGAAGAAGTTCGTATCCGTCCCGCCGGTAGTCCATCCCGTCTTGCTGGCCACGACCTTGTACTCACCAAAGCCCCAGTGATTCATCCCCACCCAACGGTCCCCTCGTTTCACGTTCCACTGATCGGCCTTCGCGAGCAGGCTGTCGCTGATGAGGATGTGCTTGGGCGCTGAAGAAGCGGGGAGGGCGGCCAGCAGGCCGGCGATGCAGAGCACGGAACGGAACGCCTTCATCGGGGACCGCCTCTCTGAGGAGCTTCTTTCAACTCTTTGTACCGATGCGCCCGTCACTTTGATCAGAATTGCCATTCGCGTAGGGGCGAGCGCGTCCTACGTGCGGCATGCGTCTTGCGAAGGTTGCCACGGCACCGTACCACTCTCAACACGGAGGATTGACCATGTCGAGCAGAAATGAAAGCAACTCGCGATTCGTCGCGATCGTGTCGACTCTCGTTCTGGTTGCCGTCGCCGCCTCGTTCATCGGGGGTTGCGCCCAGCGATCGACCGAGACGACCAAGACGACCACCAAGGCAACGACCGAGACGAACGATGCGGACGTCCACGTGAAGGTGGACCTGCCGGACACTGTCACGATCAAGTAGGACTTGACGCGTTTTCGGGTGACAGGGGGCGTGACGGTGGGTAGCATTGGGGCTCCGAGCCGCGGAAACCTCCACCGACTTCCTCCGGAGTCCCCCATGGTCACCTTCCGCTGCAGCCGCGTCGCCAGTGCGTGCGCGCTCGCCGTTCTCGCCGTCACCGTTGTCGCTAGTCCCGCGCGCACCGTCCAGCTGGTCGAACCGAAGGTCACGGAGCGCCTGTTCCCGCAGGGCGTCTTCTGTCCGTTCCCCTTCGACATCCCGTTCACGGCCGACGGGCCGGACATCACCCTGCGCATCTCCACCTCGACGGTGAACTACTTCGACACGAACTCCAACGATGTCCAGTGGACGCATCAGCAGCTCGACAACATCTGCGTCGTCACCGAGACCGACTACCTGGCCCATCACGGCTCGCTGGGCACGTATGCCGGGGACTGCTACATCGGCGCTCCCGTCGCGGAGACGCTCTACTTCCAGGATGCGGGCACGATCCTGCTCAAGGAGCTGTTTCCCGACAACGGCGGCGATCCTGCCAGCCGCGGTTGGGACCTGTCGCACGGTTGCTCGTGGAACACCGGCGCGTCCCAGACCGGGCCCAACGATCCCGGCACGGAGACGAACTTCACGCCCGTGGGATGCCTGGACCTGGGGCAGTTCAATGCCGCGCTGGCGCTCGACGACTCGGCCTACACGTCCAAGACGGTGACCGGACTGACCGCCAACGGGAACTACCGGCTGACCGGCTGGTGGAACGTCAACCAGATGCAGCCGGACAAGATCAACCTGACCGTCCGAATCTACGGCAGCGACAAACCCACGCCGATCGTGGTCCGGACCTGGGGCGCGCTGAAACGCCAGTACCGATGATCTAACGCACACCGCTCAGAACGAACGGCGCCCAGTGGAAGGGCGCCGACATTTCGGGGTGTGAGCGCACAGCGCGCTTGGCGTCTCGCAGCATTCGAGTCCAGTCGGGCGCGCCGCCGGGCGTCACCGGGCGCGCATCGTGGAACAACGCCGACACGAGTGCCGCGGTCGAGGCGTCGTTCACGTTCCACAGGCTGGCGATGACGCGTGCCGCCCCGGCCGTGAGGAAGCCGCGCGACAGCGCGAACACGCCCTCACCGCCGATACGCGCGCCGCGGGCCGTCTCGCACGCCGACAGCACCGCCAGCTCGGCATCCAGCGGCAGGGCGTAGATCTCGTAGAGCTGGAGCAGCCCGTCATCCGTCGGGGTGACGACCGAGTCCGCGGGCGGCGCGAACACGAGTCCGGCGAGCACGTCGCTCTCGCGCGGGGTCACGAAGCCGTGCGTCGCGAGATGCAGCAGGCGCGCGCTCGGCAGCTCGCGCCGCGCCGCCCGCTCGGTCGCGGAATCCCCCTGCAGCACGGTCACCCGCTGTGCACCGAATGCGGCAACCAGCGCCTCGCTCTCGTGTCGCGTCGCCGGCAGCGGCGGCCATGCGGACGGCGCGTTTCGCGTGAAATCGGGATCGCTGACGCTCAGCGCAGGGGCGAGCGTTCCGCCACCCGCACGCGCGGCGCGGCGCTCCTCGAGCGCCAGCCACGAGGACACCGAGGACGCGTAGCGCACGGCCGGCCCTTCGTCGAGCCAGAAGCGCGCGACACGGCCGCTGACGCGCGGCGTGAACACCAGCGCCTCGAACGGCACCAGGTGCAGCGCCCCGTCCGGGACGATGATCGCCGTCGTGGCATCGCGAAGCTTGCGTGCGATCGGCTCCGGCACGATCACCTGGCGAAGCAGATCGAGCCGGTGCTCGAGTGCCGCGCCCACCTGGTCGGGCGGCTCGGCCGCGGCGGATGCCGGGGCGCCGGCCAGCATCGCGGCGAGCCCGTCGCGCCGGCGGCCCGAGGACGTCGTGTCGCCCGCGATCGCGCGCTCGGCCGCGGCGGCGGTCAGGGCGCCCTCGCCGAGACGCAACTCGGCCTGGGCGCGGGTGACGGCGAGCGGAACCGCGGTGACGCTCCGCGCGCCG
>JANLWK010000119.1:0-20743 GCA_031364505.1 Candidatus Eiseniibacteriota bacterium | reverse complement strand
ATCCATGCGGCCATGCGTCGTGACATCGAAGCCTCGGCCTAGGGCGCCGCGAACACGATCGGGTATTCGCGATGCTCGTCGCGGCCCGCCGCGCGCCACGACACCCGTAGCGAATGAACCCCGGGCGTCACGCCCCGGGTGTCGAGCAGCGCCCCGACGTCCTGGGCCAGCCGCGCCGGCATCGTCATGCGCGCGGCGACCTGGCCAGCGGCGTCGAGCAACTCGATCGCCAGTGGCGTGGAGTCGGGCACGAAGAGGGTGGGAATCCGAAGCGGCACGAACGGCGCCCCCGGATCGAGGACGACGCGCGTCGTGTCGGACTCCCCGCGATGGCGCGACGACACCTGGACGGGGGACGACTGGGCGTGAAAAGCGGGAGCCGGATCCTCCGGAACCACGGCCCGCGATGCCACGGGAGGCGGAGCCGCGGCGCCGTCGGCGGGAACCGCCTGCGGGCGCGGCCACACGATCAGCACGGCGGCCGCGGTCGCCAGCGCGCCGCCGAGCGCACCCAGCATTCGGTCGCGCGCGGCGCTCCGGCGGCCCGCCACCGCCGGCCGAGCCGGGGTCGCCGCGCCGGGAACGGCGCGCACGGCACGCGCGCCGGCGAGCTCCGCCAGGTCCGCGCGGCACGAACCGCATTCCTCGAGGTGTTCACGGATGATCCTCGCCTCCTCACGGTCGACCGCGGCCGCGTCGCGATGCCAGCGCACGAGTGTGGCCGGCGAGGGATGATCCGCGCTCAGCCAGCCGTCGAGCCGCTCGGCACGCGCGAGCACCAGCAGGGGCCCGCATTCCGCGCACGTCGACGCGTGACTCCGCAGGCGCTCGGCCTCCTGCCCATCCATGAGATCGAGCAGGAAGTCGGCGAGATGCTCGCGGAACCAGGCGTGTTCGGTCATCGCGGCTTCGGGCGGCTTCATGCGTAGTCGACCGGCCACGGCCAGTGGAGCTCGCCGCGGCGAATGCTCTCGAACAGCCGCCTCATGCAGCGCGACCACTGCTGCAGCACCGCGCCGTGCGACTGCCCGGAACGCTCCGCGAACGACTTGAGATCCAGGCCCTCCGCGCGCGCTCGAGCGAGGGGCTCACAGCGGGCCTGGCGCGAGTGGAAGTAGTGCAGGACGCGGAGCGCCTTGGCCTGCATTTCCTCGTGGACGTCCGAGAGCGAACGGCGCAGCGCCTCGGTGTCCGCGATCTCGAGGTTCTCGTCCAGGCGCTCGTGACGCGGACGCCGGCGACGGACGCGGATGAAATCGATCGCCGCCCGGCGCGCGATCACCGTGAAGAGGCCGTTGGGGTTGCGCGGCCATCCCTCGCGCTCGACCGCGCGCACGACGCGCAGGGCGGCGTCCTGGGCGCAGTCCTCGATGTCTGCGGGGTCCCAGCCGCGCAGATGGCTCGCCACGCGCCGGCGCAGGTCGGCGAGCGTGGACGGCCAATCGGCCGCCAGGGCCATGGGTTCCGCACGGGGCATCGAGGGGTTCCCGGGTCGGTTCGTCAAGGACAGCGAGTGTGAAAACGCTAGGACATGCACGGTGGCGAATCAAGGTCGTCTGGGGCGCCGCTCCCCTGACAAGTCAGATGACATGTCAGATGGCGGCGCCCGCCATCGACCTCATGGGTGTGAGACGCAGTCCGATCCCGTTCAGGCTCAAACTCCGCGTGCTGGCACTCGCGCGTCGCATCGGCAACGTGGCCGAGGCGTGCCGCCGGCTGGACGTCAGCCGGAGCCACTTCTATGCCCTTCGTGAACGCTACCTCGCTCACGGGATCGAAGGCCTGCGCGAGCGCCGGCCCGCGCGTCCCCGCATGCCGAACGAGACCCCTTCGCACCTGGTCGCCCTGATCCTCACCGCGACCGGGCGGTTCCCGACCTACAGCTATGGACGCCTGAGCCGCCGCCTCGCGGGCGACGGGCACTGCGTGTCGCCGGCTCAGATCCGCGGCGTCTGGGAACGCCATGGACTCGGCTCGTGCGCGGCGCGTCTGGCGTGGCTGGAACGCACGTCGGGCCGAAGTCTATCGGCCCGGCATCGGCGTCTGCTCGAATCGGGTCGCCGCGTGTCGCGTTAGTTGACCCGCCGCGCGACGAACACGGCGCCGTGGGCACTCAGGCGGAGTCCGCGGCCTTTCGCATCGGCGAACGGCTGGATCCGGATGAGCGTGCCATCGAGCAGGTCCCAGGCGCCGAGGCCGCCCTCGGCCAGCGGGGCAACGGGCAGGATCACCGGTGCCGGCCGGCCCTCGCCCACCGCGACGTCGATCAATCCGCCCGCGAGCCACGCGAAGCTCACGTCGGTGTCGCCACGTTTCGAGTGCAGCCGCACGTATGTGCGCATGCCCTGATTCAGCCACGGCAACGTCACCGTGCCGTCCGTGACGGCATCGACGAGTGATCCGTGCCGTTTCTCGTGATCCGCGAGCGCGCGCTTCAGCGTGCCGGCCCAGCCGTGTTCGGCGGGCAGCAGCACGCGCGCCCACGCGAAGTCGTCATGCAGTGCGGCGACACGCACGAGGTCCGCCGCGCGGCCCTCGGCGAAGGCTCGCGCGCCGCTCGTGTCCGGGCCCTGCGCGAGTGTCATCGCGTCGCTCCCGGAGAGTTCCATGCGCAGTCCCGCGCCGTCGCGCACGAGCGCCATGCGCCCGGACGGCGACAGCGTCCAGCGCTCCGCCAGCGCGTCGAGTTGTTCCGCCGGCCAATGCGCCGACTCCGGCGGGAGCTCGACCGGCTGCGATTGAACGAGCAGCCAGAGTGCCCGCTGGGCGGTCGAGACCGGGAGCCGGCGGCCCCAGCGCTCGCCCGCGCTCGTGATGACGACGATGCGCGATGGAGCGCTCCGTTCGAGCCAGATGCCCGCATGGTAGCCACCAATGTCGCCGCCGATGGAGACGAGGTCGCTGTCGTCGCCGCGCCACACGAGCCACAGGCCGAAGCCGTAGTTCAGGCCCTTGGCGACGCTCGCATGCCGTGCGGTGAGCGTATCGAGTTGCGCGGGCGTGAGCGGGCCCGCACCCTGCACGGTCCTCGCCCAGCGGTGGAGGTCGAGTGCCGTGGTGACGAGATCGCCCGCGCCACTGCCGGCCCAGGGCTGCCGCCAATCGCGGACGGAGCCCGATACGAGCCACTCGTTGCGTCCGGTGGCCGCGTCTTCTCGCGCGCGGGCGAACGCGCTGCCCACGCCGCTCGCACGCATGCGGCTCGGCGACAGCAGCAGCGAATCCACGAGGCGCGTGAAGGACACGCCGGTCGACTGCTCGGCGATCGCCGCCAGCAGTTGGAACCCGGCATTCGAATAGCCGAAACGCGTGCCTGGCGTGCGTTCGAGCGGAGCGGCCAGGGTGCCGCGGAGCACGGTCTCGCGCGCGTCCAGCTCGAACACGCCCTCGGCGTCCTCGGGGAGGCCCGCCGTGTGCGATAGCAACTGCCGGGGCGTGATTCCGGCCTTGTCCGCCGGCACCGCGGGCAGCAGCCGTGACAGCGGCGTGTCGAGAGTGAAGCGGCTCTCGTCCACGAGGCGCAAAACGAGTGCGGCGCTCAGGCTCTTGGTGATCGAGCCGGCGCCGAAGGCGGTCGCGGGACCGACGAGCCGGGACTTACCGTCCGCGCGGCCCATGGCGCGCGAGATCACGATCGAGTCGCCCTCGGCCACCACCACCTGGCCGGTGAAGCCGAACGCCTCGAGACCGTCCGCGTAACGCGTGATCGAGTCCCGAGCGCCCTCGCTCACCGCGGCGCGCGCCGGCAGTGCGAGGGTCAAGAGCAGAATCGACGCGAGCGCGCAGCACCTGACGATCGTGAGCATGGGGAGCGAGTGTATACGCGAATCGGCCGGCGGTGCGCGTTCTTGCCGCCCGTCGCGGAATCGGGCACGTTGGCCGCGTTCGTTCGACGTCCGTCCGCACGCTGAGGCCCCTCGTGAAGAAACTCGGATTGCTGCCGACGATCGCCGGCACCCTGCTCGGTGTCAGCATCGGCGTCGGGTTCTACACGTTCATTTACGCCAAGGGTGCCTCGTATCTCGGCCACGATTCGGCAGCGTGCGCCAACTGTCACGTCATGAACGAGCAGTACGACGGCTGGATCAAGTCGAGCCATCGCGCGGTCGCCGGATGCAACGACTGCCACACGCCGCACGACAACATCGTCGCCAAGTACGCCGTGAAGGCGCTGAACGGTTTCCGTCACTCGTGGGCGTTCACGTCCGGCCACTTCCACGAGCCGATCCAGATCACGGCCTTGAACCGCGCCGTCACCGAAGGCGCCTGCCGTCACTGCCACGAGGACGTGGTCCAGGCGATGATCGCGCTGGATCATGGTCACGGCACGGACCGGAACGACGTGGCCTGCCTCCGCTGCCACGGCTCCGTCGGCCATGCGGAACTCTCCCCGGTCGCGTCGCGACTCGAAAGGTAATGCCATGAACCGGATCGAATCCCCGCGTGCCCGCCGCGACGGCGGCTTCCTGCGCGGCACGCTCGCGGCCGTGCTGCTGGCGGCCCTGGTCAGCGCCGGGGTCACGGCACTCCTCGTGAACATCTTCGAGCGCAAGCAGGAGGCGCGGAACCCGTTCTATCGCGTCGTCGAGTTGACCGACGACACGGAGGACCCGGCGATCTGGGGCAAGAACTTTCCGCTGCAATACGACGGGTACCGCCGCACCGTCGACCAGGTGCGAACGCGTTTCGGCGGCAGCGAGGCGGTGCCGCGCACGCCCACGACGGCGGATCCGCGTTCGATCGTGGCGCAGTCGCGGCTCGAAGCGGACCCGCGACTCAAGACGATGTGGGCGGGGTATGCGTTCGCCGTGGACTTCCGCGAGGAGCGCGGCCACGCCTACATGCTCGACGACCAGACGTTCACCGAGCGCCAGCACGCGGCGAAGCAGCCCGGCACGTGCCTCCACTGCCACGGTTCGGTGTACGTGCCATACAAGAAGGCCGGCGGCGGCGACATCATGAAGGGCTTCGAGGCAATGAACTCGCTCCCGTACGCCGAGGCCCGCAAGCGGATCACTCATCCGGTCGCCTGCATCGACTGTCACGACTCCCAGACCATGCAGCTGCGCATCACGCGGCCGGGCTTCCTCGAGGGCATCCGTGCGTACAAGGCGTCGCAGGGCGTGACGAACTACGACGTGAACACGATGGCGACACGCCAGGAGATGCGGTCCTACGTCTGCGGCCAGTGCCACGTCGAGTACTACTTCAAGGGCCCGGAGAAGCGGCTCGTCTACCCGTGGTTCAAGGGGATAAAAGTCGAGCAGATCGTGGCCTACTACGACTCGGTCGGGCACAAGGACTGGGTACACGCCGAGACCGGCGCCCCGGTACTCAAGGCGCAGCATCCCGAGTTCGAGATGTGGAACCAGGGCATCCACGCCCGTTCGGGCGTCGCGTGCGCCGACTGCCACATGCCGTACACGCGCGTCGGCGCACAGAAGATCAGCGATCACCACGTGCGGAGCCCGCTGCTCAACATCAACCACGCCTGCCAGACGTGCCACAAGTGGCCGGAAGAGGAGTTGAAGTCGCGCGCCGAGGCCAACCAGGAGCGCGTGTTCGGCATGCGCGACGAGGCGATGAACGCGCTGATGGACCTGATCGGCGACATGAAGCGCGCCCGCTCCGCGGCGGACACGGGCGCGGCGTACGTGGACGCCCAGCGATTCCAGCGCCACGCCCAGTTCTACCTCGACTTCGTCGAGGCCGAGAACTCGGTCGGATTCCACGCCCCGCAGGAAGCGCTGCGCATCCTCGGCGAGTCGATCAACCTGTCGCGCCAGGGCCAGCTCGCGCTGCGCCCCCTCGTCGTCCACGCGATGAAATAGACGGCGAACAAAGTCGCCGGCTTCCATTCGCGCGAAGTACACGCCGGGCCCGACGGTGATCGAGGCCGCGGCATCCTCTAGGTGCAACTACCACGTCCACTCGATACCTGTCCGCACCCCGCCCACGCTCTCCGTGTCGAGCTCGAACGAGAGATAGGGCGCGATGCTTTCGCTGACGGGGATGTCGACTTCAAGACCGGCTCTGGCGGCCTCCGTGTGCGATTCGAATGCCGTGGGAGCGCTTTGTCCGAACAGCTCACCGTACACGGAAAGGTAATCGTTGACTCCGTACTCCGCACTGAGGGTGTAGCTGAACTGGTTCTTCAGCTTTACGGTCCCGGACTGCCCGAATGTCGTGAACGCCGTTTCAAGATTCAGCTCGAGCTCTCCTGCCTCACGCCCCAGCACGAACAATGCGGAGTAGTCCGCCTTGCCGGTCCCCAGTTCCTCCTGCGTGGCCGTCGGGACCTTGATACTGGCTCCAAGCACAAGCGACGCGAACCGCGTTCCTTGCTTGGCCGCAAGCCAGGACAGCGTCAGGTCGGTGTCCCCAAAGCCGCTCGTACTCGCCTCCGAGTGTGGCTGCTGCGACTCGAATGGCACCGCCTCCACCAGCAGCTGCAACCGTTTGGATGCCTGGTATTGAACACTCGTCTCGAACGCCCATGCGTTGCCGTCCGCGTCGCACTCGAGTTGCCCCGCCGTGTCCACGGTGAAATTGCCCGCATTGCCAATGTTCTTCGCCCCGGCCGCGTTCCTCGCGAGGCTCGCGTACGACGGTTCAGCAGCCATCACCCCCACGCACACTGCGCCCAGCAGCAATGCCCTGCGGTCACTACGGTTCGGCTTCACGCGACACCCTCCTTTCGACGTTGACCCCCTACCACCGACTACCAATCTAGGACGTGGCGGTGACTCCAACGTTGCGCGTGGGTTGCGATTTGGTCATGTCCTCGCGCGGCACGTTTGCGAGCTCTCAAGGTGATGACGAACCCGTCATTGGGCCGTCACCGTGACGCAAGCAGGGTTCGCCGATGATTGCTTCCGTTGGATCGATCCGCGGGCAGACCTGTGAACCATCAGGTGGCGCCGCAAACGTATTTCAACAGGAGGAGACGATGACACGACCCCGGAAGCGCACACTCGTCGGTATCGTTGCGGGTGGTTGTTCCTTGATGGCGTTCGTAGCCGTCGTCAGCGTGTGCGCGGCGCCCCGGCACAAGGGCAACAACCCACACCAAGGAACTGTCCCCCTCAAGGAAGCCAAGTTCATCATCGAGCACAACGCGACGGACCACGACACTGGATTTCAGGGCTTCGTCGACAGTGAGGGCTGGGATCAGCTCGAGCTGATCGGCCCGAGGGGCGTGCAACTGCACTTCGAAGGCAGGGGTGCGTTGGGTGAGTTGGGGCTCACGGAATTGTTCTTCGAAACCGTAGAACCCGCGAACGCCGACGTTCCGATTGATGAACTGCTGTCGGACATCCCAGCCGGTCAGTATACCTACAAGGGTCGTACGATGATCGATGGCGAGAGTTCGGGAGAAACCATCGGCAGCGCACGGCTGTCGCACGACATACCGGCCGGACCCGAACTGCTGGCGCCCTCGAAGGGGGCCAACGTCTCCATCGAGAACTTTGTCGCACGTTGGGGCACGGTCACGAGAACACTGCAAGGCATGCCGGTGAGGATCATCGGTTACCAGCTCATCATCGAGAAGGACACCCCTCCACACCCCAACATGATCGGCAAGTGGGGTCTGAGCATGCACCTTCCGCCCACCACGACGTCGATGGCGATTTCCAGGGACTTCTTCGAACCCGGTACGGCGTACAAGTGGGAGGTGCTGGCCATCGCGGAAAGCGGAAACCAGACGCTGTCGTCGAGCGAGTTCCGGACTCAATAACGAAGGCCCTGGGGATCCTGTTGGGCTCACTCCCCGGCTTCGTGCATTCACTGGTCATGGCGCAGCCGGCGAGCCGGCCGGCTGCGACCACAGTTCATGGAGGAGTCACCGAGTCCGGATCGCGGGGTCCCCATCGGCCAGGTCGACGTGGTCCTGGTGGGGACGATCGCAGCTCAATCGGCGAGCGGACGGAGCCCGTCACGCGTCTTGAGCCGGAGCGAGAACACGCTGCCGACCCCGGGCGTGCTCACGACAGCTAGCTCCCCGCCGTGAGCACGCGCGAACGCGCGAGCGAGACTGAGGCCCAGGCCGCTACCGCGCCCAGTTCGGCTGCCATCTCCGCGGAAGAAGCGCTCGAAGATTCGTGGCAGATCCCCGGCCGCGATGCCCCTTCCGGTGTCGATCACATCGAGCCGCATCCATCGCCCTTCATCCGCCAGGCACAGGGTGACGCGCCCACCTGTGGGGGTGAACTTCAGCGCATTGTCGATCAGGTTCGCGACGATGCGCTGCACCCGACTTCGGTCCACCTCCACCATGCACGGCTTGGGGTCCGGCATTTCGAGCGCAATCCCGGCGTCGTCTGCGAGCGTCGCGAACAGCTCGCACGCCTCCTCCACCAATTGCGTCAGGTCAATCGTTTCCAGCCGGAGCTTCGTCGCACCCGCCTCGGCCTCGGCGATCTCCAGCGTGTTATTCAGGAACTGGAGCACCCGGTCGCACTCCTCCGTCGTCGTTTCCGCAAATGTGTTCCACTCTTCTGGCGAAGCGTGTCGCGTCGCCGCGCGCTCCGCGGATGCGCGGATGCGCGCAAGGGGCGTGCGCAGATCATGGGCCAGATGGTCGGTGACTTCGCGCATCCCGGCGATGAGTGACTCGATGCGATCGAGCATGCGGTTGAATGCCTGGGCCAATCGATCCAGCTCGTCGCCCCGTGAGCCCACGGGCACGCGTCGATTCATCGCGCCATCCGTGATCTCCATGGCCGTGCGGGTCACGATCTCCACGCCTCGAAGTGCGCGGCGAGACATGAACCACCCGATCGGCCCGCCCAGCAACAACAGGGTCGGCAGGGCGATGAAGATTCCGTTCCGTAGGGCTTCGAGGAGCTGCTCGACGCCGCTCAGTGTCTGGCCAAACTCCACGACGAGATCGGGTTCGGCGTTCGCATACCCCAGACGAACCCCATGCTCGAAGTGCTTGGGGTGAATCGTGCGCAGTGTCGGTGTTGCGGTGTGCCGTTGTCCTCTCACCGCTTGCAGCGTGGTCGCATCCGGGGCCTCGAACCCCGCGGATGCCACGGAACGCCCGTCGCCGGACCAAAGTCGGAGGAAAACGCTCGACGAGTCCGGTCCTGCCACCTCACGCTCCAATTCGTGTCGGAATGCATCGATCCCGCCCCGTTCGACGAGTGAGACCGTCTCTTGCAGGTCCTGCCGCAACTCCTCGTCGGTCTCGGCGCGGAGCACGCCCACCACCGCGGAGTAAACGATCGCCATGGCCAGCGCCGCTGAGACCGCAAAGGCGGCCGCGTACCACAGCGTCAAGCGGACCGCGACCGTCCCGAGCACCCTAGGCATCGTCCCGCAACACGTAACCCACGCCGCGCACGGTGTGCAGCAGCGAACGGTCAAACTCTCGATCGAGCTTGTCGCGGAGCCGGCAGATGCGCGACTCGACGACATTGGTATGCGGGTCAAAATTGTAGTCCCACACCTGTTCCATGATCATGGTCTTGGACACGACGCGCCCGGCGTTTCGCGCCAGGTACGCGAGCAGCGAGAACTCGCGCGGTGGAAGGTCGATCTTGCGCCCGTCCCGGGTGACCATCCGGCGGGTGAGATCGATCCTCAGCGTTCCGACCTCGAGCAACGACGTCGCCGCCCCCTCCCGGGAACGACGCAACAGCGATTGCAGGCGCGCGACAAGCTCCGAGAACGCAAAGGGCTTGGTCAGGTAGTCGTCCCCGCCGGCACTCAGCCCATGAACACGTTCGTCCACCGATCGCCGCGCACTGAGGATGAGCACTGGCAATCGAACCTGCTTTCGACGCAGGTCATCAATGATCGTCAGGCCATCCATGCGCGGGAGCATGAGATCCACGATCGCCGCGTCGAAGCTCTCGGTCAGCGCCATGTGCAGGCCCGTTTCGCCGTCCGCCGCGTGCGCGAGCGTAAAGCCCTCTTCGCGCAGGCCCTTCAGTACGAACCCGGCCATCTGTTCGTCGTCCTCGATGAGCAGCACTCGCATGGGACCTCCTTCGGCGCTCTCGCTGCTTGATTCTAGGGCAGCAGGCCGGCTCAACGCAGTCGCTGTCATCCCACATGACGAAATGATCATGGGGCTGACAGCCTCCCGTCAGCCTTGACCCACTGGCGCGGACCGGCAGATCCCCGTCAGGATTGGCACTGCGCGCGGGCAGAAAACCAAATAGACTCAAGTGAGGGTGGGTCACGGAGAATCGGCGACCGGCCCATCATGCCTTGTGATTTCCACGAATCTCGGCGCCCCCGACCGAGAGAACCTTGTTCCCATACCCCGAGGTCACTGTATGCGTCGGCCCAACGCTCCAAGTTCGTGGCGTGCATCCCAGGGGAACACTGAATGGCCCCAGGCGTCGCTGCGCCATCCGCAGGGACCGAGGGTCGTCCCGCTCGACCCGGGGGCGAACCCATGAACGTGCGCCTTGGAATCATGCTTCTTGCCCTGGCGGCCAGGGTCTGCGCGTCCGCTGGGTACGCATCCGATTGCACGCGGGATTCGACCGGCATGATCCCGCTCAACGATCTCGGCGCGGGGCTCTATCACGGATTTCCGGGCGGCCTCTATGGCGCGGGAGCAAACGTCCGCCCCGCAGCCCACGATGTGGCCGGAATCGCGATCGCGAATGCACTTGCTCCACTCGATACGCTCGGCCATGTCGATGCCAGCGGCAGGATCGTGCTGATCTCGATCGGCATGAGCAACGCAACGCAGGAGTTCTCGACCTTCGTGGCGCAGGCTAACGCCGACCCGGCCAGGAACCCGCGAGTGCACGCGATCGACTGCGCCGTCGGTGGCCAGTCGGCTGATCGCATCAATTCGCCGACTGCGGCCTACTGGGACTCGGTGTTCACGAGACTGCGTGGCCACGGTGCTTCACCGGCGCAGGTACAGGTGGTGTGGATCAAGGAGGCGAACGCGGGACCCCGGGGCGGGTTTCCCGCGGCCACCGATACGCTGCAATGGTACCTGGCCACGATCGTGCGGATCCTCACGGACAAGCTACCGAACGCGAAGCTCGCGTATCTCACCAGTCGCATCTACGCGGGCTACGCGACCACCACGCTCAATCCCGAACCCTACGCGTACGAATCCGCGTTCGCGGTGAAGTGGCTGATCGATGCCCAGATCGCGGGCGTGGACTCACTCAACTTCGACGGCAACGTGGGGCCGATCGAGGCGCCATGGTTGTCGTGGGGGCCCTATCTGTGGGCCGACGGACTCGAGGCCCGCAGCGATGGCTTGACCTGGGCGTGCGCCGACTTCAACACCGACGGCACGCACCCGGCGACAACCGGCCGGCTCAAGGTTGCGGACAGTTTGCTCGTATTCTTCAAGCACGACGCGAGTAGCGAGCCGTGGTTCGTGAACCATTCGGTGTCGGTGGCGGAGCGGCCGAATGCGGAGATCGCGCTGAGCGTCGCTCCGAACCCCGCTCTGGGAGAACTGGCCGTGACCTTCTTCGCACGCCCGGGCAGCGCGTGGTCCCTCGATCTCGTCGATCTCGCAGGGCGCCGCATGTCGGAAATCGGCCACGGCGTGGGGGCGGGGTTTCCGCAAACGCTCCGATGGAACCGGCGACGATCGCTTCCGGCCGGAGTCTACTGGGTGCGATTCCAGGAGGATCGCAGCCGCATCGCGAGACGAGTGGTCCTGATCGAGCATTGACGCAAGGGATGCTTGTCCCACATGCGGAGCACCGATCGTTTCGAGTTCGTGCGATTTCTTGGCGGTCGCAGGCTCCGCAGACTCCGCCTCATGCCGGGCACCACAGCGTGACCTGCCTGCTGTGTCAGTACACCCCCGGCACGAGCCTCCGCGTCCTGCCCATGTAGTCGCGATACTCGGGGAACTGCGTGATCATGAACGACTCCTCGACGTCCATGCGGCGCTTGAACATCCAGAACACGACGGGCATCAGGAGCAGGGCGACGCTGCTGCGGAACACGCCGGCGAAGCCGAGGTCCATGAGCAGGATGCCGACGTACGAGGGGTGCCGGACGACGGCGTAGAAGCCCTTCGTGTGCAGCGTGTGCCCGGGCTGGAGGGCCACAACGGACACGAAGCGCTTGCCCAGTTCCATCATGGGGCCGAGGCGCAGCGCCACGCCCGTCGCGAGCACGACGAGGCCGACCCATCGCGTCACGTCGCCGCCCGGGAGTACGGCGATGTCACGGGCATCCATGTAGGGCATCACGTACGCCGTGAACAGGCTGTGGAACACGAGCAGCGGGAAGAACGGCTTCCAGTCCGGCGAGTGCCGCAGCCCCTTGCTGCGCCCGGCGGTGCTCAGCGTCATGACGGGGATCATGAGCAGGTGGAGCACCACGACGCCCACCCGCACGGGGCTCGCGAAGAAGGCGCGCGTGTCCCCCCAGGCGATCACCATCAGCAGCAGGAAGCACAATACGTTCAGCGGAATTCCGATCAGCTGCTTCCATGGAGTCTTCGTGTCGGCCATCGGCCGCGAAGCTACCCCAGAACCGACGAGAACCCCACTCGTCGGCTGAAACACGGGGTTCGTCGCCCACGCTGGTGAGTCATCGCCCAAGAGGCGCATGCTGGTCGCGACCTCGATGCCGGGCGGCCAGGGGAGATGTGATGCTGGGCGACCGAGCCAGGTCATGTGCGTGGATGCGACAGTGTCGGTGGGCTGCATGGGGCATGCCCGCTTTCGCACTGGTGGTCGCAGTCCTGTTGTCGAGGTGCGACCACCACGTGACGATGCCGATCGAGCAGGCGGCATCGACGACGACCCCGCCTCCGGCCACGCCTCCGCCGGCGACGCCTCCCCCCTCGACTCCGCCGCCCTCACCGCCGCCAGCCGTTCCGCCGTATCGCATGCTGTTCATCGGGAACAGCCTGACGTACGTCAACGACCTCCCCGGCATGATCAGCGCCCTCTCGGCGGCGGCGGGCGACTCGCCTCCGATCGAAACGAGCATGGTGGCGTACGGGGGCTACGCGCTCGAGGATCACCTGGCGCAGGGCGACGCCGTGTTCGCTATCGAAGAAGGGAACTGGAACGTGGTGGTGCTGCAACAGGGTCCGTCGTCGCTGCCCGAGAGCCGGGTCAATCTCATCGAATACGCGCGGCAATTCGCGACGATCATCCGCGGCGTCGGTGCGCGACCGGCGCTGTACGGCGTCTGGCCGGAATCCGCGCGCATCAATGTGATCGATGCGTGTATCGAGAACTATCGCGCGGCCGCGGAGGCGGTGGACGGGTACTACTTCCCCGCGGCGCTGGCGTGGAAGATCGGCTGGCGCATGGATCCGACGCTGACGCTCTATGGCCCGGATGGGTTCCACCCGTCCGTGCTCGGGACCTACACGGCGGCACTCGTGATCTGTGCCCGGGCACGCGAGCGCTCGCCGATCGGTCTGCCATATCGGTTCGGGGCCGTGAACCTGGACCCCGCGCAGGCGCACACGGCGCAACTCGCCGCGGCCGAGGCGCTCGGGTCGCTCACCGCGAGCGTGCCGTGATGTCCGGCGAGCCCGATATCGGAGGATGAGCCGCGGCGGTCGATTTCAAGACGGCCCGGCCGACGTCACAGCCTTCAGGGCACGAGCCGGCACACGAATCCCCAGCCGCCGCCCAGCTCGCTGACCGCGAGCATCAACTCGTTGCGACCCTTCTTGAGCGGCAGATACACGGCGTCGTCCTCGGCATTCACGATGCCGAGGAAGCCGGGGTCGCGGAAGTTCTGGGCGCTGCGGCCGCGGTACAGGATCCGGCCATTCAGGAACACGCTCACGTCGTCGCTGTAGCCGATGTCGAGCCGCTCGACCCGGTCGCGTTCGGCATCGATCGTCGTGCGCGCGTAGACGACGCGCATCCCGGGCTGCGGCTCGAGCCGCTTCGAGAAGTCGTTCGCGAACGAGACGCGCGGGTGCGGTGCCTCGCGGTACCGATAGAGCGTCACGAATCCGGGGGGCTCGGCCTCGATCGCCTGCCAGCGCATGGTGTCGCTCTCGGCCCGTGTGAGCGGGTGCTCGAGATTCCGCGCGAGCGCGTCGTACGACGGCGACACGCTCCAGTGGGTCAGCGTGCCCGCGGGCATCGGGGGCTCGTGCCGCACCCACGGAACGTCGGGGGTCGGGCGGATCTCGACGTTCGAGACATACGTGGCGCCCGTGAGCACCCAGAGTGCCAACTGTCCCTTCTGGACACCGCTCTTGAGGTCGTCCATGACGAGTGCGGGGGTCGCCAGGTCCTTCACGTAGAGCTTCGCCTGGGCGCCCGCCACCTCGAGTCGCAGGTGGAACCACTCGTTGCGCGGAATGTCGGCGACGGCCGTGAAGCCCGGGCCGTCGTAGATCTGCCAGTTGAGGCCCGTGCCGAGCACGGGCGTGTACTGCGTGGCGTCGGGATACCCGGACCGGTGCGGGCGAATGTAGACGCACTCGGCGTTCGCGCCATCGTCGGACAACCGGAACTGCAGCCCGATGAAGCCGCGGGCCGCCGTCGTCGCGACGTCCAGGTCGATGACGGCGTCACGCATCTGGAAGTCCTTGAGGGTCGCGGCTCCGCCGTCGAGGTGCAGGCACGCGCGGCCCTGGTACTCGGCGGGCTCCGCCTTCCCCTGCAATTCCCATCGCGTCGTGTCGGGCGGTACGGCGAGCGTCGACTGGGCATGCGCCGCGGATGCGACCAGGAGCGCGATGAGACCGGGCAAGGATCTGCGGAACATGAAGGTCCCCCAAGTGAACGACCGGAGCGTGGCGAAGGTGCTCATCATACGCGGGCGTGCGATGCAACGGGCCGCGTTCGTCATGGAGAATGCGGCGTAACGCCCCGCATCACCGCGTTCGTCGGGGGCACGCGAACCGTTACCGCCTGACCGACCTGCTACTGTGCGGACATGCGACCGCTGCCCGAGGCGTTTCGGCGCTACGTCGCCATCGGCGACAGCTCGACCGAGGGGATCGACGATCCCGCTTCGAACGGCGCCTGGCGGGGATGGTCGCGGCGGCTCGCAGAGCAGCTCCGCGGGCAAGGCCCGCTCGAATACACGAATCTCGGCGTGCGGAACCGCACCACGCGCCAGATCCGCGACGAGCAACTGGCGCCGGCGCTCGCGCTCGAGCCCGACCTGGTGACGTGCTTCTCGGGGACCAACGACGTCATCCAGGCGCGGTTCGATCTCGCGGGCGTGCTGGCGGACATGCGTCACATCCAGCGATCGTGCGCCGAGGCGGGAGCCGTCGTGCTCACGTTCACGCTGCCGGACCTGACGCCCCTCCTGCCGGCCGCGCGACTCATCGCGCCGCGCATCATCGCGTTGAACGCCGGGCTGCGCAGCGTATGCGCCGAAACGGGCACACGGCTCGTGGATTTCGCCGCGCACCCCGTGGTCGCCACGGATCCCCGGCTCTGGAGCGACGATCGCCTGCACGCCAACGCCGCCGGTCACGAGCGCATCGCCGCCGCACTCGCCGAAGCGCTGCGGCTACCCGGTTCGAACGACGCGTGGTGCGAGCCGCTGCCCGCCGCCCCGCCCGTCGGTCCGTGGCATCGACTCGCGATCGAGGCCCGCTGGGTGCGGCGCCACCTGCTGCCGTGGCTGTGGCGGGGGATCGTCAGTGAGGCGCGCCCCGGACGGGACGCGCCTCCCACGCACTGACGAACGACATCGATTACTTGCCGATCTGAACGCCCAGTCCGGCGCCGGTATTCACACCGGCGCCCGCCGGACCCGCGTCGACGCCACCCCGCAGCCCGGCATCGATGCCGACACCCGCCCGCGCGCCTTCGCCGCGAATCATCGCCACCTTGCCGTCCGCTCGCGCCAGACCCGACGCCACGCGACTCTCGGCGTTGACGCTGCTCACCGCCGAGCCGAGATCGAGCCCGAGCCCCGCGGCCATCTGCCCCCAACCCATGCCCTGCGTCCGGATCGCCAGCAACTGCGCGGCGCTGACATCGCCGCCCACGTTCGACGACAACGTGTGAGCGATCATCACGTCGCCCCAGGACGCCGTGAATGACTGACGCTCCTTCGACAGGACTTCAGTGGCCAGACCGAACTCGGTCGCGAGGCGCGTGGCGACCGCCGCGTCCCCCTGCTGGTTCACCAGGTCGTCGACGCGCTGGGCTGACGCCGTGAGGCGCGCCTCGGCCTTCGACTTCGCCCGGCTCGAGACATCGGTCGCCTTGTCGATGATCCTGCCGCGAAGCCGTGTCAGATCGGCGGTCGCCTGAGTCGACGCAATGGCCGCCGCGGACGATGTGACCTGGGCGGGAGGCGCGGCGATGTCCGTCTGACCCTGCGAACCGGCCGAGCCACCGGTCGTTGCCGATTGCGCATGAGCGATGGCGGCCAGGGCCTGGAGGGCGATGAATGCGACGAATGCGAGCGAGCGAGAGTGGTTGCGATGCATGATGTGCTCCTTTCGTCTCGTGGAACCGGCACGCGCCGGCCCCGGTGAACTCCGAACGCGAATCTCGCGTGCGAAGGCGTTCACGACGGTGGACATCCGTCGTTCAAGGGAACATGAAGCGAGCGGCGAGATGCGCCATGGGCTGCGTCGGGGATGACGCGCGTGACGCCGCGAGTGGGCTTCCTCCGGCGCCGGGGCCGCCGATCAGCGGAACTCCGGTGTCGCGCACCGCGGCGGGCACCGCGCTCGTCGTCACCGACGCGTTGCGTCCGAGCCCCAGCTCTCCGGTGATTGCAACGTGCGCTTCGGGCGAGTACGTCAGGCCGAGCGCGCCCTGGGTCGCCGCCGACGGTCCCGTGATCGACGCCCATGACGCGACGCCGTGCGCCGCGACGCAATCGTTGATGGGAACCGACAGTTCTCCCACGACGCCGTCGCCGCGGATCCCGTCCTGCTGCTCGAAGTGCACGTACTGGATGCCGAGGCTGCGTCCGAGCGGTAGAGCGAAGATCGGTCCCGTCTTGAAACGACAGGCGCGGTACGTCTCGTCACCGATGAATCGGGTCACGGCGACCTGGACGCGAGCGGGCTCCGCCAGCGGCATGTCGACGATGCCGATCGCGGCATTGCCGCCCCCCGCGACGGTGTCGTCGTACCGCATGACGCCTAGCGTGAGTCGCATCCGCGCATTCAGACGCACGAGCCCCAGCGCGCTGCGTGTCGTCTGGTCTCCGGGACCGGTCGCATAGTCGATGCCGCCCCCCACACCGAGCGTCGCCGCGGTCGCGGGTGCGACGCCGAGCAACCCGAGCAGCGCGATCACGCGACATGCGTCACGCGCGGCGGATGAGTCGAAGCGGCGGAATCGGCAGCGCGTGATGCTCATGGCGGGCCTCCTTCGTTTGCGCATGTCGGGAGAACGAATGGCGGTAGGGACAACTATCACCGCGCGTGCCAGGCGGGGCCCGGCGCGGGATCTCGAAGCGGGCAAACGTATTCGCAACTTGCACGAGGCGGGTCTTGTACGAATCCGTGCGGGCCGACGCGGGAAGTCGACCCATCTCGTTCACGCGAACGCCCCGCCCCCTGCGAAACCCCTGGTGCGCATCCGGGCAAGACGCACGGGATCAATTACTTACACCCCTAGTGGCCAGCGGCAGTCAGCGCGGATTCAATATCGGGTCGTGACACTCGCCTCGCAGCACGTGAAGAGCCGTTCTTCCACTCACAGCGAGGAGAGTTGTCATGACCAACCCTTCCTTCATGAACCGAGCGCTGATCGCGATCGCGCTGATCGCGGCACTCGGCACCGCGGCGGGCGCGGCGGGGGCGCCGCCGGCACCCGCGTCGTGCATCGCCAACGTCGCGCACCCGATCGCCACGCACGTCACGGCACTCGATCCCATCGCGCGCGGCGCGATCGTGCGTCTGCGTGTCACCGCGACGTCCGCCGTCGGCGTCGAGGGCGCCGAGATCCGCATGACGTCGACCGGCGGCGCCGAGAATCGCGGCCCGTCGATCGTCACGCTGGGGTCGCTCGTGCCCGGACGCATGGCGCAGGGCGTGTTTACCGTCGCGATTCCGCAGACCGGCGGCCGGCAATATCTCCAGTTCCAGGTGACGGGCAAGGGTCTGCAGGGCCGGCTCACGCGCGGCGCGTGCTACAACGCGCTGCCCGACGGACCGGCCTCCAACGGCCGCGCCGTCGTGACCCCGCAGGGCGCTCGTGTCGTGGAGTTCGCGGCGCGGAGGATCGACCGATGATCCGCCGCCTCGCTTCCCTCGTCGCCGCCCTGGTGGGCGTGTGCGTGCTGGCGGGCGCCGCGAGCGCCTTCAAGGTGACCGGACGCTTCGAATACGAAGACCGCATGTGGGACAAGGACGGCTACACCGGTGCGGTGCAGAACCTCGCGATCCGCCACGCCACGGTGGAGGTCGTGAATCTGGTGGGCGGGCTCACACTCGCCAGCGGCACGAGCGATGCCGACGGCTTCTACTCGCTCGACGTCACGGGCCAGGTCCTGCCGGTGAGCTTCTACGTCCGCTGCTCCACGGACGGCGCGTCGGGGGGATACTTCGTCCGCGTCGTCGACAATTTCGTGCGCATCCCGACCGTGGGACTCGAGCTCACGCTGTCACAGACGTACGCGGTCACGACCGACACGACGCTGCTCCACCCGGTCGCGAACGACATCGACAAGGGCACGTTCCTGATCCAGGACCTGGACGGGAACGGCGTCGCCCAAGCGTTCAACATCTTCGACTGCGGCGTCGACATGTTCGAATGGATCGCCACACCCGAGATGAACGGCGCGCTGCCGGCCGCGGATCGCTTCATCGTATACGGGTGGGCGCCGCTGACGGGCCCTCCCGGCAACGCGGGCGGCGGATCGAACTACTCGATGCAGGGCGTCTACATCGGCGCCGATACGACCGACACCGACGGCTGGTCCGACACGGTGATCATGCACGAGACCGGGCACTGGTACGACGACATGTACTCGCGCACCAACAACCCGGGCGGCGCGCACTTCCTCGGCGACAACAACGCCAACGTGCTGCTCGCCTACGGCGAGGGCAGCGCCACGTTCCACTGCGCGAAGAGCCGCGAGCACCGCGCGTCCACGCACCTGAACGTGGACGGCGACCCGATGGACGCGCACGTCAGCGTGTACTCCGATCTCATGATCCCGCCGCCGGTCGGCACGCCCGGCGGCCTGTCGTTCGCATACGACTTCGAGGACGGCACGTTCAACGACGGCACCCCGATCGGCCAGCGCGGCACCGCGAACGAGACGAACGTCACCTCCGCGCTGTGGGACCTGGTCGACGGCCCCGAGTCGCCCGACGACAGCCCCGGCGTGGACGACGACCCGGTGGACGTGTCCGACAGCTACGCGTGGCACATCGAGCACGACTACCTGACGACGGTCAGCGCCAACATCACGATCGAGGACTACTACCAGGGCTGGTTCGCGCTCAACGGCGCCACCTTCATGAAGGCCGGCGTCGATGCGGCCTTCGTCGGGCTGGCGCGCATGCCGTACTACGCCGACGCCTCGGAGGACGACGACGCGATCGCGACCGCCCAGCCGCTCACGCCCGTCGTCCACACCGCGAACGCGGGGCACGTCGTGATCAGCGAGCTGGATCTCGGCTCGCAGGACGCGATCGAGCTCTACAACGCGAGCCCCGACGCGGTCGACATGACGGGCTGGCAGATCCAAGTGTACGTCAACAGCGACACCCAGCAGCAGAACGCGCGCATCTACGTGTTCGCGCCCTTCACGCTGAACCCGGGTGACGCCGTCGCCGTGTACGAGCGTGGCGACGAGACGAACAACGGCCAGTACCATCTGTACGCCGGCACGACCAATCCCCAATCGTTCAACGCCTCGTGGGACGCCACGGCCGACGGCGCGTGCGTGATCCGCGACCTGCCCGGCAACGCGGTGGACTTCGTGACGTGGCGCCCGGCGAACGGCGCCGCCAACACGACACCGGTGCCCGCGGGTACGGCCTTCACGGGCACGCTGATCGGCCCGCCGTCCAACGCCCTGCACCTCGCCCGCGACATCAACGGCACCGACACGGACGACGCGTCGGACTGGACGTTCATGCCGACGACGCTGGCGTCCGCGAACCACCCGGCGCCGGTCTCACGCACGTGCTTCGACACGGGCGATCCGGACGTCTTCTCGTTCGAGGCGACGGCCGGCCAGCGTTACGGGTTCGAGGCGCGCGGACCGTTCAGCGCCACCGATCCGCGCATCGAGCTGCTGTCGTCGGGCGGTACCGTTCTCGGGTCGAACGACAATTCGGATCCCGGCGTGCGTGACGCGCGGCTCGACTTCTTCGCCGGCACTTCGGGCACGTATTACCTGCGCATCAGCCACGTCGGCCCGAACACGGATTGGGGCGAGTACGACCTGCTCGCCTTCGGACATCCGGCGAGCAACGCGCTGCAGGCGCCCGCGGGCGTCACGCCGACGGCGTTCCACCGCAGCGACGCCGGGGATCCGGTGCAGCTCCAGTGGCTCAACTCGTCCGTCTACGACTCGGTGCGGATCTACCGTGACAGCACGGTCGTCGCGTCACTGCCGGGCGATGCGACCCAGTACCTCGACCATGCCGATCGCGGCCTCTATCGCTACGAGGTCACCGGCCTGCGCGGCTCGACCGAGACGACGCGGGCGGCGGGCTTCGAGTTCGCCGGTCTCGTCACGTGCCACGCCGAGGACGACTTCGAATCCGGCGCCGCGGCGTACTGGGTGACGGATGGCAGCTCGTGGGGCGTGACGCCGACCTCGGCGTCCGGCACGTGGGGCTTCACCGACAGCCCGGTGGGGCTCTACA
>JANLWK010000075.1:0-18538 GCA_031364505.1 Candidatus Eiseniibacteriota bacterium | reverse complement strand
GCACGAGCCAGGCCGCCACCCGATCGGCCAGTTTCTGCACCGGCGCTTGGTGCTCCTCGGCCGTCTCCACCAAGGCGACGATCCGGCCGAACATTGTCTCGGCGCCGATTCGCTCTACACGGACATCCAGAGCCCCGGAGTCGACGAGCGTTCCGGCCAACACCGACGCCCCAACGCCTCGTTCCTGCGGCATGCTCTCGCCGGTAATCACCGCCTCGTTGACGGATGCTTGGCCGCTCACGATCACGCCGTCGACTGGAATCTTCTCGCCCTCACGAACGAGGACGATGTCGCCGACACGCACATCCGTGAGGGGGACGGTGCGATCCCCCGTTGTCGTTCGCACGACCGCCGTTTGCGGAACTGAGCCGATGAGGGCCTTGATCGAGGCGCGGGCTCGGTCGGTGTTGAAATCGGCGATGAACTCCGCCAGCAGAATGATGCTCATCAGGACCGCGGCCGCCACGTTCTCGTGCCCGAGGAGAGCAATGACGGTGGCCAACGTGACGAAGAGTTCGGTCCCGATCTTCCGCTCTCGGACCAGGTCCAGGAGGCCAACCTTGGCCAGGGGGTAGAGGCCGATCGCGATCGTGACGTAGAGCGCCGGGAGTGGAATCAGCCCTCGCCAGAACAGGAACGTCAGCAGCCCCACGAACACTATGCGGCCACAGTCGATGAGGCGCTCCTTCGTCAGGAGCGCGCGCAGGGCCGTCGGGCTGCCAGGATCGTGCGCCATTGGCGCGGAACTATTCATATGCGACTTCGATAGTAGGTAGATGCTTAATAGCACGCGCCGCGAGAGTCGTCGATGTACCAGGGAGTGCCCCTGAACTCACTGATGCTGGCCCGTGAGAGCCCGGGCCGCGTAGCGTCCTTTCGAGCAGTGTAATCACGATTGTGCTGACCCTCGGAGCGTAGGACATCACACCATGCAACCCAAAGCGCTTGGATGCCACCGCCCCGATTGAACGAAGAGGATCCCAATGGCGATGAAGGAGCGGCAATCCCGAGGCTCATCGCGCCGACCACCGCAATGCGCGCCCGCCGGTTGGCCAAGTCTGAAACGCCGGAATCGGGAGCGACAAGGGTGAGCGGGTCACAGAGCCAGCAGCCCACGCAGGCCAACATAAAGCCCGACGCAGATGATCAGGACGCTGGCGAAGTACGGTGCACGTTGAGTAAACGCGTCCAAGCCCTTCCAGCGGCGCACGACATGACGAGTGCCCCAGGCGGCAGCGATCCCGGAAAGAACCAACGTCAAGGCCAAGCCAATGCTGAAACACAAGACCAACACGATGCCGAGCCAGAAGCGGTGGAGCTGGAGGCACAGCAGAAGCACGGTAATCGCAGCGGGGCAAGGGAGCAGGCCACCAGTGAGACCGAACATGATGACCTGGCCCGTGGTTGCCGTGCCCTGGGAAGCAAATCGCTCGCGGATCTCCCGAGAATGGGCGCGTTGATGGGCGTCTTCAAAGTCCGCGGCATCGGGCGCGATGCCTTTGTACTGATGTGACGCGCCCTGAGCGTGCTCGGCAAATCGAGTCTCGAAGTCGTGCGTGTGGCCGCCATGGCCAATTGAGAGAGTGGCCATGAACTGGTGCGGCTCAGGGATCTCGTCCAGTGATTCGAAGTAGTCCCCGCGGTGGACGAACGCGAACGACTGTCTCGCCCCGTCGTCGCGAACGGTCTCGACCGTGACCACGTCGCGCTCTCGCGCAGGCTTGGCTTCTCCCTGCGCATTGAGGTAGTGGAGCCGGAAACGAGGCGGCACTTCTTGCTCGAAAATCGAGAGGTCGACGACGCCGTGCCCCGTGTCGATGCGCCGCCGTTCGTCGTGATGGTGGCCATGGGCGGCCTGCTTCGCGCGCTGCTGGTCGCGCCAGGTGCGGTAGAGCATCCACAGGGCCATTCCGACGATGATGGCCCCGGAAGCGATCTGGAAATATGGCTCGTTAGTCTCCGCGCTCAAGTTCTTGCCGTAGGTCAACGCCACCAAGGCGCATACCCAAACTATCGCTGTGTGCGACGCGGTCGCGGCGACGGCCAACAGGATGGCCTGTCTTACGGTTCCGCGAACCGCGATGATGAATGCGGCCATCATCGTCTTCGAGTGTCCTGGCTCCAGCCCGTGCAGAGCCCCCAGCAGAATGGCGCTTGGAACAAACAACCATGCGTTGCTCGCGCTCTGCTGCAAGAGCTCGCTGAATCCGGTCATTCCAAAGCCCTCAGAGGTACTTGGAGATCGCCTTGAACTCTTCGAGCACCTGACGCGACGCGGCACCGCGCTTGCGCACCGATTGATCAAGGCAATGGTCGATGTGATCGTGGATCAGGGTCTGCTTCGCGCTTGCGACGGCGCTCTCGACGGCGTGCAACTGCTGGGCGAGCTCAAGACAAGATCGTCCAGTCTCCATCATGGCGATGACGCCGTTGAGGTGACCGACGGCACGGCTCAGTCGTTTGAGAATCTGCGGGTGGGTCTCATGGGGTTTGGTCATGTGAGCCATACCCTATCCCCCTGGATAGGATATGGCAAAGAGGGCTACCAAGCGACTCAATGCTCAAGCAGGAGGATGTGGCATGCCCGTGAGCACGAACACGAGTCGCTCGCGACTTGGAGCCGTTTTGGCGCTGACCCGGGTGTTGGAACTCGACTTGACCCGCGTCCGTGGCTTCGAACATCATGCAGCCCATGCGAGTCTCGTGCTTGCGCGTTCTGACCGTGCCTTTGCTCTGCCTCTGGGTGCTGTCCAGCGGTCTGGGGCACATGCTTTCGGATCACGTCCTCATAGAGCATGAAGTGAACTCCCAACTTGAAGTTCATGGCTCCACGACCCTGTTCAACGTTCACGGGGCCGACGACAAATCGGCGCACGAGCATCAGATCACGTCGATGGAGACTCCTAAGCTCGTTGATTTCGGGGCGAGGGCGCTATTGCTCGTGAGCCTCCCGTGCTTCACGCGCGTCGAGTGGGCTTGGGACGCTTCAAGTTCAATGGTCGTGCACTTCCACCAATCACGCCCGCGAGCCGGGCCCGCCTCCTTCCAGCTACTCTCTATTCTGCGGATCTGACCGAGCCGTTTCAGGGCCTCCACGGCCCTGGTACGTGTGTCTTGTCGCAGTTCACGACGCTCGATCCGTAGCCACTTGCTGCGTTGGCATTTAGGTCACGCCTTTTCCGCACGTCATCCCTTGCTGGAGGTTGCATGCGCTTGGCACACCTGGTCACCCCTTTCCTGCTGTTGGCCCTCTCGACGCTCGCTTGCGGGGGCGGAAACAAAAAGGCCACCGGGGCTGCGGTGGATGCCGAAGCAGGAGTGCTCGTGCTGACAGCCGAGCAAGTCCGAAACGCGGCGTTGAGTACCGCGGTGATTGGCGCTCGCAAGGCGTCTGAAAACCTACGCCTGCCAGGGACGCTTGCGGCCGACCCGCAACGCTTGTGGCGCGTCTCTCCGGTCGTCGATGGGGTCGTAGAGGAAGTCAGCACCATGGCGCACGAGAGTGTTCGCAAGGGGCAGGTGCTGGCGCGGCTGCGAAGTGCAGCGCTGGGCGAAGCGCAGGTCGCCTGGCTGGAGGCTCGCTCGCGGGTTCGCCTGGCAACCGCCGACCGCGAGCGAAGCTCGACTCTGCGCAAGGACGGCGTCGTCTCCGAGAGCCAATGGCTTCGCGTGGACGCGGAGTACCAGCGAGCTGGCGGGGTCCTGGAACAGGCCGAACGCAGGTTGGCCCTGGCTGGCATGACGCCCCAACAGATCGAAGCGCTCGAATCCACGGACCGCAACCTTGGAGAGATGGCGCTCAGCAGTCCCGCGAACGGGGTCGTCCTTGCATCGACCGTGTCGCGTGGGCAGGCCGTAGGCGCGGGGCAGGACGCATTCGAAGTCGCCGACCTCTCAGTGCTTTGGGTCACCGTTCACGTGCCGGTGGCGAGCCTGAATCAGGTCACGCGGGGCGCGAAGGCAACCCTTCGCGTTTCGGGCAACCCGCAATCGAGTTGGGATGGCACAGTCGGCTCGCTCGGAGGAAAAGTCGCCGCTGCAGACCAGACCGTCGAGGCCCGCGTGGTCGTCGCGAACAAAGGCGGCTTCCTGCGCCCCGGAATGTACGCCGAGGTCGAGGTCGTCGGCGTGCCTGTTCAGTCGCTCATGGTGCCGGCCAACGCTCATTTCACGGTCGGAAATCAATCTTACGTATTTCAGAAACTAACGGACACGAGATTCCGCGCGGTGCCAGTTGCCGCCAGTGCCCCGCGTGGCGAATGGACTCCCGTCAGTGGGCCCGGGGTTCAAGCAGGTATCGAAGTGGTCGTAGGCGGACTCGCCGAGCTCAAGTCACATTGGCTCTACAACGGAGGCGAGTAGATGATCGCCTCCCTCATCCGGGCAGCGCTCGTTCAGCGAATCATGATTTTCGCCATCGTCCTGGCACTCGCTGTCGGCGGCGTTTGGGCGTTTCGCGGCCTGACGATCGACGCTTTCCCAGACATTTCCGCCACGCAGGTACAGATTGTCGTGAAGGCCCCGGGCATGTCTCCCACCGAGGTCGAGCAGCGCATCAGCATGCCGATCGAGCGAGAGATGCAGGGCATCCCCCACCAGACCGTGCTTCGCTCCACGACGAAGTTCTCGATCACCAACATCATCATGGATTTCGAAGACGGCACCGACATCTACTGGGCTCGCGGACAGGTCACAGAGCGACTCAACGCGCTTTGGGGTGACCTGCCTGAAGGAGTGGAAGGGGGCCTCGGCCCGATCACAAGTCCGCTCGGAGAGATCTTCATCTATCGGGTCGAAGGGCAGGGCTATTCCAAGGAAGAGCTGCGCACCCTGCAGGACTGGGTGATCCGCCCACGGCTGCGTTCGGTGGACGGAGTCGCCGATGTGAATTCCTCGGGCGGGAGCGTGCGCGCATTCGAAGTCGTCGCAGACCCAGATCGCCTGGCGGCCCGTGGATTGGGACTCGACGAACTCGAGGAAGCGCTGGCCTCGAACAACCGCAACGCCGGCGGCGGCCGGATCGACCGAAACAACGAGATGATCCTCGTCCGGACCGCCGGCAATCTGAAGGGGCTCGAGGACATCAATCAGGTCACGGTCGTCACGCGCGACGGCGTCCCCATTCACGTCAGCGACGTGGCTACGGTCCGCATTGGTGCGCTCACCCCGAATGGCGGTGTGACCGCCGATGGTGAAGGCGTCGTCGTCTCCGGGATCACCTTGCTTCGCAAGGGTGCGAACACCCGCGCAACGGTTGAAGGGGTAAAGCGAGAGGTCGAGAAGCTGGCCTCGGTCCTGCCCAAGGGCGTGCGGATCGTGCCCGTCTACGACCGCACCGAATTGATCGAAGCGGCGGTCGGAACGGTCGAGAAAGCGCTCATCGAGGCCGTCGTGCTCGTCTTGCTCGTGCTGATTCTGATGCTCGGAAACATGCGAAGCGCACTCACGACCGCAGTCATCCTGCCCCTATCCGTGCTCTCCACATTCATTCTCATGCGCGTGTTCGGCGTAACCGCCAATCTGATGTCGCTCGGGGGCCTGGCCATCGCCATCGGCATCCTTGTGGATGCGGCCGTGGTCATCGTCGAAAACGTGCAAACACATCTCGCCCGAGCGCCGAAGGGCGTCGATCGACTTCATGTCGTTTTCCGGGCCGCGACCGAGGTTGCGGGACCAGTGGTGTCGGGAGTGCTCATCATCATTCTCGTCTTCCTTCCGCTGTTCAGCCTGACCGGGCTGGAAGGAAAGATGTTCCTCCCGCTGGCCCTGACGATTTCATTCGCGCTCGCTTCATCTCTGGTGCTCTCTCTGACGGTGATCCCTGCGCTGGCGAGCGTATTGATGCGAGGAGGAACGGACGAACACGGGCGCGTGCAGCGGTTTCTGGCGAGGGTCTACGCGCCCATGGTCGAATGGGCGATTCGCCGTCGCGCCGTCGCCGTCGGCGGGGGTGTCGTGGGGCTCGCGCTTGCGGCCTTGCTATTCACGCGCATTGGCGGCGAGTTCATGCCCACACTGGACGAAGGCTCGACCATCCTCATCATCGAGAAGCTGCCCAGTGTCTCTCTCGACCGCTCGCTCGCACTCGATGCGCCCTACCAGAAAGCCATGATGCAGCTGCCCCAGGTCACAGGCGTGTTCTCGCGCACCGGTGTCGACGAACTCGGCATGGATCCGATGGGCCTATACCAGACGGACAACTTCATCCTTACGCGTCCACGCTCCGAATGGTCGATGTCACCCGCCGAGTTTCAGGAGGAGCTGCGCAAGAAGATGGAAGGGTTCATCGGCATCGTTTACGCGTTCACCCAACCCATTGACATGCGCGTGTCCGAGATGCTCACTGGCGTACGGGCCGCAATGTCCATCCGGTTGTTTGGCGACGACCTCGAAGTGTTGGAGAAGAAGGCCAAAGACATCGAATCGATGCTCGGCAAGGTGGACGGGGCGGTCGACATCTTTCGGGGCCAGATCTTTGGTCAGTCCTATCTGCAGATTGACGTCCGCCATGAGGCCATCGCGCGATTTGGGCTCAGTTCGGAGGACATCAACCGCATGGTCGAAACGGCAGTCGCGGGGCGCCCGGTCACGGTAGTGCTGGAAAACGAACGGCAGGTAAAGGTATTGCTGCGCTATTCCGAGAACGCGCGCGATACGCCGCAGGCCATTGGCGCATTGCTGGTCAAGACGCCGACCGGAGATCGGGTTCCTTTGAGCGCACTGGCGGACATTCATGAAGTGGACGGCCCCGTGCAGATCACCCGGGAATCGGCGCGCCGCTCGGTGGTCATCCAGGCAAACGTGGAGGGGCGCGATGTCGTGGGTTTCGTCGAGGAGGTGCGCCAGCGCCTGACGAAGGAGGTCGAGCTTCCGCAGGGATATTACGTCACGTTTGGCGGGCAGTTCGAGAATCAGCAGCGAGCCGCCGCGCGGCTGGGAATTGTTGTTCCGGTTTCGATCGCCCTGATTTTCCTGATGCTGTTTACGACCTTCGGGTCGGTCCGTCAGGCGGGCTTGATTCTCCTGAACATCCCATTTGGTCTGATCGGTGGAGTGATCAGTCTGTTCATCTCCGGGCTGTATCTTTCGGTACCGGCGTCGGTGGGATTCATCACGCTGTTCGGAGTCGCTGTGCTGAATGGCGTGGTCATGGTGACGTACTTCAACCAACTCCGCTTTGCCGGGAAGAGCATATCCGCGGCGGTGCGAGAGGGAGCTGCGCGCCGAGTCCGTCCGGTCCTGCTGACTGCGATGATCGCAAGCCTGGGACTGACTCCAATGCTGATTGCCAGTGGCCCGGGTTCCGAGATCCAGCGCCCGCTGGCCGTGGTTGTCATCGGCGGACTGGTGAGTTCGACGCTTCTCACGCTCGTATTGTTGCCGACGCTGTACGCCTGGCTCGAGGAACGAGCCGAGCGTCGGCTCCTCAGCCGGAGTGCCCGATGAAGACACTCGTACTGATCGTCAATGCCAGCGTGCAACAGTCGGTGACCGATCACCTGCGCGCCCTCGACGTCACGGGATTCACGGTGTCCCTCGTCGAGGGGCACGGGCCGCATACGATCGAGGATCAGTTCTTGTCCGCGCGCGATCGCGTGGTGGGATACGTCCCACGCGTGCGCGTCGACATCGTGCTTCCCACGGAACAACTCACCGCCGTGCTGGACTCGCTCCGCGCGGCCGGAGCCGACTTCGCGGGACACGGGACGTTTTGGGTATCTCCTGTCGAAAACTTCGGCCAGTTTTAGGCCACTCCCGGAGGCTCCATGTTGACCTTGCTTACCCTGCTGACGTCTCTCGCGACTGCGGCGGTCATGACGCCCGATGATGCGGTGCGGGCGGCCCTGGCGAGTGACCCTGCGCTCGCTGCCCGTCGAGCCGATGTCGACGCGGCAGCTGGCATGCGCAGCTCGGGCCGCTTCCTGGGGCACAATCCCGAGGTGGAAGTCTCCTTCTCGGATGACCGCAGCCGGCTAACCGGCTCGGTTACACAGCCGCTGTCGATTACTGGCGAGGGTCTCTTTGCATTCAGGAGCGCCGGAGCGAGCCTACGAGCAGCAAGGGCGGCAGTTGACCGAGGTCGTTTCGAAACTGCGGCCACGACGCGCCGGGCCTACGCCCGCGCAGTCTTGGGCCGGGAATTGGTTCGACTTGCTGAGGATGACCGTGCACTGCTTGCTCGCCTGCGGGAGGTCGCCGAGGCAAGGATGGCGGCCGGGGAAGGTGTCGATCTGGACTTACGTCTCGCGCGACTCGAACAGGCCCGGGCCTTGTCCGCATGGCTCGACGCTCACGCGCAGGCGTCGGAGTCGGATGTCGACCTTGCGGCTCTGATTGGAATGACACCGGGCGACATGGTACGAGACCCGCTCGTGGCTGCCCCGGTCGAATTGGGGGACGGCGCGCCCCGGTCTGACCTCATTGCCACGAAGGCGGCGACGCGGGCGGCGCGCTCGGCGCTGTCGCGAGAGCGAGCTGCGATGCTGCCCGCGGTGGGATTGGGAATCTCATATGAAAGGGATGCAGGGCGAGACGTTTTCGGCCCCACCGTTGCACTTCAAGTGCCACTGTGGAACCGGAATCAATCCGGCATCGGCGCGGCGCGGGGGAACCTCAAGCTTGCCGAAGCCGTCGAACGATCCACAGCGGCGCGGGCGGCGACGGAAGAGTTACGAGCGGCCGAGCGGTTGAGGATCGCTGAGGAATCGCTGAGCACCCTCGTCCCGGACATCAGCGCCGAGGCGGCACCCGCCCTACGAACCATTGAAAGACTCTTCGCCTCCGGCGAAGCCAACCTCTCCGAAACGCTGCTCATGCGTTCCCGCGTAGTTGAGGGAGAGCGTGCTTGGCTCGAGGCACGCGCTGCGGTCGCCGTTGCGCGCATCGAGGTCGCGCTGTCCAGGCAGTCGGCGAGCTTGTTGCGATGAGCTCCTGGTGAACCGGCTCACGAAGCAGATTGGGACGCTATTTCTGAAACGGACTCCTCGAGATCACAGGAATTCGCCACGGCCTGATGGCTTCGAGCCATATGACCGACTTCGAACCGCGTAAGTGATGGTAGCGCTACGGGGATTCGAACCCCGGTCTGATGGCTGAGAACCATCTGTCCTAGTCCCCTAGACGATAGCGCCACAATGCTGCGTTGCGCGGGCGTTAGCCACGCGATCTCTTCGAGGTCCGGCAGGGACGCGCGCGAACGGTCGAGAGATGGCTGCCCCGCAAGGATTCGAACCTCGACTAACTGGTCCAGAGCCAGTCGTGCTACCGTTACACCACGGGGCAGTAAGCGGTCGGAAAAACTATCAGAGGCCCTTGCCGGCAGGCAAGTTCCGCCCCGAGACCCAACGCGCGGCGGCCTCGCGCAGCCTCGCCACCACGCGCCCGCGGCCCAGCAGCCCCATCACCTCGAAGATGCCCGGGCTCGCCTTGCTGCCCGTCAGCGCCACGCGCGCCAGGCCGATCAGCTCGCCCGCCTTGATGCCCAGCTCGGTCGCCGTTTCGCGCGTCACGCGCTCCAGCTCGGCCAGGTCGTCGCCGCTCGCGGCCTCGAGCCGCGCCGCCAGCGCCTCCATCCGCGGGCCGGCGTCGGGCTTCGCCGCCACCTCGGCCCACGCGGCGTCCTCGATCGCGAGCGTCTCGTCGAGCGCGAAGCGGCCACAGACTTCGGCGTCCGCGAGCGTCTTCACGCGCTCGCCCAGCACGCGCACGAACTCCGCCCACCACGCCGGCCGGTGCGCCGAGAGGTCGCGGCCGCGCGACGCGAGGTAGCCGGTGACGAGGGCGACGCGCTCGTCCTCGGGCAGGCGCTTCAGGTGCTGGCCGTTGAGCCAGGTCAGCTTCTCGATGTTAAACATGGCCGGGTTGGCACCCACGCGCTCGAGCCGGAACACGCGCTCCAGCTCGGCGAGCGTGAACAGCTCGGTCTTGTCGTCGAACGCCCAGCCGAGCAGTGCCAGGAAGTTGTCGAGCGCCGGCGCGATGAAGCCCTCGTCGCGGTAGGCCTCGATCGAGGTGGCGCCGTGGCGCTTGGACAGCCGCGAGCCGTCGGGGCCGAGGATCATCGACACGTGCGCGAACGTCGGCGGCGTCCAGCCGTACGCGGCGTAGACGAGCAGCTGGCGCGGCGTGTTCGAGATGTGATCGTCGCCGCGGATCACGTGGCTGATGCGCATCGCGTGGTCGTCGACGACGCAGGCGAAGTTGTACGTCGGCACGCCGTCCGAGCGCAGCAGCACGAAGTCGTCGAGCTGGGCGTTCTCGAACGTCACTTGATCGCGCACGACGTCGTGCCATGCGGTCGATCCCGCGGAATCGTGGGCGAAGCGCAGGGCCGGCTTCCGTCCCTCCGCCTCGCGCGCCGCGCGCGCGGCGGCATCGAGGCCGCGACAGCGGCCGTCGTAGCGCTGCGGCTCCTTCTTCGCCGTCTGCTCGGCGCGCATCGCCTCGAGCTCCTCGGGCGTGCAGTAACACGGGTAGGCGCGACCCGCGGCGATCAGTTCATCGGCGTGCGTCCGGTAGATCGCGCGGCGCTCGGACTGAAAGTACGGGCCGTACTCCCCTCCCGCGCCGGGCCCCTCGTCCCATGTGAGGCCGAGCCAGCGCATGCTCTCGAGGATCGCGCGCACGGACTCCTCGGTGGACCGCGCGGCGTCGGTGTCCTCGACGCGCAGGATGAACGTGCCGCCCGAGGCGCGCGCGAACAGGTAGTTGTAGAGGGCCGTGCGCGCGCCGCCGACGTGCAGGTAGCCGCTCGGGCTCGGCGCGAACCGCACGCGTACGTCCGCCCCGCCCGACGCCCCGGACGCCCCGGCCCCCCCGGACCCCGCGTCCGCTGCGCCCGCGGAGTCGCGGTAAACGCTCGAGTCGCTCATCCGGCCCCCTGCCGCTTCTCGATGCGCGCCCACGCGTCCTTGAGCGTGACGGTGCGATCGAACACTGGCGCGCCGGGACGCGAGTCGTCGCGATCAGCGCAGAAGTAACCGAGCCGTTCGAACTGGACCGGGGTGTCGTGCGATACGTCGGCCAGCGACGGCTCGACCTTGGCGCCCTTCAGCACCTCGAGCGAGTTCGGGTTCAGCAGGTCGGTGAACTCGGAGCCCTCGGGCACGTCGTCGGGCTTCTCGACGCTGAACAGCGTGTCGTAGAGCCGCACCTCGGCGTCGACGGCGTGCGCGGCCGACACCCAGTGGATGGTCGCCTTCACCTTGCGGCCGTCCGCGGGAACGCCATTCCTGGTCTCGAGGTCGCACGTCGCGCGCACCTCGACGACCTCGCCGGTCGCCGGGTCTTTCACGACCCCGGTGCAGCGGATCAGGTAGCCGTAGCGCAGCCGCACCTCGACGCCCGGACTCAGCCGGTGGTACTTGGGCGGCGGCACTTCGCGGAAGTCGTCCTGCTCGATCCACAGCTCGCGCGAGAACGGCACGGGCCGCGTGCCGGCCGACGGATCTTCCGGATTGTTCACCGCGTCGAACGTCTCGACCTTGCCCTCGGGGTAGTTCTCGATTACGACGCGCAGCGGCCGCAGCACCGCCATCGCGCGGCGGGCCGTCCGGTTCAAATGATCGCGCACGAAGTGCTCGAGCAGCGCCAGCTCGACCATGTTCTCGCGCTTGGCGACACCGATGCGCTCGCAGAAGTCGCGGATCGCCTGCGCCGGATAGCCACGGCGGCGCATGCCGGTGATCGTGGGCATGCGCGGATCGTCCCAGCCGTGCACGTGGCGGTCCTGGACGAGCTTCAGCAGCTTCCGCTTGCTCATGATCGTGTGCGTCAGGTTGAGACGCGCGAATTCGTACTGGTGCGGCAGCGGCCGCGGCAGCGCGAGCGACTCGAGCAGCCAGTCGTAGAGCGGGCGGTGCACCTCGAACTCGAGCGTGCAGATCGAATGCGTGATGCCCTCGATGTAGTCGCTCAGCCCGTGGGCGAAGTCGTACATCGGGTAGATGGGCCAGCTCGCGCCCGTCTGGTGGTGATCCGCGTGGCGGATGCGGTACAGCACGGGATCCCGCAGCCAGATGTTCGGGGCACTCATGTCGATCTTCGCGCGCAGCGTGCGCGCGCCGTCCGGGAACTCACCCGCGCGCATGCGCCGGAACCAGTCGAGGTTCTCCGCGGCGGGCCGGTCGCGGAACGGGCTGCTCGTGCCCGGCTGATCCGGCGTGCCGCGGTAGCGCTCGGTGTCCTCGGGCGACAGGTCGCAGACGTAGGCCTTGCCGCGCTCGATCAGGCGCGCGGCGAGGTCGTAGAGCGGTTCGAAGTAGTCCGAGGCGTAGAACGGCTCACGCTTCGCGTCGGTCACCGGCGCCACCGCGGGCGCCCGCCAGTCGTGGCTCGCCGCGTCGGCGACGGGGCGTGTGCCCGGTCGCTTGAGCCCGAGGCAGTGGTCCGCCCAGCCGTCGATCAGCCAGTGGATGTCGGCCGTGATCGAGTCGACGTACTCCACGTCCTCTCGCGTCGGGTTCGTGTCGTCCATGCGCAGGTTGCAGCGGCCGCCGAATTCCCGGGCGATGCCGAAGTTGAGGCAGATCGCCTTGGCGTGCCCGATGTGCAGGTAGCCGTTCGGCTCGGGCGGAAAGCGCGTGACGATGGCCTTTGCGATGCCCTGGGTAGCGCCCTCGGCGAGGTCGCGCTGGACGATCTCGCGGATGAAATCCATGCGCTCGGGGGCCGCGGCATCGGCGGTCGGTACGACGGGTGGGTTCGACATGAGCCGGCGAATCTAACACACGCGGCCACCCCCCTGATGAGGAGTGGCCGCGCGGTGATTGCGGGTTATGAGCCCGGTTTTCGACCGATGTCCGCCCTGTTTCGAGGGCGGCTTACTGGACGACGATGATCTTCTGCGAACGCGTCTCGGCGCCGATCGTGAGCTTCGCGAAGTAGAGGCCCGGTCCGACGCGGTGTCCCGCGCCGTCACCCAGGTCCCAGCTCGCGGAATAGCGACCGGCCTTCACCGCACCGCTCGCGATCGAGCGGATCTGCCGGCCGGCGATGTCGAAGATCGCGAGATCGAGCTGGCCCGAGCGGCCCGACGGGATCGCGTACCACATCCTGGCCGCCGCGCCGCGCGCCGGATTCGGGAATGCCGCCGACAGGTCGAGCGACGTGATCGCCGCGGTCTCCTCGGGCTCCACGCCCGTGAAGGCCTTCGTCGAATACAAGCCCGTGCGCTGCGCGTCGTGGTGGAACTGCGGCCACGGCGGCTGGCCGTTCGGCGAGAACGGAAAGTCGTAGTCCCACACCGTCACGGTCTGGTCCGCGCCCGACAGCACGATCTCGGTCTTGCCGTCGGCGTCGCAGTCGCACACGGCCGCCGCCGACTTGACCGGCGACGGCAGGTGGATCGGGAAGCCGGGCAGGATCGCGCCAGTCATGCCGCTGATCGCGGTGAGCGTGGCGTTCTCGTCGCCGACGATGACGTCGTTCATGTTGTCGCCGTTGATGTCCGCGACGACCGGGCTGCCCTCGGTCGCCGCGACGGTGAACGTCGAGTACGTGATGCCGTTCGTCCACGGCGCCAGCTGCGCGCCGTTGCGGTCGTACACGTAGACCTTGCCGTCGGTGCCCGCCTGGACGACGTCGAGGAAGCCGTCGTTGTTCATGTCCGCCAGTGCCGGCGACGGCGACTTGATGCTCTCGCTCGCGTGCACGTAGACCGGGAAGCCCGGCCGGCGCGCGCCGGTGGCGCGGAAGGCGTACAGCGAGTCGGCGTTGGCCGGCGTGCCGTACGAGCCCGTGACGACGAGGATGTCGAGCTGCGTGTCGGACGGCCCGTCCAAGTAACCAATCGCCACCGAGCCCGTGATGGCCGTGGGCAGCGTGACCGGGAAGCCGGGCAGGTTCGTCCCGTCCGGACGCCAGGCGTAGAGCTTGCCGTCGAAGCCACCATAGATGATGTCGCGGGTTCCGTTGCCGTCGAGGTCCGCGATCGCCGGCGTGCCGATGTTGTACTGGCCGGCCATCAGCTTGAACACGCCGTTCGTGGCCGGGTTCGCGTCGCCGTCGGTCCACTGGGCGCCGGTGGAGCGGAACACGTACAGCGCCCGGCCCGCGCTCACCGCCACGTCGCCGCTCTGCAGGAAGGCCGCGAACACCAGCTCGCGCTTGCCGTCGTTGTCGAGGTCGCCGAGCGCCACCGAGGACCATGCGCGGTCCTGGATCGGCTGCGGCCAGCCGGTCATCGTCTGACCGTTCTGACCCACGACGACGACCTGCTCGGAGTCCGACGCGACGCCGATCATCTCGGCCTGGTTGTCGTTGTTGATGTCGCCGATCGACACGCCGCCCTCGTACGAGGTGCCGCGCTCGGTCACGTCGCCGTTCGTGGCGCCCGCGCCGTCGGCGTCGAGGGGCGCGGTGCCGTCGGCGTGCCAGCAATACATGACGTCACCGCCCGAGGCGATGTCGAGCGAGTAGAACGGGAACAGGTGGTCCACCGCGACGGGCGCGAAGGATGCCGAGTTCATCGGGATCGGCCAGCCGGCATGGTTCGGCGGGCTCGTGCTCGTGTTGGACACCGGCGACTTCGGCGATTCGTTGCCCGACGAGTCGATCGCGGTGACCTGGTAGTAGTAGCGCGTCAGCGGCAACAGCGGGGTGTCGTCGTAGTACGCGATCCGGTCGGTGGGCACGCTGTTCGACTTCGTGAACGGCCCGCCGGCGGACGTCGAGCGGTAGATGTTGTAGCCGAGCAGGTCGGATTCCGGCGCCGGCGTCCAGCTGAGCTGGATCGTCGTCGCGCGGCCGATGCCGGCCACGTCGACCGGCGCCGTCGGCACCGTCACGTCGAGCGGCAGCACGGCGCGCAGGCCGTGGTTGTCCGACACGCGCAGCTGCAGCTTCGCGGTCGTGGGCCCGATCATGAATGTCACGCCGTCCAGCGCGGTCTTCTCGACGAGCGGCCCGATGTCGCCGAACGAGACCGTGCTGTCCGTCGCCGCCGAGTTGTTGTCGAGTGAGCGGACGATCGCCGTCACCGAGCGGGCCTCGGCCGTGCCCAGGTTCTTGAACTTGAGCGTGTACGTCAGGGTCTCGTTCGCGTCGGGGATGCCGTTGCCGTTGCCGACCGGCTCCGCGATCGTGTGGCCGAAGTGGCGGAGATCCGGCGCCCGCACCGTGACCGGGAACACCTTGACCCGCGAGCGTCCGCCGCCGTCGACGAGCCTCAGGCTGAAGGACACCTCGCGCTGGTCGGGAGTCGCCGCGCTGATCGTCACCCGGAACGCGCCCGCCGGCGTCACCGTGGCGCCGGCGTTGATCGTGCCGTAGCTCACCGACGGCGTCGTGATCGTGACGTTGGGATCGCTCGACGTCAGGATGCCGTTCACGGTGTTCGCCGCGGTCCCGCCGGCGTTCTTGACCGGCACGCGCAGGTCGACGACTTCGCCCGCGTCGGGCTTCGTGTCCGCGTCGCCGCTCGTGCCGCCCACACCGTCGTCGTCGACCGTGGGGCCCATGTCGGCGAGCAGGCTCAGCGTGCTGGTCGTGACGTTCAGGGTCTTCTGATCGGGCTTGCAGTCGTATCCGGTTACGGTGAGCGTGATGGTGCCGAGGCTGTCGACGCGGAACGGGAGCACGACGACACCCGCGACGTTCGTCGTGCCGACCTTGAGGGCGTCGTTCACCTTGTACGCCGTCACTTTGGCGCCGGCGAGCGGCAGGCCCCCGACCAGCACGGTGACCGTCATCACCGTGTCGTCGAGCGCGAACGACGGGGGCGCCGTCACCGTCAGTGTGCGCGGCGTGCCGGTCCACATGCGCAGCTCGGGGTCGCCGAGCAGCAGCAGCGACTGCTGCATCCAGCGGTAGGCGTTGTCGTCACCGCTGATGGCGATTTGCGGCAGCTTCTGGCGCGCCTGGGCCTCGCCCGCCGCCGTGATGCTGTCGTCGAACACCACCTTGAAGAACTCGCGCTCGAACAGCCGTCCCGCGTAGGGGAAGTCCAGCTGCGTCGAGCCGACCGACGTCACCGCGCCGCCGTTCGCGGCGGTCAGGAACGATTCGCCGATGCACGGGAACTCGATCGCGTTCGAGGTGCAGTTGATAGCGTAGAGGTTCGTCAGCCGGGCGCCGTTCGACAGCGAGGCGATGTCGGGCAGCGTCAGGTTGGCGTCGCCGACCGACATGACCGTGCGGTAGCCGTGACCCACGTGGATCGTGAACCCGTAGCCCTTCTTGAGCGAGTCGAGCACGGTCGCCTTCGTCTCGGGCAGCGCGCCCGGCGCCCAGGCCGCGGTGTAGTTCTGGTACAGGCGGGTGGTGCGCATGGACGGGTTCTTGGCGATCGTCGGCAGCAGCTCTTCGGCGAGGCTCGCTCCGTCGAGCTGGACCTGCTGTCCCGAGTGCCAGTCCTCGGGGAACAGCACCTCGGCGAACATCAGCACGCCGCGCTCGTAGTCACCCACCGGCGTCTTCGCGTAGGCGAGCGTGCGGTCGATGAACGCCTTGGCGCCCGCAACGGACGTCACGGGCGCGCGCCCGACGTACACCTCGGGAAGCAGGTCGGCCTGGTCGCCGAGCACGCCGGGGGCGGTGCCTTCGGAATACAGGTTGTCGCCGTCCCCGTCCCAGTTTCCGTCGAGGCACGAATAGTACAGGTCGCTGGCGATGGCCTGGCCGCCGAGGAAGTACTTGTTGTACGCGAAGCGCACGGGGATGACCTCGGTGTCGCCACCGAGCATCACCCACTTGGTGCCCCAGCGGGAATACGCGTCCTTGAGGAATTCGCGGACCTTCTCGGCGTCGTCGGCGCCGCGCGGGTACTCGCTGCGGATGAACGACACCGTGCGCACGACCGCGGGCACGCCCGACTGGGTCTTCCAGTCGGCGAGCCGCTGGAACTCCGCGGCCATGTCGTCGTTCGTGATGATCACGTACTCGACCGGGCTGCCGAGCAGCGACGGCACCTGGGTGGCGCTCAGCGTGCCGAGCGCGCGGCGGCCGCCGACCATCGACAGCGACTGCGTACGGGAACGGAGCGAGCCCGACGGCGACTCGTCTTCCCACTCGGGAACGACGCGCAGCCGCGGCACGGGGGCCACGGTCGCGGGTTCGAGCGCGACGCGCACGCGCAAACGCGTGACGCGCTCGAGCCGGCCGGTGACGGCGTCCCAGCGCACTGGGCACACCTTCATGGAAGCGATCGTGCGGCCGCGCTGGGATCCCTGGGGGCCCAGGTCGACGATGCGAGCGGGCTGGAATCCGGCGCGCATGAAGCTCGCGGGATCGGGAACGCTGCGCGTCGGCAGCTTCGCACCCTGGCCGTCGTCCGCGACCGTCCAGCCGCTCGGCAGCCGGATGTCCTTGGCGAACGGCTCGGTGGCAAGCTCGAGGACCTCGACGCTCGCGGCGCGCATGCCGGCCGGGACGTCGAACGTCTCACTCAGCCATGGCAGCTCGGGCTTGCCGGCGTCGGCGCTCGGGGCCGCGCCGTCGACGCGAATCTCCGTGGCCTGGCCCGATGGAACGAGGTGGAAGCGCGAGGCTTCGAACGTGAACTCGCGCTCGAGGGTGGCGGAGGCGGGATTTGAAGCCGCTTGGGCCGATGGCGACAGGCACACGACGAGCGTCAAAGTAAGCAGCAGGAATCGGGTCATGGAGGCAGGGGTCCCGGTACGTGGTCAGGTGGAATGCGACATGGCGCGCCCGGAAGGCGCACCACGAGCTCGAAGATGCAGGATCGAAGCCACGTGGCGGGGGGAGACCCGGACGATGCGGAGGTAACGATAAGGAACGTGTAGATGCCGGGTCAACCGGAATCGGGGCACAATTTTACATGACCTGCTTACCGCGGCACCGAGGGACTCGGGCATTCAGGCCCGAAATGGGGGTGAAACGGCGTAATCGGCCCATCGGCGCGCTCCACCCAGCTCCAGCGGAGCCGCGCGAGCGGCAGTACGACGCGGTCGTCCTCGAAGCGCCGCTGGACGTTGGCGGGGTCCCACGCCGGCGTCCGCCGGGACGGCGCCATCCAGGGGTCGAACTCCCGCGTCCGCCAGCCGGTGCGCACCGCCCCCACGGCCGGCCCGCGCAGCGGCATGACGTACGCCGCGAGCGCCGAGGGCGTGGTCGTCAGGTCCTGCACGTCAACCAGCGCCAGCTGGTTCTGGCCGCCGAGCATCTGGGCCTGGCGTTTGGCGCCGACCAGCGGGTTCAGCTCCACATAGATGGCGTGGGCCGACCACTCGCCCTGGAGCGCGCGGGCGACCTCGGCGGCCGGGCCGTTGTCGTCGTAGGTCATGACGACGTGGAACGAGCGGCCGAGCTTGCCTCGCTCCCGCCACGACTCGATCGCCTGCGGATCGAGGCGCGGGAAGTCGAACGTCGTGGCGCCCTCGATCCACGCGCCGAACTCCGCCGCCTCGCGGCTCAGCGCGCGCGCCACCTCGGCGCGGTTCACGCCGTGGCCGAGCGCGTGTCGCGCCGCGAGCCGCGTGGTCGGCGGCACGTCGGCGCGCATCACGAGCAGCAGCCAGCGCGCCGGGCGCGGGTCCTGCGCGATCGAGCGATAGCCGGAGGGGACGGGCTCGGTGAGCAG
>JANLWK010000068.1:0-3009 GCA_031364505.1 Candidatus Eiseniibacteriota bacterium | reverse complement strand
TACAACCCAACTCCGATGTCCTGGCGCTGACGGTTCACGACGGCATGCTCGTCGCGGGCGGCGCGTTCGAGCGCGCGGGCGGTGACTCGACGGCGCACCTCGCGGGCTGGAACGGATCGGCGTGGCGGTCGATCGGCGGCGGGATGGATTGGAACGTGCTGGCACTCGGCGTGAACGGCACGGAGCTGATCGCCGGCGGCGTGTTCCTGCACGCGGGCGGCGTACCGGCTCGCATGATCGCGCGGTGGGACGGCTCGTCGTGGCACGCGATGGGCACGGGCATGGACGATGTCGTCGCGGCACTCGCCGTGTACCACGGCGAAGTCGTCGCCGGCGGCTGGTTCCAGACCGCGGGCGGCGTCGACGCGCACTACATCGCCGCGTGGAACGGATCGGCGTGGCACCCGCTCGGCGGTGCGAGCGCGCTGAACGGCGTCGTGCGCACGCTCTACGTGCTCCGCGACACGCTCTACGCGGGCGGCACCTTCACGATGGCCGGCGCGGTGCCCGCCGTCCACGTCGCGCGCTGGACGGGCGCCGCGTGGGATTCGGTCGGCACGGGACCCGGGCAGGGCGGGGCGGAAGGCGTGCTCGCGCTGTCGGCCTACCAGGATCGCCTCGTCGCCGGCGGCGAGTTCATCGGAGCCGTGGCGACGTGGCAGGGCGACCGCTGGGCGCGCATCGGCAACCTCGCCGGGTTCGCGGATGCCCTGCTCGTGCATGACTCGCGGCTCTACGCGGGCGGCTTCTTCGACCGCTTCGGCGCCACCGGCCCGAACGGCGTCACACGCTGGAACGAGTAGGGCCGGCAACTCGTCCCAGGACGAGTTGGCATGGCGACTCCATGACATGTAATCCGCGAAACAGCTGCGGTCACGCGTCCACAACGCGCCCGGGCGTGCTTGACCCCCGCGGACGCCGACCGTAGCGTTCCCGGCGTGGAACAATCCCCCGAACAGGCCGCAATGGGCGCGCGTCCGGAGCCGCCGCGCGAGATCGCCGACGCGGCGCGCGCGTGGATCGCCCCGCTCAAGGCGGCGCTCGGCGCCGACTACGTGGCCGCTTACCTCACCGGCAGCGTGCTGGCGCCGGGCTTCGACGTCCGCCGTTCGCGCGTCAACGTGCTGATCGTCGCGCGCGAACTGGATCCCGCGACGCTGGACAGCACCCGGGCGGCGCTGCCCGATTCGCCGAAGTCGCCGGGGTTCGACCTGCTGCTGTTGACGCGCACCCAGGTCGAGGATTCGCTCGACACGTTTCCGATCGAGCTGCTCGAGCTGCGCGAACAGAACCTCCGGCTCGACGGCGACGACGTGCTCGGCCCGATCGACGTGCCGCGCGAGTTCCTGCGGCTCCAGTGCGAACACGAGCTGCGCGCGAAGCACATCCAGCTCCGCCAGGCGTGGCTCCACTCGTCGCGGAAGGCCGAGGCGCTGCAGGACGTGCTGCGCGGGACGGCGAGCAGTTTCTCGACGCTGTTCCGCACGCTGCTCCGGCTGCGCGGGCAGGCCGTCCCGGCGGACCGCGCCGACATGATCCGGCGCATCGCGTCGGAGTTCGGTCTCGATGCCGCGAGTCTGCTCCCGGCGTTCGAGGTGCGTTCGTCCGACCGGCGCTACAAGGCGTCCGAGATCGAGCCGATCTACCGCGCGTTCCTGGCGGAGATCGGCCGGCTCGTGGTCGCGATCGACCAGCTCCGCGTGTCATGAGACGCCCGGGAGTGCCTGGGCTCCTCGCCCGTGGCCTCCTGATCCTCGCCTGCACCACGGCGTGGATCACGGCGCCCGGGCACGCGTGGTCGCAGGATTCCACCGCACGGCCGGGCGAGGTCTCGCTCCCCGAGCCCGCCGGCTACGTCAACGATCTCGCCGGCCTCTTGGACGAGCCGTCGCGGGCCAAGCTCGAGTCCTTCCTCGATCAGTTGCAGCGGAAGACCGGCGTCCAGTTCGCGGTGCTCACCGTGCGGACGACCGCACCCCTCGATCCGTCGGACTACAAGGTGCGCGTGTTCAAGCGCTGGGGCATCGGGCAGAAGGGCAAGGACAACGGGCTCCTGATGCTCGTGGCGATGGATGAGCGCGATGTGCGCTTCGAAACCGGCTACGATCTCGAAGGCACGCTGCCCGACGGGCTCCAGTCGCGCATCGTGCGCGAGATCATGGCGCCGCGGTTCCGCGAGAACGACTTCGCCGGCGGCATCACGCAGGGCGTGCTCGCGAGCGCGGCGAAGATCGGCGAGGCGCAGGGCGTCACGCTCGAGTGGAACGGCACGGAGCTGCGCTACTCGACGGGGCGCCGATCGAGCCCGAAGAGCGCCGTGTGGCTCGCGCTCCTCCTCTACATCGGGATCATGCTGCTCATCGCCAACGCCCGGCGGGGCCGCGGCAGGCGCGGCGGCTGGGGCGGAATGGGCGGGTGGGGTGGCGGATTCGGTGGTGGAATGGGCGGCGGCTTCGGTGGCGGCGGCTTCGGCGGCGGCGGCTTCGGCGGCGGCAGCTTCGGGGGTGGCGGCGGGGGTTTCGGTGGATTCGGAGGCGGGCGGAGCGGTGGCGGTGGCGGCGGAGGTTCCTGGTAGTCCCTCTCGCGGGCGCGCCCGGCGCGCTCCGCGTGTGAAAGGAGTCGGAGCATGAAGCGCGGTGGTCTGATCGCGGTCGCGGTCGTCGCTCTGCTGTTGCTGAGTGTCGGCGGCTGTCTGATGGGCAACTACAACCGTCTCGTCACGAGCAAGGAGGCGGTGGACCAGAAGTGGGCCCAGGTGGACAACCAGCTCCAGCGCCGGAACGACCTGATCGGCAGCCTGGTCGAGACGGTGAAGGGAACGGCGATCCAGGAGCAGGAAGTGTTCGGCACGATCGCCCAGGCGCGGGCGCAGATGTCGGGTGCCAAGACGCCGCAGGAAGGCATCGCGGCGGGCCAGGCGATGGACGGAGCGCTGGGACGGCTGCTCGTCGTCGTCGAGAACTATCCGCAGCTCCGCAGCAACGAGGCGTTCATGCAACTCATGGACGA